>CAMACY010000094.1 GCA_945831585.1 uncultured bacterium | reverse complement strand
CCATGCGGTAGAACAGCGCCCATGAGCATCATCGACACACACTGTCACCTCATCTCCGATAAATACGGCGATTTCGAGAGCCTGCGGCGCAACAGCCTCGCCCTCGGCGTCTGCCATTGCATCACGCAAGGCACCGACCCGCACGACTGGGAGCCGCAGCTGGAGCTTGCTGCGCGCTGCCCGGATTTCGTCTCCGTCTGCCTGGCCGTGCACCCGATGGAGTGTCTGGCTGTGAGCGATGCCGACTGCGAGCGGATGGCCGCTCTCTGCCGTTGCCACCCCCTCGCGGCCATCGGCGAAACCGGGCTCGATTATTACTGGCCCGCTCCCGAGGGGCACAGCGAGGAGGACTACCACCGCCGCCAGCGCCGCTTGCTCGAATACCACTTTGCGCTTGCCGAGGAGCTGGCGCTCAACATCTCGCTGCACACCCGCGACCGCGGCACCGCGCACAACTGCTTTGACGATGCCATCGCCATTGCCCGCAACTTCCCCCGCGTGCGTCCGGTGTTCCACTGCTTCATCGGCAGCCCCGCGCAGGCCGACACCATCTTCGAGCAACTCGACGGCATGGTCTCCTTTACCGGGCTACTCACCTTCCGCAAGACCGAAGCGGTGCAAGCCGTGGCCGCCGCCGTGCCGGAGGAGCGCTTCATGGTCGAGACCGACTCCCCCTTCCTCTCCCCCGAACCCTTCCGTGGCAAGGTCAACATCCCCGGGCGTACGCGCTATGTCGTTGACAAAATAGCCGCCCTGCGCGGCTGCACGCCCGAGGACATCGCTGCGCTCACCACCGCCAACGCCCGCCGCTTCTTCCGCCTGCCCGAGTCGTTTGTATCACCGGCCTGAGCAGGGCAAACTGCGAGGCTTCGAGATGATGCAAACTGCTTATATAGAATCGCGTTTCAACGCCGGAGAGAACGGCGATAGACACATCGGGCTTGCACCTAGGCAGCGCCTGTGCTAGAATGGGGTCATGGTTCCTACACCGATCCTGACAGGCGTGCTCTCCCTGAGTTTTCTCGCGGGCGGGCTCTGCCTTGCCGAGACGGCCGATGCTGCGTCCGCGCCGCTCGGCATCACCCAAAACGATACTTCCATCATGATCCAGAACGAATTCCTGACGGTCGAGGTTCAGAAAATCGGTCGCAAGCTGGCCGGCGTTGTGATTCAAGACAAAATCAACGGTCGCAGCTACGATCTTGGCAACGACATCTTCTCCATCCTCGTCTGCGATGAGGAAACGGACGAAGCCTGCTCCAAGAAGGAGTTTAAGGAGACTTTCCACACCATCACGGCACACGACTGCAAGATTTCCGACGTCAAGACCGAAGCGCTTGCGCCGCTTGCCGATGCCCGCCGCATCGCCGACCGCCACGCCGGGCAGAAAATCACCATTCCCTTCGTCGTTTCCTCCCTCGGTCACAACATCACCTGGTGGCTGGAGCTGCGCGAGGGTCAACCCTATGTGCGCGTGGGGCTCGATGTGGTGCCGCAGCAGTTCACCATGCCCGTGCGCAAGGTCACGCTGCTGGATGTCAAGGCCCCCGAAGCTCGCGTGGAGGGCAGCGTGAAGGGCGCGCCCGTAGTCGCCGCCGGCAACCGCCTGTTCGCCGGCGTGGAGCACCCCATGAGCAAGAGCGAGGTGAGCGCCGAGGGCTTCACCTGCTCGCTGGAGCGCACCACCGACCTGCCTTGCCGCGCCAAGAGCAGCTTCTCCGCCGTGCTGGGCTTCAGCACCCCCGGGCAGCTGCGCCGCACCTTCCAGCTGGGCTACCTGAACACCGAGCGCGCCCGCGAGTACGCTCCCTTCCTCAACTACAACACCTGGTACGACATCGGCTACTTCACCCCCTACACGGAGAAAGACGCCCTCTCCACCGTCAAGCTCTTCGGCGAGGAGCTGGTGCAAAAGCGCGGGGTGGAGATGGACTCCTTCCTCTTCGACGACGGCTGGGACAACACGGAGACCCTGTGGCAGTTCCACAAAGACCTGCCCGAGGAGTTCCGCAACGTCCGCAAGCTCGCCGAGAGCTACGGCGCCCAACCCGGCGTCTGGTTCTCCCCCTGGGGCGGCTACGGCAAGCCCAGGGAACAGCGTCTGGCGGCGGCCGCCGGCAAGTACGAGACCAACGCCAGCGGCTTTGCACTCTCGGGTCCCAAGTACTACGAGCTCTTCAAGAAGATGTGCCTGCACATGATTGATGAGAACGGCGTCAACCACTTCAAGTTCGACGGCACCAGCGGCGAATCCGAGCCCGCCAAGGGCTCTAAGTTCGGGTCGGACTTCGAGGCCATCATCCACCTCATCGAGGAGCTGCGCAACCACAAGCCCAACCTCTACATCAACCTGACGACGGGCACCTGGGCCTCGCCCTTCTGGTTCGGCATTGCCGACTCCATCTGGCGCGGCAACTGGGACCACGACTTCTGCGGCGAGGGCAGCGAGCGCAACCAGTGGATCACCTTCCGCGATGCGCAGATCTACGCCAACAACGTCAAGGTCTCCCCGCTCTTCCCCATCAACTCGCTCATGACCCA
>CAMACY010000093.1 GCA_945831585.1 uncultured bacterium | reverse complement strand
AGGCCCGCGCAGCGCGGGCAGCGCCCCTCGCCGCTGTTGAAGGAAAAGTAGCCGGGTTTGAGCCCGCGAGCCTGCGCCGCAGGCTCGGCGCAGAAGAGCGCGCGGATGTCCTCGAACACGCCGATGTAGACGGCGGGGGTGGAGCGCGGCGTGCGCACGATGGGGCTCTGGTCGACCAGCAGCATCTGCCCCAGCTGCTCCGTGCCGCGGAGGGCGCGCAGCTGCACCCGCTCCTCGTCATCCAGCTCGCCGGGGTGCTGCGAGCCGTAGAGCACGGAGCAGGCCAGCGTACTCTTGCCGCTGCCCGAGACTCCCGTCAGGCAGGTGTAGACCCCCAGCGGAATGTCCACGGAAAAATCGTGCAGGTTGTGGCACTCGGCGCCCTCGATGCGGATGCAGCCGCGCCCGCGCCGCCGCTGCCGGGGCACGGGAATGCGGCGCTCCCCGCTCAGGTATTGCCCCGTGAGGGATCGCGTCGCGGCGGTGATACCCTGCGGCGCGCCGGCATACACCACCTCGCCGCCCAGGCTGCCGCTCTGCGGTCCCATGTCCACCAAATAGTCGGCGGCGCGCATGACGGCCTCCTCGTGCTCGGTGACGACCAAGGTGTTGCCGCGATCGCTCAGGCGGCGCATGGCCGCCATGAGCCGCGCCGTGTCGCGGGCGTGCAGCCCCACCGTGGGCTCATCCAACACAAAAAGAGTCTCCGTGAGCGCCGCCCCCAGGCAGGTGGTCAGGCTCACGCGCTCGATTTCGCCGCCCGAAAGCGTGCGCGTCAGGCGATCCGCCGTCAGATACGCCAGCCCCACCTCGCAGAGGTAGGCCACGCGGCTGCGCAGCTCGCGCACGCCCTGCGCCAGCGAGCGGTCGCCCCCCGCCGCAGGCAGCACATGGGCATCCAGCCAAGCCAGCAGCTCCTCCATGGGCAGCGCCTGCACCTGCGGCACGGTCAGCCCGCCGATGGTGAAGGCCAGCGCCTCCGGGCGGAGCCGCCCGCCCCCGCAGGCGGGGCAGATGCTGTACACGCGGTAGTAGGCCAGAAAGACGCGCACGCTGAGCTTGTGCGCGTGCTTCTCCATGTCCTCAAAAATGCCCTTGTAACCGTACCAAAGCCCGGCATCGTAGGCGCTCCACACGTCGAGCTCGCCGCAGTTGCCCTTAAGCACCCAGTCCTGCTCCCGAGGCGTCAGCTCGCACCAGGGGGTGTGCATGCGCACGGCCTTGCACTTCTTGTTGACGCGCACGAAGTCGCGGTAGCACTCCGAGAGCGTGGGCGAGGAGAGCATCTTCAGTGCTCCGTCCGCAATGCTGCGCTCGGGCAGCAGCCCCTTGGCGTAGTCGTAGGTGATGGAGCGCCCGTAGCCCTTGCAGCAGGGGCAGGCTCCCAGCGGCGAGTTGCCCGAAAAGAGCTCCGGCACGGGTTCCAGCAGCGGCGACCAGTCGCAGCGGTGGCAGCGGGGAGCCTCCCAAGCGCCGTCCGCGCGGCGCAGCACCGTCTCGGCGGCATCCTGCCCCAGGTGAAACGCCGTCTCCAGTGCCTCGATAAGGCGGGGGCGGTTGTCGGCGCTCAGGCGCACGCGATCCTGAATGACGCACCAGTCCCCCTCCCCGACCTGTTCGGCGCTCGCCTGCTCCAGCCGCAGCGGTTCCCCCGCCACCCGGAGACGAAGGTAGCCCTGCGCCGTGAGGTTCTGCCGCATCTCCTCGAATCCGCCCACGCAGGGTGTGCGGAAACAGATCAAGACCTCAGCCCCGGCCGCCTCGGTCAGAAGCGCATCCGCCACCCCCTGCGGCGTGGCGGGGCGCACCACGCGACCCTCGGCATCGCGCCCCACGGCCAGGCGGGAGAACACCAGCTTGAGGTATTCGTTGATGCCGGTCATGGTGCCCACGGTGGAGCGCGAGTTCTTCACGGCGTTGCGCTGGCCGATGGCGATGGCGGGCGGCACATTCTCCACGGCCTCCACGGCGGGGCGCTCCATGCGATCCATGAACTGCCGCACGTAGGGGGAGAAGGTTTCCACATAGCGGCGCTGGCCCTCGGCGTAGAGGGTCGCCATGGCGAGCGAGGTTTTGCCGCTGCCGCTGGGTCCCGTCACCACCGTGATTCGCCCCAGCGGGATGTCGACATCGACCCCCTTGAGGTTGTGTTCCGCCGCTCCGCGAATGCGGATGTTGCTGTCTGCCGATGGCTCTGCTTGCATGGCGCCATTGTAGCGCAGAGCTCCGCCGCAGAAAAGCCCCAATCGCGGCCGCATGTCTCCCACAGATTTTCGAGCGAGCTAACAGTAAGCCGGACCGTTTCTGCGACAACTGCCGTTTCGCGCGAGGGGGACAGTCCCTTTTTTGTCCGATCGTTGGAGACCTAGCGCTACAGTTCCAACTCCTTGACATGCCTCTTCCGAGCCTTTAATCCATCCGGACTGATGCCATAGTCCGAAGGCTATCCGGGCATGCGTTCTTGCTCCCGTCAGAGCTTCCAATGCCACTTTCTCCTTGGACTCGGCCTGTAACCCCCTCTCTTGTGTATCTTGTCGTTTTGCATACGGCGTGTGTTAGTTGATGATACAAGCGCCTGCTGTGGTACACAAGAAAAAGGGGCTTAACCCGGTGTCCGCAATTTCGGTGCCATGATAACGTTGCCTGCGGCGTCGGTCACGCTCGTGGTGCGCCCCGCGATATCCGTCACTGTGGTCGTCGTGTTGCCGCGCCCGTCGGTCTGCGTGAGCACCATGCCGCTTGCCGTGTAGGCACGCGTGGCGGTAGTCGTGATGCCCGCCGTGTCCTTTTGCGAGCGCACAAAGCCATCGAGCACCACGCTTTCTGCCGTGATAGTCGATGTGGGCACGGAGCTGTAGCGCATGCGTTTCGTGCCTGTAGCATACACACTCCACTGCGTGGAGGTCAAGCCTCATGCGCTAAGCGACAGCATTTT
>CAMACY010000092.1 GCA_945831585.1 uncultured bacterium | reverse complement strand
TTTGCACAAGAAATAGGGGGATTAAACTGTTGTCTTAAAATCAGGCGCCATTATACATATTCTTAAGCGCTTATTATAAGTACTTAAGAAGATATTGGGTACATATCGGGTATTCAAAATGAGCTAATCGCATTCCGAATGCTGTAGCTGCCTGACGTGTTTCGCGCTTGCGCGGAGGGGGACGGGCGGGGTAAACTGCACGCATGAGATGCTGTTCCCTGCTGCCCCTCGTGTCGCTGCCCCTTGCCGCTGCTGCTGATTTTGCCGAGGGCGTGCGAGCCATTTTGCCGCCGCCCCTCGAGCCCGCCGCGCCCGTGGCTCCTGCTGAGGCAGAGCCCGCCGCGCCCGCCCCGGCGGCAGAGTCGATCGCGCCGCAGGCGGGAGCCTTTGATGCCCGCCGCGACCTGAGTTTCACGCCCGACCCTGCCCCGGCGGCCGATGCGAGTCCGGCGGCGCACCCCGAAGCCTACGCCAAGTTCAAGGAGTTGCTCGCCTCGCAGACGGAGAAAAATCTCTACGATTTCTGCCCGGCGGCCGAGACGGCGTTCTCCGCCACGGGCGATGAGTTCGCCGTGCTGGCGTGGATGGAGCAGGCTGCGCGCGAGGGGCAGCCCGCCGCGCAGCAGTTCTGCGCGGATCGCCTGCTCATCAACGTGCGGCGAGATGCCCTGCAGAGCCCCGAGGTGCAGCGCGCTTACCGCCTGGCTCGCGCAGCGGCCGATGCGGGCTACGACCCCGCCAAGGTCAATGTCTACATGTGCCTGCGCAACGGCGTGGGCGTGGCTAAGGACGAAAAGGCCGCCGAAAAGTACATGCTGGAGGCCTGCCGCAGCGGCGGCATCATCCCGCGCTTCAAGTGGCTGCAAATCAGCGGGCGGCTGCAGAAGTTCGAGGATCGCGACAAGCCCGCCGTCAAGGGGGAAATCGAGCGCAAGAACCACCATGTGATTTACTTTATCGCCATGATGGCGCCCAATCACGCCGACAAGGTGGAGTGGCTACAGAAAGCGGCGCGCCTCGGCAACGCAGATGCCATCTACATGCTGTCGGTTATCGCCTCGGGGCAGGACGCCAAGCTGAGCTACGAGCTGCTCAAGGAGGCTATTAGCCGCCACAACGACGAGGCCATGTTCACCCTGGGCACGGTGCTGACGGAGGGCAACCCGCAGTCAGAGGTGATGCGCACCGTCGGGCTGCAGCACGATGACCGCGCCGGGCGCCACCTGATTCAGACGGCCTCCATGCTCGGCAATGCGGCGGCGCACTTCTGGCTGGGGCGTGTGTGCCACGATGGCGTCTATGGTCTGCCGCAGGACGACGCCCGCGCCTACCGCCACTTCGAGGCCGGGGCTCAGCAGGGAGACCGCTCCTGCCTTTGCTCGCAGGGGGTCATGCTGCTGCGGGGCCTGGGCACCGCTAAGGACGAAGCCCGCGCGCTGAGCTGCCTGAACGCCGCCGCCAATCGCGGGCACGCGCAGGCCGTGGTGGCGTTGGCCTATGCGCTGTTTTCGGGCAGCGGGGTGCCGGCGGATGCGGCCAAGGCGGCGGAGATATTGCAGGAGGCAGCCACGATGGGCTACCCAGAGGCTTACGTTTACCTCGCCTATGTGACGGCCAAGGGCGGCGCGAATCTTCCGGCGGATGAGCGCATGGCTAAGCACTGGGTCGACATTGCCGCCGTGGACATGAAGGGCGAGGCGCAGCGTCTCTACGAGCGCCTGATGAGTGCCCCCGCTTGGGAGCCGGAGCCCTGAGCCTCTTTCCGCTTCCGCACTCTCTCCGCTGCGCGTGTCGCACCTCTATATCCACATCCCCTTTTGCCACCGCATTTGTCCCTACTGCGCTTTCTTTAAGCACACGCCGGGGCGCACGAACATGCGTGGTTTTGTGGCGGCGGTGGTGCGCGAGGCGCGCCTGCGCCTGCCGGAGGGCTTTGCGCCGAGCACGATTTATTGCGGCGGTGGCACGCCGAGCATGCTCTCGCCCACGCATTTGGATGCACTGGTGGCGGGGCTGCGGCAGTGGGTGGATTTCTCGCAGCTGCGCGAGTGGAGTTTCGAGGCCAACCCCGCCACGCTGACCCCCGCCAAGGTGCGTCGCTGGCGCGAGCTGGGGATCACCCGCGTGTCGCTCGGCGTGCAGAGCCTGGAGCCCGAGCTGCTGCGGCTGCTCGGGCGCACGCATACCCCCGAGCAGGTGGCGGCGGATGTGGCGCTGCTGAGGGCGGAGGGAATCGAGCAGTTGAATCTGGATCTCATGTTCTCCCTGCCGGGGCAGAGCCTGGCGCAGTGGGAGCACACGCTGGAGAGCGCACTGGCGTTGCAGCCCGAGCATCTTTCGACCTACAATCTTTCCTACGAGGAGGACACGGCCTTTTTCGAGCGATACGGCGCAGCGGCGGGAGATGAGGAAACGGATGTCCTCTTCTTTCGCCGCGCGGATGAGTTGCTGCGTGCGGCGGGGTATCGGCACTACGAGATTTCCAACTTTGCCCGCCCGGGCTATCGCTGTCGGCACAACCTGGCCTGCTGGCGCGGCGAGGATTACGCTGCGCTGGGGCCCGGCGCCGTGGGGAGCATGGGTGGGCTGCGCTATCGCAATGCGGAGGATACCCCGGCTTACATCGCGGCGTTGCAGGCGGGGCAGTTGCCGCCTGCGCTGTGCGAGCAACTGACGTCGGCACAGCGCCGCACGGAGCTGCTCGGCTTGCAGTTGCGCACGGATGAGGGGCTTGCGCCCCGGTGGCTGCGCGCGCAGGATGCCCCCACCGTCCGCATGCTGGAGGAGCAGGGCTTGGCGCGCCGCCGAACGGACGGCGGGCTGGTGCTTACGCCTGCGGGTTTTTTGGTGGCGGATGCCATCGCCGTGGAGCTGATGTGACCAGCGGCAGAAAGGGGGCGCTTCCCTTGCGGAAAGCGCCCCCTTCGCCAGCTTGATGTCGCGGCGCAGCGTCGGCGTCGTAGGTGACAAAGCCACTCAGGCGCAGCCCGTTCCCGGGGCATTCGCTGAGCCCGTAGAGGTCGATGAGGGGCGCGTCCTGATCCACTTTGGCGGCGGAATAGAAGCCGTTGCCCGCATCCATGCTGTAGTCGGTTGGCGGATTGCCTATCAACCGATTAGGCGGTGTCGCATCCTGCTCTGTGCGAGACGCGTTTCCATAGCAATTGCGGGGCTGTTTTGAAACAGCCCCCCTTTTTTGCGTGATTTGCCGACAAAAAACTTGACAGCTAGGGGTAACGCGGGTATCCTTGTCGTCCGTTCCTGAACTTTTAACCACCAATACAACAATATGATGCGTTCCGTCACTGTACGTAAAGGAGAACCGATCGACCGCGCCCTCAAGCGCCTCAAGACGAAGTTGGACACCGAGGGCATTCTGGAGGAGATGCGCCGCCGCCGCAACTTCGAGAGCCCCATGGATGAGAAGAAGCGCAAGGCTCGCTCCGCAAGCAAGCGCAACAAGGTGAAGTGGCACTTCACCAACAAGGAGGAAATCCCGGCTTCTGCCGTGACCCCCGCTGAGGCCTAAACGAAGCCTGTTCAGGAATTTTTCGGAGTCGGGTGGGCGCTTGCGCCTGCCCGCTTTCGTTTTTCGGGGCGGTGAACGCATTTTTGCCTTGTCAAGCCATACGGAAAAGGCTATTTATAACGCGCTTATCAACCTCGGGCGGCTCTGCTTCGCCGCTCTACAAACCAAACCGAACCGATATGGGTCAACAACACCGCCAGGAGACGAAACGTCGCCGCCGCCGCGCTTATCTTAAGCGCCAAAAGGAAATCGCCAAGAACAGCAAGAGCACGGCTCCCGTGCAGCTTGCTAAGAAAGTGGAGCAACCCACCGAGGCGTAAA
>CAMACY010000091.1 GCA_945831585.1 uncultured bacterium | reverse complement strand
GCTGGAGGATGTGCGCGAGGGGCGCACCCTCGCCGTGCCCGACCATCTGGCCACCCCCACGCGCAAGAAACTGGCACGCCTGCGCGGCGTGAGCGAGGACGCAACGGCCTACCAATACGCCCACGACTTCGGCGAGGAACACTATGTCCCCCAGGCCTACCTGCCCGAGGGGCGCGTCTACTACAAGCCCACGGGCAACGGGCTGGAGCTGCGCATTCGCGAGCGCATGGAGCACCTGCGCCGCCTGCACGATGAAGGCTCGCCGCCGCCCCCGGCGGAGCGTTGAGAGCCACGGCGGGGCAGGGGCTTGCCAGACGGGAGGGCTTGTGCTACAATGCCGCAGATTGCTTATGTTACCTCAGCGGACAAGCGACCGGCGCAGCCGTATTCTTGAGCTGCCGGAAATCATCTCCGGCATGCTGGTGCTGGTCGTGTTGCTCTGGGAGGTTTGTTTTGAGCAGCCGGGCAGCAGCGACCTACAGCGCGCCGTGTTCATCCGCGCCTCGCATCTGGTGCTCTGCGGTCTCGTGTGGTTCAACACCGCCACCGTTTTCATCCACTTCCTTTCCGAGTTATTGCACCTACGCTGGCCGGGGCGCTTTGTCTGCCTGCAACTGCTGGTTGGCGTGATGGCTTCCGTCGCGTTCGGCGGCGGGGTGTGGAGTTTTCTGCCCCTGTGGTCCTTTTGGGTCACCCTCGTGTGCAGCCTCTTCATGGGAGCCTTTGCGCTGATCAACCTCTTCTCCTACCGCCGGGCGCACCACCACCGACCGGGGCGCATGGATCACTGGTCGCCCCCCGTCCTCTTCTTCACCTACATGGTGGTGCTGGTGATTTTCAGCACGCTCATTTTGCTCACGCCGGGGGCAACGGTTGCGCCCATCAGTGCGGTGGACGCCTTTTTCACCTGCGCCTCGGCCTCCTCCATCACGGGGCTCATGTGCATCGACGCTGCCGAGGTGCTCAGTCCGCTGGGTAAGCTCGTGCTGCTCATCGATATCCAAATCGGCGCGGTGGGCGTGGTCACCTTCTCCATGCTGGTGCTGATGATGGTGGGCAAGCGCCTGGCTTTCAGCGACAGCAGTGCCCTCTCCGGCGTGCTGGACATGCAGAATGTCAACGTTATTCCCGCTCTGCTCAAGGCGGTGTTCGGCATCACCTTCGGCGCCGAGCTCATCGGCGCGGTCTGCCTCTACTTCCTCTGGCTGGGCAGGCCGGATATTCCGCAGGAGAATCTGGTGTTTTACGCCGTCTTTCACGCCGTTTCCGCCTTCTGCAACGCGGGTATCACCATTCTGCCCAAGGGGATGCAGAGCTCCTGCATGGAGCATAACTACGCCGTGCAGGGTATCATGATGCTGCTCATGTTCATTGGCACCATGGGCTTCGGCGTCTATTTGGAGGTTATCAACCGCCTGCGCTCGCGCCTGCGTGGGCAGCCCACCCCCCCGCATTGGAGCACCAGCACCTGGCTGGCCGTGCGCGCCACCTTCATCGTCATTCTATTGGGTACGCTGGGCATGGGGCTGCTGAGCCTCTTCGAGCCCTCCGTCCACGCCGGCACCACACTGCCGCATATTTGGGAAGCTCTGTGGAACTCCGTCAGCCGCTCGGGTGGCTTCAACCTCACGGATTTGGACAGCTACGGCCCCGTCTACAAGCTCTTCCTCTGCCTCATGATGTTTGTCGGCGGCAACCCCGCCGGCACGGGCGGCGGCGTCTACGCCCCTGTGTTCGCCCTCTGCGTGCTGGAAATTTTCCGCGTGCTGCGCGGCGCTCAGGATGTCGAGCTGCACAGCCGCCGCATCGCCCGCCCCACGGTGGAGCGAGCCATGGCCACGGTGGTGCTCTCCAGCTTTTGGATTGCGTTTACGACCATGCTGCTGCTGCTCATCGAGACGGACATCGGCAACGCGCCCGGCGGCGTGGTGCGCGTGCTGCTCATGGAGGTGAGCGCCTTCACCACCACCGGCTACGACCTCTCCATCGTCCCCGTCATTTCGCCTTTGTCCAAGATTATCGTGGCGCTCAACATGCTCTTCGGGCGCGTCGGTATGTTTACCTTCATGCACCTCTTTGTCCGCCGTCGGGAACCACCGCCCCTGCGCTATCCCGAGACGCGACTCCCCCTCAGCTGAAACAACCAACCGAACATATTATGAAATTCGTCATCATCGGCTGTGGCCAGTTCGGCCGTGCCCTCGCCCTCTGCCTCACCGACCTCGGTGCCGAGGTCACGGTTCTCGACGAGCGGGAGGCTCCCATCGCTGCGATTAAAGACCGGGTCGCCTTCTCGCGCGTCGGCGATGCCACGGACATCCGCGTGTTGCGCAAGCTCTCCCTTGTGGGCGGTGACATCACCGTCATCGTCGCCGTGGGCGAGCAATACGAGCGCAACCTCATCATCTCTGCCCAGCTGCGCGAACTCGGGGTGAAGAACCTGCTCTCGCGCAGCGTCAACGACCTGCACACCCGCATCCTGCAACACATCGGCGTGAAGGACATCTTCCGCGTGGAGGATGTGGCCGCCCGCCAGCTCGCTGCACACTTCACCTCCGAGGGGCTCATCCGCCTGCGCCGCATGGACAACACGCATTCGCTGGCGGATGTCGACCTGCCCGCCGAATGGGTCAACCGCAAGCTCAACGAGGTGGGGCTGCGCGACAACTTTAACCTCAACCTGCTCACGGTGCGCCGGGGCGATGTGCACGGCAAGCAGACCGATGACGACGTCTTTGCGACGCCCGAGCAGCCCGTCATCGATACCCCCAAACCCGATTTGGTCTTCCAGGAGGGAGATGTGCTCGTCCTCTTCGGTCGCGATACCGACCTGCAACGCTTTGTCGCCCGCTACAAACGCTCATGAGCCCGCTGCCTCGCGTTGTGTTGCCGTCGCAGTCGTACGACGGCTACATCTTTGATTTGGACGGCACGCTGGTAGACAGCATGCCCACGCACTACCGCGCCTGGCGTCGCGCGTTGCGCCGCCACGGGGCACCGCCGGAGGCGTTCCGCTGGCCTGAGTTCACCGCGCACGGCGGCATGGCCGCGCCTGACATCGTGCGCGACCTCAATGCACGCTATCATCTGCAGATGGATCCCGAGCAAACGGCCGATGACAAGCGCGCGGCATACGCCGACCTGCTGGAGAGTGAGCAGCTGCCCCTCATCCCCGAGACAGCCGCCCTGGTGCGGCGGCTGCACGCAGCGGGCATCCCCTACGCCATCGGCACGGGCAGCATGCTCCCCGGGGCGCGCCACACCCTACGCTCGGCCGGGTTGGAGGCGCTGTTTCCCCTCATCGTCACCCCGGGCGATGTGCCGCCCGGCAGGGGAAAACCGCAGCCCGACATCTTCCTGCTCTGCGCGCAACGCATGGGGGTGGATGCCGCTCGCTGCATCGTCTTCGAGGATGCCGAGCCCGGGCTCTGCGCCGCCCGAGCCGCCGGCATGGCCGTCTGTCGGGTGGCGCCCTGTCCCCGCCCGCCGGAGGAGGAATAAACGACCCGCGACCTTTGCCGGGGAATGTGCGCGTATCCTGATTTCGAGGTTGCACCGGCGCTTGTCGGCAGGTAGAATCATCACGCTTATGTTCCGCCCATCCGCTGTTACGATGCTCGTTGCGTTGAGTGCGCTGCCGCTGTGCGCGCAGGAGGCGTCCATCACGCTGGATCCCGCCGCCTATGCCGAGGTGCTCGGGCAAATGCGCAGCGGGCTGCCGGCGGGCGAGAGCCCCTGGGCGGCTGTCTGCCGCGCCTCCACGCCTGAGGAGCGCGCCGTGCGCCTGGTGCTGCTCTTGCAGGAGGCCAACCCCTCCTGCCCGCCGCAGGGGCACGAGACTGCCTATGCGGAGGTGCTGCGAGCCGTGCAGCGAGCCTTTGACGGTGAGCCCGCTGCCCGCGCTCT
>CAMACY010000090.1 GCA_945831585.1 uncultured bacterium | reverse complement strand
TGAACCGCCCCGCGGCGGAACATCGCCCGCAGGCACCGCAGATGAACCGCCCCGCGGCGGAACATCGCCCGCAGGCACCGCAGATGAACCGCCCCGCGGCGGAACATCGCCCGCAGGCACCGCAGATGAACCGCCCCGCCGTGCAACATCACGCGCGTCGTGGAGAGATGGCTCCGCGCCGTTCTCATCATTGAGCATTGACCCCGCCTCCTGTGCAAGGAGGCGGGGTCGCTCTCATCTCAACTCCATGCCTTCCGCCTGTTGGTCGGAAGTTTTTTTGTTGGGGGGGTGGTTTCGGGCGCACAGATCGGCTCTTCCGCGAGCTTGGTCTGAGCGAGTCCGGGTTCAGAGCTCGCGCCCGAAAGCCAGGCGGTCGTATTGCTCGTTGGCGTAGCGGTGTTGAGGATGGTTGGTGCGCATGTAGGCCTCGTGCAGGGGGTGGGAGGGGTCGCGGGCAATGCGCTGAGCCTCTTGGCGGCGATTATTGCTGCGCGTCTCGCCGCGCAGGGGGGCTTCCTCCGTCAGGGCGGCAGCGGCCAGCATGAGCTTGGCAAAGTCGGGGTTGGCACGCAAGGCGGGGTTCTGCATCAATTCCTCCACATCGACGCCGCTTTGTCGTCCCATCTGCTCCAGGAAGGCGCCGATGCGGTTCATGTTGCTCTCGTATTCCTCGCCCCATTCGTTCTGCAGCCCGGCATCGGCAGCCTCAATGGCTGCTTGCGTGGCCTGCTCGGCCTGTTCAAGGTGGCGGCGCCCCTCCTCCGCATAGCGGGTGCAGAGCGCTTCCATGGCGCGCGGGGGAACACCGTATTCGTAGGCCACCTGAGCCATGCTCTTGGCCAAAGCCGGATCCCAGAGCTCATCGGGCGCGGCTTCGGGGCGGGGTAGGCTGTAGGCATCGGCAGAATCGGGCAGCCCCATGGCCATGCGGAACGCAGCCATGCGGCGCTCGTCGCCCTGCTCGGGGTAGCCGCGCAGGCGTTCCAGATGCGCGTAGCTCTTGGCGAGCGCTTCGGGGCGGCGGAACTTGGCGAGCGAGGCGGCGTAGGGTTCCAGTTCCGTAAAGCGGCGGTACCAATCGGGGCTGAATTCACCGGTGGCTGTCATCAGCGGGGTGTCGGCGGTGGCTTGTTGCTCGGTGGCGGTCTCTGCCACCGGATCTTCGGTTTCAGGTTGCATCATCATGTTCAGGTTGGGTTGCTTCTCGTTGCGCCAGCTCCAGCTGGCGGCGGATAACGAGGAAGATTTCTCGGTGGGCATCGCGGCGCATAGCATCCATCGGGTCGTAGCTGCCTGCGTGCCCCTGGAAAACGGGCAAATCGGTCTCGAAGCGCGCTTCCAGATCGAGCAGCACCTGCTGCCCCGCCGGACTGCCCAGCACACTGAGCAGTCGGCGGCGGCGGGCGCGCGCGGCCTCAAGGGGAGATTCGTGGGGCTTCATGCTTCGGGGGTGTCGGGTGTGACGTTGTTCTGCCGGGCGGCTTCGGCCTCGCGCCGGCGGCGCAGGCGACGCACGGCGGCATCGGGGCGCAGAATCTCCTCGCTCACGCCGTCGAGCCGCGCCGCCAGGCGGAAGGTGCGGTCCAAATCCACATGATCGAGCAGGGCGGCATCGAGTTGCCCCATCTGCTGCAAGCGCAGCAGGGTGCGGTCAATGCCCTCGACCCGCTGGCGGCGCAGCGCCTGGGCAATGCGCCCCAGGTAGACCACATGCGGGCTGTCGATGACAGCCTCGCCCCGGCGGTCGGTGCGCAGCGCGCTCTGCGGCGGGCGGGGCAGGCGACCGCTGCGGAAGAGCAGGGCAAAGACGCGCTCCATCATCGGCGCAAAATCGCAGGTGAACAGCGTGAAGGAGGGCGAGAAGAGCATGACCCGCTCGTTTTCGCGCGCAATGACCTCGCTGGCGCTCATCTGCTGGCGGCGATTTTCCCACAGCTCCAGCATGGGGATGAAGAACGCGCGGTTGATGGACTCCTGTTTCTGCCGCAGGCGATCCATGCCCACATCGTAGCGCCCTTGGGTGGCCCATTCGCGCGGGTAGCCGAGGCTGGCACTCTCGGGGTTGATGAGGGTGCGCCCGCCCGCGCGCAGGTCAACCTCACCCACCTGGTTGGCCAACTCAAGAATGCGGGGGAAGGCCGCTACCTCGCCCAGCATGTCGAGAATGCGGTTGAGGAACTGCGCCTGCCGAATGTCGGGGTAGACCAGACGCGCGGGCGCCAGCCCGTAGACCCCCTCGCCCCAGCGCAGAAAGCGCGTGACCATATAGGGCATCTCGCGGTAGCCGCCCTCCTCGACCACGCAGTTGTCGTCCAAGCTGTAATAAAGGCTCTCAAAGGGCATGTTGCGCGCGTCCTCGCGGCGGCGGTTGCGGCGGCGGCGCGGGCGCACGACATGCAGGAAGCTCAGGCTCCCGCTGTGCGGGTCGCGCCCGTTCTCCAGCAGCGCGCGGGCGCGGGGTCCCAGCGCCCGAAGCCCGAATTGGCTCTCGGCCTGGTGCGGGGTGAAGCGGAACTCGCGCATATAGGTGTCCACCGTGCCCTCATCGTTCTCGGCGCAGACGAATTGGCCGCAGGGGATGTGGCGGAAGAGCAGGTGCCCGTTGCGCGCCAGGGTGCAGAAAAGACTTCCCGTGCCCAGCCCCACGCGGTCGAGGAAGCACTCGTGGAGCTCGGTGTAAAAATTGCTCAGCGCCAGCTCACGCGCGGCGATTTCGGAGCATTGGTTGTACCAGGCCTCGACCTCATCGCCGCCGGCGGGTTCGGGAGCGCTCCACTTGAACCACTGCTCATGCCCGGGGGTGATGTAGCTCATGTGTCCCCCCGCCAGCTTTTGACAGGCCTCCACGGCAGTGGTGTCGCCCAATCGGCGGGCGGAGGCGGCATCGGGCACCGCATCACCTGTCGGCTCTTGCAGGCGCGAGGGCAGCACATACTCCCGCAGCGTGTCCCACCAGCTCTCCCAGGGGGCGCGGGCGGCGCAGAGCGCGCGGTAGCTTTGCAGCAGAGTCGGATCCATCAGCCCAGGGTGGTGTTGTAGCTGTCTGTGTTCTGCGTCGTTTGCCGACGGGTGGAAAGAATGGTCGAGAGCAGCCCGCGCTTGCGCTTGTTGCTTTGCGCGTAGCTGTGTTGACTGTCCTCGGCGAGGTTTTCCGTGACAACGGGAATCTCGGTGGTGGCCGGGCTCGGAACAGAGGGTGTTTTGGCAGCGAATCCCATATGATTAGGTGCGGTGTTTGTGTGGTTGGGTGGGGAGCGGGAGCAGGCGCCGCCAAGGCAGGCAGTGCGGGCATCGGTTGCGGAGCCCCCGGCAGAAACAGCCCCAGGGCAGCGGCGGCAGCCCCGCCGCCAAGCGTCGCGCCAGTGCCAAATCACCCACCAGCAGGTGAATGTACCACGCATCGGCATCTGCCGGCGCATCGTCCAGCAGCTCCCAGCGTTCGGGGCAGTCGCGGCGGGCGGGCTTGAGCAGCGCCACCAGCTCGGGCATGTAGAGCACGACCCCGCGCGGGGCGGCGGACAGCGCCTCCAAATCCGCCGCCATATCGCGGCGGGCGAGGTCGTAGTAGCGCGCAGCAGCATCGCGGGCATCGCAGTTCATGGCCCTGAGCATAGAGGAGCCGGGCGGTGAGTACTAGTCCTGACCGGGAGGGAGCCGATGCATTCCCCCGGCGGAACGCGCCTGCGCCGGGCAGATCCCGCGTTGTCGCTGCGTGCGGCATCCCCGATACTGGGGACGCTATGAGTGAAGAAACCATCCCCAAGGCTGTGCTCACTGCCTTGGACATCTGCAACATTGCCCTGAGCAAGCTGGGCGAATCACCCCTGAGCGCCCTTGACCCCAATGGTTCGCACGCCTCGCGTATGTGCTACATGCACTACCACCCCGTGCGGCGCGAGGTGCTCTGCGTCAATCGCTGGAGCTTTGCCACCGCCACACGCAGCCTCAGCACGGAGGAGCGGGAGGGCGGCGAGGGCTCGCTGCCGCATCTGCTGCCGGCGGATTGCCTGCGCGTGCTCAGCGTCAGCACGCCCTCCTGGACCCTGCGCGGGCGCTGCATCTACTGCCCGGCCGCGAATATCCGCGTCTGCTACATCACCGACTGCGAGGATGTCGCGCTCTTTGAACCCCTCTTTGTCGAAGCCCTGGCTGTGCGGCTCGCTTACAAGCTCTGCATCCCGCTCATCAACAGCACGACCGCCCGCCAAGCCCTGCTGGATGAGTATCGCCACATCGCCCTACCGCAGGCAGCTCATTTCAACGGAGTGCAGTCCCACTCCAACGACAGCCACCCCCTCTACCGACT
>CAMACY010000089.1 GCA_945831585.1 uncultured bacterium | reverse complement strand
GCGGCTCCGCGCGGACTTTCACCGCAGTGCGCATATCGCGTCGGTCGTACACAAAACCGCCGCCCCGGTGAGGGGCGGCGGTCGGTGAGCGCTCGGCAGCGCCGTGCGTTAGTTGAACTTGGCGATGAGCGTCGTGCGCTGCGCCTCCATCTCGGCGGGCAGCTTGTCGCCCACGTTGGCGAAGAGCTCGGTCTGGCTTTCCAGCTCAGCCTGCCACTCGCTGTCGATGAGCTTCATGTTCGTGTTGAACTGCTCCTCGGTGTAGCCTTCCAGGCCTTCGGTGTCGAGCTCGCTGTAGGCGGGGGAGATACCCAGCTTTGTTTCCACACCGGCGACCTCGCCGCGGCAACGGCGCAGCACCCAGTCAATGACGCGCATGTTGTCGCCGTAGCCCGGCCAGATGAAGTGGCCCTCGGCATCCTTGCGGAACCAGTTCACGTTGAAGATCTTGGGCAGCTTGCAGGCGCAGGTCTTGGTGCCCATGTCCAGCCAATGCTGCCAGTAATCGCCCACGTTGTAGCCGATGAAAGGCTTCATGGCCATCGGGTCACGGCGCACCTGACCGATCTTGCCGAAGGCAGCGGCGGTCATCTCGGAGCCCATGGTGGCGCCGACATACACGCCGTGGTTCCAATCGCGGGACTGGAAGACGAGCGGCATGGTGGTGGCGCGGCGACCGCCGAAGAGGAAAGCGCTGATGGACACACCCTCGGGGTTGTAGTACTCCGGATCCAGCGTCGGGCACTGGGAGGCGGGGGCGGTGAAGCGGCTGTTGGGGTGAGCGCACTTGCGGCCGCAGTCGGGCGTCCAGTCATTGCCCTGCCAGTCGATGGCGTGGGCGGGAGCCTCGCCGTCCATCCCTTCCCACCACACATCGCCGTCGTCCGTCAGACCCACGTTCGTGAAGATGACGTTCTTCTTGATGGTGTCCATGGCGATGGGGTTGGTCTTGTAGGAGGTGCCGGGAGCCACGCCGAAGTAGCCGTTTTCGGGGTTGATGGCGTGGAAGGTGCCGTCCTCGTGGGGCCAGATCCAGGCGATATCGTCGCCGATGATGCTGGTCTTCCAGCCCTTGGCCTTGAGCGGTGCGGGGGGCACGAGCATGGCCAGGTTGGTCTTGCCGCAGGCAGAGGGGAAGGCGCCCGTGATGTAGGACTTGCGACCCTGGGGATCCGTCACGCCGAGGATGAGCATGTGCTCAGCCATCCAGCCGTTGCGGCGGGCGATGTTGGTGGCGATGCGGAGCGCCAGGCACTTCTTGCCCAGCAGGGCGTTACCACCGTAACCGGAGCCGTAAGAGATAATCTCGCCGGTCTCGGGGAAGTGGCAGATGTACTTCTCCTCGTTGTTGCAGGGCCAGGTGACATCCTTCTGACCGGGCTCCAGCGGTGCGCCGACGGAGTGCAGGCAGGGCACGAAGGTGCCGTAGCCGTCGCGCTTGGGGTTGCCGCCGCCCTGCGTCTCGTCCTCGAGGCGCTTGAGCACCTGCGCGCCCATGATGGTCATGATGCGCATGTTGGTCACCACATAGGCGGAGTCGGTAATCTCAATGCCGATCTTAGCCAAGGGAGAATCGAGCGGACCCATGCAGAAGGGGATGACGTACATGGTACGACCCTTCATGCAGCCGTCGAGGAACTTGTTGAGGATGGCCTTCATCTCTGCCGGAGCCTTCCAGTTGTTGGTAAAGCCGGCATCCTCCTGCTTCTCGGAGCAGATGAACGTGCGCTCCTCCACGCGAGCAACGTCAGAGGGAGTGGAGCGAGCCAGGAAGCAGCCGGGGCGCTTCTCGGGGTTCAGGCGGATGTAGGTTCCCTTCTCCACGAGCATGTCGCAGAGCTCGGTGTTCTCCTCCTCGGAACCATCGCACCAGTAGATGGAATCGGGCTTGCAGAGCTGGGCGACTTGCTCGACCCAAGCTGCAGCTTCTTTGTGAGTAGTACCAGTGATTTTCATGGTACCCGCAGAATACCACAGCCCACGCGCCGATGCAACCCGAATTTGCGCCTTTTTGAGCACCCGATTGTTTTTTGTGTACACCGTCGGGCAGTGCCCCCACCCTCGGCAGAAAAGGCGAGACATCGCGCTTTGGGGTTGCGGGGGGGGGGCAGGCTGTGCTAGAGTAGCGCCGATGGATTTTCCGAAACTCGACCTCGGCAAGAATGAGGATGTTGTCTTTGAGCGGCAGCACATCCGCGTTTCCGACTCGGCGAACTGCCAGAACCGCGCTCGGGTCTACGTTTCCCCCGTCGGCATTTGCCTGTGGCTGCTGCTTGCTCAGGCCGGGCTCCTGCTGTGGCTGCTGCGCCTGCTGGGCATTTGGCAGTTGCCTTTTTGAGCGGCGACACGGTCGTTTTTTGCCCCGCGCGTGCAACAAAAGGTTGTACAACAGCGCACTATCTGCTACAATCGTCCCAAGATGAACTATCAACCTTATCTTGCTGCCGTCGCCGCGCTCGGCGCGGTGTCCTGCACTCCGGATGCGCCTCTCAATGCACCCTCTGCGCAGGCGAGCTCCCCCGTGACGCACCACGCCCCTGCCCCGCGCTATGTGGCGCTGCCCGGTCAGGCGCCCGTGGCGGTCAGCACCGATGTCGATGCTGCGTTCGAGCAGCAGGCTGCCGCCTACGCCGGCCGGCCCGCCACGCCCGCAATACCTGCAACGCCGGCCGTTGCTGCGCCGACGACGCCCCCGACGAGTATCCCTGCTACGCCGCTGCTTCCCGCCACGCCCTCGGTTTCCACCACCCCGGCAGTTGCTCCGGCGACTCCCGCCGCCCAACCGGCCGTCACCATTCCCCTGCCCGGCAGCACGCCTGAGGCAGCCCCCCTGCCCCAGGCTACCAACGCCGCGCAGCCGACGGCACCCACCACCCCGGTCGCGGGGCTTCCGACCGACCCGAGCGCGCTGCCCCCTGCGGCTCCTGCACCCGTACAGGAGCATGAGAACCCGGCTGCCACCGGCACGATGAACTACAAGATCCGCATCACCAACGGCACGGAAGGTCGACTCTTCGTCGAAGCACAGGATGCCGGCGGTGCCATCTACCCCTGTGGGTTCATGGAGGGCGGACGCACCTTCACCACGCCCATGGAGAACTCCGCGCCCATCAAGGGACCCATCACTGTGGTGGTTCGTGACCCGGATCAGCCCGATGCCCCCGAAATCCGCCGCTACAAGGTCGATCCGCCCTCGGCCGATTACAACGGCAAAGCCATCGGCATCAACATTCTTTCCGGCGGGCGCTATGTCGCCAGCTTAGACGGCCAGACTTACGCCGCCTCCCCCGCTGCCGCACCGACGCCGCAGCCCGCGCCCGAAGCAGCTGCGCCTGCACCGGAACCTCCCGCGCCCGCGCCGGAACCTCCCGCGCCCGCGCCGGAGCCTGCCCCCGCGACTCCCAAGCCGGAGCCTGCTCCCGCCGGCATCTGAGCCGCTGCGCATCGGCCTTTTCTCCGCAGCCCCTTTCCGCCCACGGAAAGGGGCTGCGCCTATGATGCCCCGGCTGGACAAGCCCCCGCCCATGCCGTACACCATGGGCATGTGCAAACCGTTTCGCGATTACCTGAATCTCATGCGGGACTACACCCGCGAAATCATCACTTTCGGCGGAGTCTGCCTCATGTGCTGCGTCTACGGCGACTTCCGCCAGCTTGCCCAAAGCCAGGCCAGCACCGCCGCGCACACGGTCGAAGTGCTGCGCAGCTTGGATGCACGCCTCAGCACCATTGAACAGCACACCCTCGCGCGATGAAAGACCCCCGCATCTGCCGCATTCAGCAAAAAATCGGTGTCCCTGCCGACGGCATCATCGGTCCCCGCACGCTGGAGGCGCTAAGCAAGGCGCTCGGGCTCCCCGACATCCCACAGTGGCCGACGCAGGCCGAGGTGCGCCGAGGCACCAGCATGTTCGGCAAACCCGGCGAGGAAAGCGCCTTGGTTTCTCTGGTTCCGCCCTATTCCCTGCTCTACGAGGGGAACGCGCTGCGCAGCATCCGCGTGCATCGGCTCGTTGCAACCCATGTGCAGGAGGCGCTGCGCGAGGTGCTCGCGCACTACGGCAGCGAGCGCATCCACACCCTTGGGCTCGACCTCTACGGCGGCAGCTACAACTACCGCAGCACCGCCGGCGGCAGGAGTCTCTCGATGCACGCCTGGGGCATTGCGTTGGATTTTGCCCCCGAGAGCAACAGCTACGCCCTCAAAAAGCCCCGCGCCACGCTTTCCTCCCCGGAATGCGATGCCTGGTGGCAAATTTGGGAGTCGCATGGAGCCGTCTCGCTGGGACGTGCGCGCAATTACGACTGGATGCACCTCCAATTTGCCCGCCTGGATTAAACTTTCTAACTACCTTATTATGAATCTTTTGTAGCTATTTCCCCACAAACAAAACGCCCCCACCATCTACGAAAACTAAAATTTCTTCTTTTTTTACTTGCCAAGCGCTCATTCTCCCGCTATAATCTGCCCGTCCCCTGCAGGCGGGGCTCTTCCGCAAGAAGAGCTGAGCCGAACGGATGAACACCTACAGAACGGGGTATTAGCTCAGTTGGTAGAGCGCCTCAATGGCATTGAGGAGGTCAGCGGTTCGAGCCCGCTATGCTCCATGACAAGC
>CAMACY010000088.1 GCA_945831585.1 uncultured bacterium | reverse complement strand
GTCTTGCCATGGTCAACGTGACCGATCGTGCCCACGTTCACATGGGGCTTGGTGCGCTGGAATGCTTCTTTGGCCATAATGATGATGTTGTTGAGGCTGCTTATTCTTGCATGAGTCAAAAAGAGCTTCTGGCGGGATTTGAACCCGCGACCTCATCCTTACCAAGGATGCGCTCTACCACTGAGCTACAGAAGCGTTCGACTCTTGTAACGCCGCAAGGGACGTAAAAGCGGGGTGAATATACACAATTTTCCCATGAGCGTCAACCACAATTTCATTTTTTTGTCTTTTTTTTTCGCAGCATCTGTCGACGGCGGCCCAAACAGGGGGAAAGTTGGGTTGCAACAGCGCCGTTGGCATGCCACACTGGGGCTCTATGAAGACCATAACGCTGATGACAGTGTCCCTGGCGGCTCTTCACGCACTCGCCGCCGAGGATACTGCAACGATGACAAGCAGTGCCCCGACCCCGGCGGAGCTTCCCGCCGCTCAACCCGCCCTCACCGCTCCTGCTCCGTCGGCGAGCTCTGCCGATGCGGCGGCGCCCGCAGCTGCGGCTCAGCCCTCCTGCTGCATCAAACCGGACTGCGGCTGCGAGTGGCTGAATATCGAGACGGTGACGCTCGCCGCCGAGAACGGCGATCCGCTGGCGCAGTACACCATCGCCTGGCTGAGCGATACCGGCCAGGCAGGCACGCCGAAGGATGCAGCCAAGGCCGAGTCGTACTACGCCAAGGCTGCTCCCGGGCTGGAGAAGGCGGCTAAGGAGGGCTGTGAGCACGCTGCTCGTGCACTCGCGCGCATGTATGATGAGGGCAAGGGTGTTGTCAAGGATGCAGCAAAAGCTGCGGAATTCCGCGCCCACGCGGAGAAGTGCCGCAAGGACTGTCCCCGCAAGCACAAGCATGGCTGCGACAAGCCCAAGAAGGATTGCGCGAAGCCTGCGGGCGATGCCCCCGCCCCGGCAACGGCCATGTGACCCCTGACCGCTCGCGGCTCAGCGCCCTGCCCCGCCCTGCGCGGGGTGGGGCAACTCGGGGTAGAGGACGGCATGCAGGTAGAGTCCTGCGGCGGGAGCACAAAAGCGGGTTTTGGGTCCCTCGGGCTGTTGCAGCATCTCCCGTAGGGTTTCAACGCGCATTTTGCCTAGGGAGACTTGCACGGCACTTCCGACCAGCATGCGCACCATGCGGTACATGAAGCCATCGCCGCAGAAGCGCAAACGCAGCATCCCCGTCTCCTCACTCAGCTCGGCGCGGCGCAGAGTGCGCCGGTAGAAGTCGGGCGGCGGCACGGCGGGTTCATTCCCCCGGCGCGCCGCAAATCGACGAAAATCATGCGTGCCGATGTATTCGTGCAGGGCGGCGCGCAGGAGCTCCCGGTCTCCAATGCCGCGGGGACAATGCCACGCACGCGCGCGCAGAAAGGGGGATAGGACAGGCTCGCAGCAGATGAGGTAGTCGTAGATTTTCCCGCAGGCGCTGAAGCGCGCGTGCCAATCGTTCGGCACTGCCTCCGCCCGCACAATGCGGATATCTCCCGGCAGGTGGGCATTGAGCGCAGCGAGCCAGTTATCGGCGCTCATGCGGCAGCTTTCCGGCACATCGGCGTGGAAACACTGCGCACGCGCATGCACCCCGGCATCGGTACGTCCGGCGGCGTGAATGCGCAGCGGGGTGTGCAAGACAGCGGCGCAGGCCTCCTCGATGCAATCTTGCAGCGTCCCACCCCCGCGCTGGCTCTGCCAGCCGAGGTAGGCAGCGCCGTCATAGGCGCAGGTGAAGAAATAGCGAGGCATGTCGAGCAATAAAAGCGCCGCCCCCCCGCACGGCAGAGGAGCGGCCATGGTGAATGTAATCGCCGGGCTCAGAGTTCGATGTCGATGCCGGCATCGTCATCATCGCTGTCGTCCGAGGCGGCCTCCTCATCGTCGCTCGGGGTGCTGCCCTCGTCGGCAGCATCGCCTGCATCGGCAGCGGGAGCTTCTTCCTCATCAGCCGTAGCCGTCGGCTCCTCGCTTGCCTCCTCCGTAGCAGCGGGAGTCTCCTCCGGCTCTGCGGCGCTGCCGGCCTCTGCTTCGGGAGCGGCTTCCTCCTCATCGGCCACATCGACAGGGGCGGGGATTTCCGGCACATCGGCATCGCTGTCAAAGCGCGTAGCGGGGAAATCAGCAACATCAGCAGTGTACTCCAACGCCGCTTTCAGCTTAGCCGAGCCGTAGCACTCTGCCGGCGCGGGGGGCGTGTTGTTCTCCTTGGAATTGGCGTTGTGCAGGTAGGCGGTGCCTTTGGCATTGCGCTCCTTGGCGGCAGCATCGGGCGCCGCACCCGCAGCCACCCCCACGGCGGCAATCAGACGCGCTTCATCAACATCGCCCTCAGCCTCGACCACGGGCTTGCTGGCGCGCACGCGACCAATCTGCTTGGCCAGCTGCCCGACCGATTCCGCATAGCCGGTGGGGGAGCTGTCGGCCAAGGCGTTGCTTCCGGCGCTGAAGACGCGCACACTGGCGTTCTGGAAGCGCTTGTTGAGAGCCTCCACACGAGGAGCCGCCGCCTCTGCAGATTTGTAATCCGTCACCTTCTGCAGCTCGGCCGTCAACTCGTCCGCGAGTTGCTGAGCGGTCTTGTCTTCCTTTTGGCAGGAAGTGAGAATGCCAAGTGCCAACAAGGCGCAAGAGGGGATGAAGAGAAAATGTTTCATGAGGAAATAGGATGGAAAACTACGTTGTGTAAACTAGCAAGATTTTGAATGCCTGTCAAGGTTAAGTGAATGGGATTTTCAAAAAAATCATTTTGCCTCGCTCGGGCGGTCCGGGGTGGGGAGAATATCCGCATAAATGCCCGGGGATGAACCCTCAATGACCGTCGCGCCGAGGCACTTGGCGTAAAAGTCGGCGGGTCCGACGCCACCGATGACGGCGTAGGCATAGCCCAGCGCGCGCATCTGCTCCGCCGCGCTGATGAGCAGGGCGCGGCCGATGCCGCCGCCCCGGTACTCCGGGGCGATACCCATCGGCCCGATGAAGCCGCGCGCGGTGGCATCACAGCACACAAAGCCGATGGGGCGCTGCCCGCAAGTGGCCACGAGGCAGCCCGCAGGCTGATGCCCCATCGCCACCTTGAATTCGTCGACCCAGCGCTCGCTGAAACAACGGCGAATCCACGCCGCAACGATGTGGCGTTCAAAGGGGCGGCAGGGGCGGATGAGGATGCCCTGCTCCGCCAGCCGTGCCCGCAGAGGCGCGCCCTCCGGCAGCGCATACAGGCGAACAAGCATGTCTGTCATGGTAAGAGTGTGGAACGGGAGGAAAACAGGAACAGGGTGATCGGCAACCGACCACCCTGCCCTCTCCTGCGGCTCGGCTTATTTATCGGTAGCCGTGCCGGCAGCACTGTTGAAGTAGTAGCCCGCCATCGTCTCCACAATGGGCGGCAGAGCTGTTCCCTCCACGGCGTAGACGTTCTTGAGGAGCGAGGCCATGGCCGCAGCGTCGCGGAACGCCGGGGGAGCCGCGCTCCAGACCGCCTTGGTCATGTTGCCGGCGTCCGCCTTCTTCATGTAGTCCGCAACGCCCGGCATGGCAGCCAGCAGGGCAACGGCGCGCCCCATCGCATCTGCTGGAAGCTCGGGAGCAATGCCGTGCGTGCCAATGGCGCACTGGGCGTAGTTGTCCACGGCATCACTCGCCGCCTTGAGCTTCTCGGCGGGGATGGCGTTTTGCTCCGTTGCGGGAATTTGAGCGGCGTAGGCGCGCGCCAAGGCATAGCGCAGCCAGGCGTAGAGCTCGGAGCTGATGTGGCGCCCCAGTTTCTTATCCTTCAGCAGGGCGGCGATGGCCTGTTTCTGCTTATCCAGCGAGTCGGGTGTATCGTCCGTGGCAGCGATGATTTCCGCAGCCTTGAGGCGCGCCTGATCCGCTGCGGTCAGCCCCTCCGACGAGGGGAATGCGGCAATCAGCTTGGTGACCTCCGCCCAATCCTGCATGCGAACGGCAGCCGTGATTTCGTTGATGGCGGCGATGGTCACCGGGCTTCCGGGCAGGCCGGCGTATCTGGCGTACTTGGTCTTGACGGCGGCCAGCTGCTTGCGCGCAGCGGGCAGATTTCCCTCGCGGAAGGTGCTGAGCGCCTGCGCCAAATCCGCCGGAGTCTGGATGTAGAAGAGGCGGCAGGAAGCCACATTCATTTCCATCTGCTGGTCCGTCCCTTTTTGGATGTAGTAGAACTTGTCAGCACCATTCGAGGAATCCAGAAGCAGCTCCTGCGGTTTTTGCGAGGGCAACTGCACATAGGCGCGCAGCTTGGCGGCATCCGCCGCAGCTTCCTGCCCCGATGCCGCCGCCAGTGAAGTGACCAGCGCCGCAGACATCCCGATAAGATGAAGTTTGTTCATAGGCTGAGATGAAAGGTGAGGTTATTTTTTTTGAAGTTTGCGCTGGAAGTCCTTGCTCGCCTTGTCCTCGCGCTGCACACCGGCATCGGCGGCATAGGTCGACACGGCGCTGAAGACCTTGTTGTACTCATCGCGCTCCTCCGGCTGCATCTTTTTGTCGATGCCGCTGCGGATGATGAGATCCACATATTTCTGCCCCGTGTCCCATGCCGTCCAATGGTCGGAATGTTTGTAGGTACCCTTGAGGCGGTCGCCCGTCTCGGGATTGTTGCGCTTCCACAGAATCTCCATGATGGCCTTGCAGGCCGGAGCAGAGTAGAGGATGCTGCCCTTGTGCTGGTTGTAGATATTCATGTAGGTGAGGAGCG
>CAMACY010000087.1 GCA_945831585.1 uncultured bacterium | reverse complement strand
AGGCGCTCGCCGCGCCGTGCATCCGGCTCGTAAAGGGCGCACACCTGCCCCGGAGCCAGCGCGCGCACGGGGCGGTCAAACTCCAACGCAAAGCGACCATCGCCCAGTGGAGAACAGCTCGCCGGCACCGCCGCCGCACGGTAGCGCGGCTGCGCCATCACCCGCCCCGGCAGGGGACGCAGCGTGTTGCTCACCGACCCCACCACCGCCCGGCGCGCATACAAACCGGGCGTCTCCTCCCCCTCGTAGCCGAGAATCAGGCGATTCCGCGCCAAATCCTTACCCACCACCACATAAGCCACCCCCTCGCGCGGCGAAGCCACGCGGTGGCCATGGCGCTGCCCCATCGTAAACAGATGCAGCCCCGCATGGCGCCCCAGCACACGGCCGTTGACATCCACAATATCCCCGGGATTATCCGGCAGATAATGGCGCAGGAAATCACTCATCTTCACGCGCCCGATAAAACAAATACCCTGCGAATCCTTCTTCTCAGCATTCGGCAGCGCAAAGCGGCGCGCAATTTCCCGCACCTGCGGCTTCGTGAGCGCCCCCACGGGAAACACCGCGCGCGCCACCTGCTCGGGACGCATCAGCGCCAGAAAATAACTCTGATCCTTGTTGACATCTGCCCCGCGCAACACATAGCTACCCTCCGGCGCATCCTCACGCTGCGCGTAATGCCCCGTCGCCACCCCCTCAAAACCCTGCTCAAGCGCATAATCCAGCAACACCCCGAACTTCATCTCGCGATTGCACAACACATCGGGATTCGGCGTTGCCCCATCGCGATAGCCCTCCAACAAATAACGCACCACACGCTCGCGATACTGCTCAATCAAATCCACCACACGAAACTCAATCCCCAAGCAGCGGCACACCCCAAGCGCATCCTCAATATCCCGCTCCCAGGGGCACTCCCCGGGAATCCCCTCCTCATTCACCCAATTCTTCATGTAAGCCGCCACCACCTCATGCCCCTGCTCCGTGAGCAAAGCCGCTGCCGCCGCACTATCCACCCCCCCGCTGAGCGCAACCAAAATCCGAGCCATAGCAGCCCTATGCTAACACCAAAACCCACCCGATGCAAGCCCCCCGCCGCATTTGCCCGCACATCGGCACTTGACGCCACCGCAGCTCTCCTGTATGCTGCTGAGCATGTTGGATGCCCTCGACCACCTCCTAGACAGCGCCTGCAACTTCCTCTGGGGCTACGTCCTGCTCGTTGCCCTGCTGGGCACGCACCTCTACCTCACCCTCATCCTGCGGGTGCCGCAGCGCCACCTCTTCAAAGCCCTCAGCTACTACGTTGCCCGCGGCAAGGGGCAGGAAGGGCACATCTCCCACTTCTCCTCCCTCATGGTCTCGCTGGCGGCCAATGTCGGCACGGGCAACATCATCGGCGTAGCCGTCGCCGTAGCCTCGGGCGGGCCGGGTGCCGTCCTGTGGTGCACGCTGACGGGACTGCTGGGCATGTCCTCGCGCTATGCCGAAAGCCTACTGGCCATCCGCTACCGCACCCGCGACGCCCGCGGGCACCTGGTCGGCGGCCCTATGTATGCCCTTGAACACGGGCTGCACTGCAAAACGCTAGCCGTCCTCTTCGCCATCTTCACCGCCATCGCCGCCTTCGGCATCGGTAACATCACCCAAGCGAACGCCGTCTCGCAGATGCTGGCGGGCTCCGCTCTCGGCATCCCGACCTGGGGCACGGGTCTCTTCCTGGCCGTTCTGGTCAGCGCCGTGTTGCTGGGCGGGCTGGACAGCATCTCGCGCGTCTGCACCGCCTGCGTGCCCGCCATGGCGCTCATCTACATCATCGGCTGCGCGCTCGTACTCATCAGCAACGCCTCCTGCGTTCTCCCCGCCATCGAGCTCATCATCCGCAGCGCCTTCACCCCACAAGCCGCCGGCGGCGGATTCATCGGCAGCAGCATCATGCTCGCCATGCAGGTGGGCGTCAAGCGCGGACTCTTCTCCAACGAAGCAGGCATGGGCTCCTCGCCCATCATCTCCGCCCCCGTGCGCACCCCCAACTGCGTCCAGCAAGCGCTGGTGGCCTCCACCGGTCCCTTCTGGGACACCGTCGTCATCTGCACCCTCACAGGGCTGGTTCTCACCACAGCACTGCTGGCGCACCCCGACATCGCCACGGGCGACGGCAACCAGCTCAGCTACCGAGCCTTCGGCACCGTGGGGAGCCTGGGGTCGGCACTGCTGACCATCAGCTTGACCACCTTTGTTGTCTCCACCGTGCTGGGCTGGTCCTACTTCGGCGAACGCGCGCTGGAATATCTGGGCGGCGTGCGGCTCATCACCCCCTACCGCGTGTTGTGGGTGGTAGCGGTCTTTGTCGGCTGCATCATCCCCAAGAGCAGCATCGCCTGGAACTTTGCGGACTGCGCCAACGCGCTCATGGCGCTGCCGAACCTCATCTGCATGATCGGGCTCACCCCGGTGCTGCTGCGAGAAACGCGCTACTATCTCCAAGGAAACCGTTTGGACGAGATTGACCCCACCATCCGCTCAGCCGAGGATGAACCCTCCTGAGTCCTCCACCTGTTTATCCCCCCTTCGGTCAACATTTGAACGCTGCCCCCTGCGCGGTGTCTACACTACATCAGGCTCCTTGGTTCCCGGTGAGGGAGAGAGCGCCGGGACCACGCAAGGGGAGCCTGAGTTTCATAGGTAGTAAGTTGAGGCCTAGCGCTCCGAAAGGGGCGCTAGGCTTTGATTTTCAGGCGATTGAAGGCATTTTTAGTGCCCTCGTTTTTCACCCGAAAATGGCGAAAAATGTTCCTATTTTGTCGGCAAAGGTTACACCAAGTTACACCGAAACCTATCCCAATAGGGTTTGAAAATGCCTTTTTCAAGCCCCTTTTTGTGCTTTTTTTGCCCTGAAATGCATCGGCGAAGTCGTTTTTCGGCTCGCTGATTTGGCATGGCTTGATTTACCGCACACTGCGCTGGGTGTGGAGGATGCTGTCGGCCATGCCGCGAACGGTTTCCTCCAAAATGTTGGAGAGGTGGCTGCCGCTGCGGAAGTCGGCAGGGGCGAAGAAGTCCACGCGGTGCTGGTCGGCCTTAAGGTTGTAGCACTTGCGGAAGCTACGGCGGCTTTCGTCGTCCGGGTTGTAGACGGCGATGCTGGTGCCGCCTTGCTGGCGCATGACGGTGAAGCAGGGTACATCGGTGGGGCCGTCGCCGATGTAAATCATGTGCTCAAAGGGGATGGGGCGCAGGTCGTGATCCATGTGCTCGTTGACATCCTCGGTATAGTCCAGCATCCCCTTGTTGATGCGGAAAAGATACTGCGTCTTGGTGGTGTGGGAGATGACGCGCTTGGGGAAGTCGATGCGCCCGTCGCGCTCGGCAAATTCGCAGGCAAATACTTCGCGCAGGTAGGGGCGGATGGAAGCCCCGTCGATGATGCTTTTGATGCCGCTGGAGATAATGTAATATTCAACACGTATGCCGGTAAAGCGCTGCTCAGGTGTGAGGGCGCGCTGCTCAAACTCGCGGAAAAAGTCCGGAATACCTTTGTAGAAGGTGAGCTTGCCCCCCAGCTCGCGCAGGCGCTCGTTGCTCACGCCGTCCAGACTCAGCTCTTCGAGCAGTTGCTTGAGGTAGCTCAGCTCGCCATCCCAGCCTTCGCTGCGGCAGCGCTCGTTGCAGCGCTGCCAAAAGAGCTCGGCGTTGATGCCGAACTCGGGGAAGATGGTGTCTTCCTGCATGTTGTGCGGGGAGAGGGTTTGGTCGAAGTCGAAGATGAGGGCAATGGTGGTTTGCAGGACAGGCATGGCGGTTCGCCCTTGTATCGTAGCGTATGCGCCGGGATCTGCCAAGTGTTTTTGCTCAGGCCGGCAGGGCTTTTCACCTAATCCTTGCCAAGCACTCTGCTTCGTGCTACAGTGGTGCCATCGACACCGATGATAGGGAAGACTCAGGAACTCTACCGACCGAATGCTGCCATTATCTACCAACGCTCCGATGGCAGTGTCTTGTTTTGCGAGCGTGTGAATCCCAAGGGGGCGTGGCAGTTCCCGCAGGGTGGTATCAAGAAGGGCGAGAGCCCGCTGAATGCCGCCTGCCGCGAGGGGATGGAGGAGACGGGCTTTCGCCCCAATGAGTACGAGGTGGTGGCGGAGCACGGCCCCTACCGCTATGACTACCCGCCCAAGGAGCGCGAACGCGTGCTGCGCAAGCGTGGTATCCCCTACGCCGGGCAGGAGCAGCACTATTTCCTCTGCCGCATGCACGATGACCACGCCGAGCCTTGGCTGGATCACAAGGAGTTCAACGGCTACCGCTGGATGCAGCCCCGCGATTTTGATCGCAGCTGCTTGCCGACATTCAAGCGCGAGGTGTACGACCGGGTGTTCCGCGACTTCTTCGGTTTGTGATGGAGCCGATTGCTACCCTGCGCAGTCCCTTTGCGGACAAGTTCGGCGTGCCGCGCCAGGGGAATCTGGCGCCGCATGTCCTCAGTGAGATTGTTTTTGCCCCCGCTTATCGCAGCGAGGAGGCGGTGCGCGGGTTGGAGTCGTTCTCGCACCTGTGGCTCATCTGGGGCTTCCACCGCAACGGGGGAATCTGGCACCCCACGGTGCGCCCGCCGCGCTTGGGGGGCAATCGGCGCGTGGGGGTGTTTGCCAGTCGCTCGCCGTTTCGCCCCAATGGGTTGGGTCTCTCGGTCGTCCGTATCGAGGAGCTGGTGGCGGGGCCGCTCATTCGCGTGTCCGGTGCCGACATGGTGGATGGAACGCCCATCTACGACATCAAGCCCTATGTGCCCTACTGCGATGCGATTCCTGATGCCGCGCCGGGGTTCAGCGCCGCGCCGCGCGCGACATTGGGGGTGCAGCTGCCCGCCGTGTTGCCGCCGGGGGTGGCAGAGCCTTGGCTCAGCGCGTTGCGCGAGACGCTGGCGCAGGATCCCCG
>CAMACY010000086.1 GCA_945831585.1 uncultured bacterium | reverse complement strand
TTTCACGACGGCATTTCTTGTTAGATTGTATTGGCTGAATCGCATTGCACAAAAAGACCCCATTTATCTCTCCTGACCTCCTATCCCCACACCAGCGGATTTGAAACAGCCCCCACTTTTCTGACGCAGTGCCCTTTTTTCTTGAATGGTGGCGGCGGATGTGTTATGGAGTAGCCTTGCATGGAGGCTCATGTGGCTCAGTGGCTCGGTCGTCGCGAGAAGCAGGAGGATGCGTATGCGGCGCGTCCTGTTGCGGGGGGGATGTTGGCGGTTGTTTGCGACGGGATGGGCGGGCATTGTTTTGGGGATTGTGCGTCCCGTGCGGCGGCAACGGCTTTTGCCGATGCCTTTGCGGCGCAGGAGTCTGCTGACTTGACGGGGCGTTTGCAGACGGCGCTGGAGGCGGCGAATGCGGCGGTGCGCTCGGTGTATGAATCTCAGGGTGCTTTCGGGGGGACGACGCTGTTGGCTGTGTTTACCCGGAGGGGATTGCTGCATTGGATCAGCGTGGGGGATTCTCCTTTGTACTTGTGGCGCATGGGGCGCTTGCTCCGGCTGAATGCGGATCATTCGATGCGGGCGGTGTTTGAGCGCTATGTATGCGCGGGGGGGATGACGCTGCGCGAGGCGCAGCGCAACGGGCACATGTTGCGCAGCGCGCTGACGGGCTCGCGCATCCCGCTGGTGGATGCTCCGAGCGTGGGCTACCCGCTCTTGCCGGGGGATAGGCTGATTTTGTGCACGGATGGAACGGATTCGTTGTTGGCTCAGGGGGTGCTGTTGCCTGAGCTGCGCGACCTGCTCAACGAACGCGGGGGAAGTTTGGCGGCGCATTTGGTCGAGGCCTGCCGAGAGCTCAACGAGGAACATGCGGACAATGTGACGGTGATCACGCTGGATGTCGCTTTTTCTACCGTACAGTGAAGCGCTGTGCGGCGGGGGGCATCTCAGACTCTGTATGAAAGAATGTTCCCTACTCTATGCGGGGGGGCGCTATGTGTTGCCCCCGTTGCCTTACGCGGAATCGGCGTTGGAGCCCGTGCTGGATGCCGAGACGCTGTGCCTACACCACGACCGGCACCACGCGGCCTATGTGGCGGGGGCGAACGCGGCGCTCGAGCGTCTGCATGCGGTGGCCGAGGGTGAGTTGCCCGAGTCGGCAGCGCGCGAGGCGGCGCATGATTTGTCCTTCCATTTGGCGGGGCATTTTTTGCACACGCTGTATTGGAAGAGTTTGAGCCCGGAGCCCTTGCAGGTGCCGCAGGGTGCGCTGGCGGAGGCTTTGTGCGGGGAGTTCGGCTCCTACCAGGGTTTTCTGCGGGTGTTCCGTGGGGTGGCTTTGGGGGTGCAGGGCAGCGGCTGGGCGATGCTGGCGGCAGAGCGCGCCTCGGGGCGTCCGGTGGTGCTGGGTTTGCAGCGCCACGAGGAGGGGCTGGTGCCGGGGCTGTGCCCGCTGCTGGTGTGCGATGTGTGGGAGCACGCCTACTACCTGCGCTATCACAACAACCGCGCGAGCTATGTCGAGGGTATCGTTGACCGCCTGAATTGGCGGATGGCAGAGGAGCGTTGGGAGAATTTCAACCGTCAGCACGACCATGTCTGTCGATAAAAAATCCTGCGGTGCAGCGTCGTGTCGCCTGATGAGCAGCCCCTGGCTGAGCGGGTTGCTGGCGATTGCGGAGCTCATTTTGGGCTTCGTGCTGCTGGGCTTTCCGTTTTTGTTGGGAGCGTCGGCGGTATGGGTGGCGGGCTTTGTGCTGGGTGCAGCGGCTTTGGTGCGCCTGGTGCAGGGGGTGGTTCAGGCACCGAACCGCTGGTGGAACCTGCTGACGGCTCTGGTGTACGGCGCCTTGGGGGTGCTGATGGTGCTCCAGCCGGTGTTTTCACTGGAGCTGCTGACCCTCACCATCGGTGCCGTGTTACTGGGCGAGGGTGCTCTGCGGTTGGTTCTCGCTCTGGCTTTGCGTTCGCACGCGGGGATGGCCTGGAGGGTGTTCAACGGTCTGATATCCGCTGTGTTGGGCGGGCTGGTGCTTTGGGGCTGGCCGGGCTCATCGATGTGGCTGTTGGGTACGATCATCGCTATTGAGATGATTTTCTCGGGCTGGACGCTGTTGTTCCTGAGCGTGGGCTCGGAGGAGCGCACGCTGCCGGAGCCCTGATGCTCCTTCTCGCGCTGAGCGCGGGCTCTCAGTCGTTGAGTCGGTGGCAGATGGGGATGTTGAGCCGCTCGACCGGGGGCTCGATGCTCAGCATGAGGGGGAGCTGGCTGCGTTTGAAGGCGGAGGCGATGATGCGGCGCTGGATGTAGCGCACATCGTTTTCGTTGAAGAGCTTGTCCTCGCGCGCAATCAGTTCGCCCGCGCTGACATTCAGATCGGCCAATTCGTGCAGGATGCGGTTTTGTGCGGCGTGGGGCGGCGGGGTCAGCGCGCCGAAGAGCCCGCTGTGCTCCTCGCTGTAGCTGCGGCTCAGCAGGTAGACATCCATGGGGTAGAGCTTGCCCAGCGGGGCGAGCAGACCGCAGCTGTCGCCGTAGAGGGTGAAGTTGCCCAGCATGATGTCACGGCGGTTGAGGGGGGAGAGGAGCATGAGGCCGCGCTCTTCGGCAAAACTTTGCATGAGCGCCGCTTGCAGACGCGCCGTGAGGGGCTCGGGATGTTCGAGACCTGCCCGGGAGAGGATACTTGGCTCCGGGAGAGCCGGGCTCAGGTCGCGGCTGTCGCAGCCCAGGGCACGGGCTATTGTGCAGTGATCGCTGAAGCTGATGCCGCAGACATTGCCGGCTCCGAGGGCTTCGCAGGACAGTGCCGCCAGCAGTGCCGAGCTTGGGTGATCCAGAGGGAGGCAGACCCCGCTGTAGCCGTTGCGGCGCACGGTATCGCGAATGCCCATGACCAGTGCTTGCCGCAGCCGCTCCTCCGGCTCGGGAAAGGCGCGCAGGGGCTTGGCACGACGCAGGTCGCCGACGGTAGCCGCCGTGCGGAAAAGCGGCATGCGCAGCATACACTTTCCGTCAGCATTGTAGAGGACGGAGCCTCCGCCGTAGAGCGAGGAGCCCGCCACCCCTACGGCGCGGACGCAGGCAACCGGGGTTCCGTTGGAGCGGGCTTCCCAAGAGCGCTCCTCGGCATCTTTCTCGGGGGCTTGCATGTGCCAGGGGCTGGTATCGAAGTGCACCATGAGCTCGAGACCGCCCAAATCGGGTAACATGCCTTCCGGACTGATGGAGATGTAGATGCAGTGGTCGTCGATGAAATTCTGCTCGCCGTCGTCCAGTTCGGTGACGCTGTCGCGCTCCAGCAGTACGGGGACGAGGGTGAGGTTCTCAGCGGGTATTTCGGGGTCGACATCTTCTTCGCCCAGCATGCCGTCCCAGAGTTCTTCTTCGGTGATGATGGTGGAGTAGAGGCAGGTGAGCAGCGGGGCGCTGCCCAGTTCGCGCGAGAGGGCATCGAATGCCTGGCGCATTTGGCGAATGTAGGAGCGCCGATGGGTGAGATCACCGGGGTCCGGTCCGCAGAGGGCTTCTGCGGGGGCGATGACCAGCTCCGCGCCGTGATCGAGGCATTCGCGGTAGCCCTGAACAATCGTGCGCAGGTTGACGGAGAAATCACCCGGCATGGGGGCGTTTTGGATGAAGCCGATTTTCGTGTACGGAGTTGGCATGGTGGTGAAGGGGGGGGAAAGAAAAAGGCAGTGGCGCTTTCCCCATACTGCCTTTTTCTCCTCTGAATAGCAAGAATAAATACTGTATGCAGACGAGAAAAGCGCTCAGCGGTACTGCGCGGGGCTGATGTGTAGCTGCCGAATGCGGTAGTTGAGCTTGCGGATGGTGGTGGAAAGCTCGCGCGCGGCGGCGGAGACATTGCCCCTGGTGCGTTTGAGCGCAGCGGTGATGAGCTCGGTCTCAAAGGCGGCCGTGAGTAGTTCCAGCGCGGCACCCGGCTGGGCATCGCGGTGGTCGGGCAGGATGTTTTCGGTTCCTGTGGCTTGGGCGGTTTGCAGCGAGGGGGGAAGATCCACGGCGTTGATAACGCTGCTGTTGGACATGATGACGGCGCGTTCGATCATGTTCTCAAGCTCGCGCACATTGCCCGGCCAGTGGTAGCTCATGAGCATGTCGATGGCCGGGGTGGAGAGGCGCAGCACATGCTTGTTGTAGCGCTTGTTGTACTTGGTGAGGAAAAAATCGGCCAGGGAGATAATGTCGACTTTGCGGCTGCGCAGGGGAGGCACGGCAATGGGGAGCACGGCGAGTCTGTAGTACAAATCTTCGCGGAAGCTGCCCTCGTCTTTCATTTTTTCCAGGTTGCGCGAGGTCGCGGCGATGATGCGGGCGTTGGTGCGCAGCGGTTGCTGGGAGCCGACGCGTTCGAAGATTTTTTCCTGGAGCACGCGCAGGAGTTTGACCTGTGTTTGGACGGGAATGTCGCCGATTTCATCGAGGAAGAGGGTGCCCTCGCTGGCTTCCTCGAAGCGGCCGATGCGTTGCTTGATGGCTCCGGTAAAGGCTCCTTTTTCGTGGCCGAAGAGTTCGGATTCGATGAGCCCTTCCGGCAGGGCGGCGCAGTTGACGGCGACAAAGGGGCCGCTGCGGCGATCCGAGGCGTAGTGAATGGCCTGCGCCAGCAGTTCCTTGCCTGTGCCGGATTCGCCCAGCAGCAGCACGTTGGCTGTTGATCGCGCCACCTTGGCCATTTCGAGGTAGACGGAGCGCATGGCAGAGGAGTGACCGATGATGTTTTCAAAGCCTTGGTTTTCGCCAAGCTCGTAGCGCATGCGGTCGTTTTCGCGCTCGAGTTGTTGCCGCTCGTTGACCTGCGCGCGGACGGAGGCCACGGCATCGGCCAGAATGTTGGCGACGACTTCCAGCAGGCGCAGGAGTTTTTCCAGCACCGCTTCGCGCAGCACGGGGAAGGACAGGGAGAGGGTGCCGATAATTTCGCCGGAGTGCAGAACGGGAACACAGAGGAAGGACTCGCTCATGTCGCCGTGCAGAGCTCCCGTGCGGTTCAGGAAGCCGGGGCTGTGGGCCGTGTCGCGGATGATGGCCGGCTTG
>CAMACY010000085.1 GCA_945831585.1 uncultured bacterium | reverse complement strand
GGGCATCGTGGCCTTCTTCATGGAGTCCACCTTCCTGGCGCTCATGTGCTTCGGTTGGGACAAGCTCAGCCGCCGCACGCACCTGATAGCCACTTGGCTCACGGTCATCGGTGCCACGATTTCGGCCTGGTGGATTCTCGTGGCCAACGCGTGGATGCAGCACCCCGTGGGCATGGAGTTCAACCCCGATACGGTGCGCAACGAGATGTGCAGTTTTGCCGCAGTGGCCTTCCAACCCATGGCGGTCAACAAGTTCATGCATGTGGTCAGCTCGGCCTGGGTGCTGGGGTCGCTCTTCGTGGTGGGCGTGAGCTGCTGGTACCTGCTGCGGGAGCGGCATCGCGATGTGGCGATGCACAGCCTGCGCGTGGCGGCCTGGTTCGGCCTGCTGGCGGCGGGGCTCTGCGCCATGACGGGGCACCGCAGCGGGATGATTGCCGCCGAGCACCAGCCCATGAAGCTCGCCGCCGCCGAGGGACTCTACGCAGGGGGGAACGGTGCGGATTTGGTGGCTGTGGGGCTGCTCAAGCCGGGGCACGACTGGTCGCAAGCGCCGGCAGACGGGCAGGAGCCCTTCCTCTTCAAACTGAGTATTCCCAAGGGGCTGTCGCTGCTGGCGACCAACGACCGCGAGGGCTTTGTGCCCGGCATCCGCGAGCTGCTGGCGGGGGGCTACACCCTGCCGTCGGGCGAGACGGCGCTCTCGGTGGAGGAGATGATGCGCCGCGGGCGTGCGGCGGTGGCGGCGTTGGCGGATTATCGGCGCGCGCGCGCTGCCGGCGACGAGCCGGCGATGGCTGCCGCCCGCGAGGTGCTGCAGCGCGATTTCCGCTACTTCGGCTATGGCTACTTGAACAAGCCTGCGGATGTGGTGCCCCCGGTGCCGGTGACTTTCTACGCCTTTCACCTGATGGTGACGCTGGGTGGCTACTTCATCGCGCTCTTTGCGGGGGTGCTGCTGCTCGACCGCTGGCTGCCGCGCTGCAAGCCCGTGCTGCTGGCGGCGGTGCTGACGATTCCGCTGGCTTGGTTGGCGAGCGAGGCGGGCTGGGTGGTGGCCGAGGTCGGGCGCCAGCCCTGGACGGTGCAGGATTTGCTGCCGAATTCGGCAGCGATTTCCGCACTTTCGCCGGCCTCTGTGCAGTTGACCTTCTTCCTCTTCCTGGCCTTATTCACCCTGTTGCTGGTTGCGGAAATCGGCATCATGCTGCGCGCGATTGCGCAGGGACCCGAGGCCTGATCATGTTGAACATGGAACCTTTTTGAGACTATGGATTCTTTCTTGCAAGTGTATTGGTGGTGCATCGTGTCGCTGCTGGGCGGGGTGCTGGTGTTTCTGATGTTTGTGCAGGGCGGGCAGTCGCTGCTGTGGCCGCTGGGGCGCACGCGCGCGGATGTCGATGCGCTGCTGGCGGCAACGGGGCGGCGCTGGGAGCTGACTTTCACCACGCTGGTGGTGTTCGGCGGTGCCTTTTTCGCCTCCTTCCCGCTGTTTTACTCCACGAGTTTCGGCGGGGCGTACTGGGTGTGGATGCTGCTGCTCTTCACCTTCGTGTTGCAGGCGGTGTCGTATGAATTCCGCCTGAAAGCGGGCAATCTGCTCGGCGCGCGCAGCTTCGGCGCCTTCTTGGTGCTCAACGGTCTGCTGGCGCCGCTGCTGCTGGGCACGGCGGTGGCGACCTTCTTCCACGGGGCGCCCTTTGTCATCGACCGCGCGGCGATTCTCAGCCCCGCGGCGCCCGTGATTTCGCGCTGGTGCAGCGCGTGGCACGGGTTGGAGGCGGTGGCGAACCCCTGGAATGTTTGCCTGGGGCTCGCGGTGCTCTTCCTGTCGCGCACGCTGGGCTGCCTGTACCTGACGGGCGCGGAGCTGCCCGCCGAGCTGCTCGGGCGTTGCCGCCGCCGTCTGCTGTGGGAGGCCGCGCTTTTCTTGGTCTTTTTCCTGCCCTTTGTTGCCCACTGGTTGCTGACGGACGGTTTTGCCGTCGACCCGCAGACGGGGCAGGTCTTTGTTGAGTCCGGCAAGTACCTGCACAACCTGCTGTCGCTGCCTTGGGTGGCGGGTTTGCTGCTGCTCGGGGTGGCGGCGGTGCTCGCTGGCATTGCGCTGCCGCTGCTGCGCCCGAAGGACGGCGGCTTCTGGTGGGCGGGCGGCGGCACGGTGGCGGTGGTGATGGCGCTGCTGCTCTGCGCCGGGCTGAACAACACGGCCTACTATCCCTCCACCGCCGATTTGCAGAGCTCGCTGACCTTGCAGAACAGCTCCTCGGGTGCCTTTACCCTGCGCACCATGTCGCTCGTGTCGCTCCTCTTGCCGGGGGTGATCGCCTACATTGCCTGGGCTTGGCAGGCACTTTCCGGAAAAAAATCATGAAACGCCATCACATCGCATGGATGGGAGCCGCGCTGGCCGCGGCTTGGACGGCCACGGCGGCGGAGCTCGCCGTCCCTTACCCCGGCGAAGCTCCGGGGGCGGCGCAGCTGCTCGGCGAGCGCGCGCTGGGCAACGCGCTGCTGCGCTTTGACGTGTCGCCGCAGGGGCAGACGGAAAGCCCGCTGAGCGTGACGACCCGCTCGGGCAGCTTCACGGCGACACAGATCACGGGGGTGCACGCCGCCCCCCTGCAAGCCGACCCGAGCGCCCCGCGCGCCGCCGAGCGGCTGGGCGGGCAGAGCCTGAGCGGCACCTGGGAGCTGCCCGGGGCGGATGTGCGCGTGCAGTGGCGCGCCGAGCTGCGCGACGGCTCGCACTACATCACGCAGCGCTACACCATCACCGCCCTGAGCGACACCAAGCTGCTGCGCCTGGAGCCCATCGTGCGGCAGGGGGAGGATTTCGTGATTCCCGGCTCGGTGCCGGGCACCCCGCTGGTGCAGCAGGGGGCGCGCCGCTTCTACGGCATCGAAATGCCCGGGGCGCAGGCCGTCATCGACAAGGGCGTCGCCCGCGTGGGGCTCGACTGCAAGCTGCCGCTCAAGGCAGGGGAGAGCGTCAGCTTCACCACCGTGAGCGGTCATTACCCCGAGGGGCAGCTGCGGCGCGCTTTCCTCGCCTATGTGGAGCGCGAGCGCGCCGTGCCCTACCACAACGTGGTACAGTACAACTGCTGGTACGACCATGGCCTGAACCCCACCGAGGAGAAAATGCTCGCGACGGTGGCAGCCTACGCCGAGGAGCTCGTGCGCAAGCGCGGCATCGTGCCGGATTCCTTTGTGCTGGACGACGGCTGGGATGACTTCCGCGCCGACCTCTGGCAGCCGAATCCCCAAAAATTCCCGGAGGGTTTTGGCAAGATGACGCAGGCGATGCGCGCCATCGGTTCGCACTTCGGCATCTGGATCTCGCCGCTGGGCGGCTACAGCGGGCAAGCCGAGCGCGTGGCGCACGCCAAGCGCCTGGGGCTGCTGCCCGAGAGCGCGGGGGGCATGGATTTGGCCGAGCCCGGCTACTACAACTGGTTCCTCGGGCGTTGCCGCGAGCTGATGCAGCAGGACGGCGTCAATTTCTTCAAGTGGGATCGCGCCGGCAGCGGTGTGTCGCCGCATTTTATGGCGCTCCTGCGCATTGCCGACGAGCTGCGCAAGGTCGACCCGCAGCTCTTCCTGAGCACCACGGTGGGCACCTGGCCCAGCCCCTTCTGGCTGCGCTTTGTCGACTGCACCTGGCGCACGGGCTCGGCGGATGTCAGCTGGTGCGGCGAGGGAAACAACCGTGAGCGCTACATCACCTACCGCGACCAAAGCTGCTACCGCCTCATCGTGCAGCGCGCGCCGCTCTACCCCCTCAACTCGCTCATGCACCACGGCATCGTGCTGGGCACGGAATTCCAGGCGGGGCACACCAGCGATGCGCGCATTGACGGCAAGGACCCCCGCATCAACTCGGCGGAAGAGGGCGGCGCCTCCGCCACACTCGCCGTGGGCTTCCCCGTGAATAACGACCTGCGCAGCGATGCCCGACTCCTCTTCGCCACGGGTGCCAACCAGCAGGAGCTCTACCTGACCCCCGGCATGATGAATGAGCGCGCCTGGGACGATGTGGCCGAGGCCCTGCGCTGGAGCCACCGTTGGGCGCCCGTGCTGGCCGATGCTCACTGGGTGGGCGGTGACCCCGGCAAGGGGGATATCTACGGCTATGCCGCCTGGCGCGGCGATGTCGGCGCCACGCTGGCGCTGCGCAACCCCACGAGCCGCGAGCAGAGCATCGAACTCAGCACCGCCGTCTTCGAGCCGACCCACGCGCGCGCCATCCGCCTGCGCGCTGCCTACCCCGACCAGCGTGTGCGCGAGTTGGAGCTGCCCGCCAAGGGCACAATCCGCCTGCAACTCGCCCCCTTTGAAGTGCTCGTCTTCGAGACGGACTGCCCCTGAGCCCGCCCTCATGTTTCCGCAGATACCCACCCGTGCTCCGAGCATCGGACACGGGTGGGTATTTTGTCGGGTGCCCGGGAAGGAACTCGCGCGATGCTGTCTCCCGAGCTTTCTCCCTCAGAAAAAGACCGCTGCTCCGGCGGGAGCAGCGGTTCGAATCGTCCGAGGCAATGAGGCGTGGGCTTACTTGCGGCGGCGGCGGGCTGCAAGACCGGCCAGTGCCAGGAGGCTCAGGGTAGCCGTTGTCGGTTCAGGCGCAGTGGGGAGCAGGGTCGGGGCATCACCAAGCGCAGCGTAGACAGAGGCGTTGGTCTCGAAGCCTTCGGAGGTAAATACCTTAAACCCGGAAAGCATACCATTGAGGTTTTCGCCGCCGGAAGTTGCATTGCCGTTTGCGGAGCCGATGGAGAATTTTTCCTCGGTCACTGCATTCATGGTTCCGAGGCCGCTAGTAACTGTGTACATCTGACCGGCTGTGGTTGTCGCCAGCAGTCGGACAGCCGAGTCGCTGAGGCGGTATTCAAGCGCGACCATGACCCACTCGCCCTGAACGATCGTGAAGTTTTTAACGGTTCTTCCATAATGTGCTGCTCATCTCGCCGCTCTCCGCATTCTCTGCCTTGGACTGATAAACACCACACCTCATCACAACTATCCCCCGCTGTTGGTATTCTATGCCGCCAGCGGGGGCTTTCCTTTGCGATATAAACGATAATTTAGAGGCCATGGCTCAAGCCCTGTACGACTACTGGTTCGTGCA
>CAMACY010000084.1 GCA_945831585.1 uncultured bacterium | reverse complement strand
AGTGCCTAAAATGAAGTTGTTTTCGCTTTGTCGCATTTAGTCTTGCAATTCAGCAAGAATCGGGCTTGTCGTGCGGAGAAGCCTTTGTTACCATGGGCGGCATGCAATTGGCGCTGGCTCCCATGCAGGATGTGACCGACCTGGCCTTTGTGCGTACCTTGGCGCGCATCGGCTCCCTGCCGGATGTGCTGATGACGCCCTATTTCCGCAGCACGAGGTCGACCTGCGTGTGCTCGGCCGCTCTGGAGCGCTTGGTGGAGGAGCACGAGACGGGCCTGCCGCTGGTGGCGCAGTTGGCGGGTAGTGAGCCCGCAGCCCTGACGCGCGATGCACGCCGCCTGATGGCGCGGGGTGTGGCGGGAATCAACCTCAATGCCGGTTGCCCTTCGCCGCTGGTGAATCGTCATGGGGCGGGGGCGGCGCTGCTCCGCGAGCCGGCACGCTTGGCGGCGGTGCTGGCGGCGCTGCGTGCGGAGCTGCCGCCGGGAGCCTTCAGCGTCAAGCTGCGGCTGGGCTGGGCATCGGCGGAGGAGTTTCCGCGCTTGCTGGAGGTGCTGGCGCAGGCGGCGCCTGATGCCGTGATGGTACATGCCCGCACGCGGCAGCAGCTCTACGGCGGAGCGGCGCGTTGGTCGGCGGTGCGCGCGGCGGCGGCGGCGTTGAGCTGCCCCGTGTGGATCAATGGCGATATCGACAGCCCGCAGCGGGCGCGCGAAGCGGCGGCGGACTCCGGCTGTGCGCGACTGATGATCGGGCGAGGTGCGGTGCGCCATCCCTACCTCTTCCGGCAGCTGCGCGGCGGGGCTGCCCCAACCCCGGCGGACAGGCGCCGCTACTTCCGCCTCCTCATCGAGGAGACGGGACGGGCGCTGGAGCCGCCCTACCGCGAGCGCGGGCACTGCAATCGCCTGAAGAAATATCTGGCCTTTTGCTACGCAGAGATGAGCGCAGAACAGGAGTGGCACTTGCGCCGTTGCGAGCGACTGGCTGATTTGGAGTCTTGGCTGGAGCTCGAGGGGTGAGGCGGCGTTTATTCGTCCGTCTGCGAAAAATCGAAGCGCTGTCCCCGGCGGGCGGCGCGCGGGCGGCGCGCATCCCACAGCAGCAGCGTCACCGCCGCCAACAGCAGCAGGCGCAAGCCGGTGTCGAGCGGGTAGTTGACAATCTCATGCGCCGAGCCTAGGCAGTTGCAGCTCAGATCCAGCCCGCGCGCCCAAGCCTGCGCGTAGAGCAGCAGGTAAACCGCGCACATGACGACGGCCCACAGCGAGGCGCCGCGGTAGCTGCGCCGCAGCAGCAGACACAGTGCCACCACCAGCTCCATGGCGACCCCGATACAGGCCAGCGGCAGGGAGACGCACGCAGGCAGCAGGCGGCTGCGCGTCAGGAACTCGGCGGTGTCGCCTAGTTGGTCAATCTTCAGCACGGCCGTGGTGAGGAAAAACAGCCCCAGCCCCAGCCGCAGCAGGCTGAGCAGAAGATCAATGTAGCGATCCCGTGGCATCGGCTGCCAGTGTACACCACAGGAAGGAGCCCCTGCAAGTCCAATGAGAGGCAGCCTGTACTATCCGGCGGAATAATGCTTGGACAGCGCGTGGACTCTGTGGTACAATGAGCCCATGAGATTCGGAATCACGATGTGCCTGGCCTGTGCTGCGGCGCTGTGGTGCGACCCGGTGGGGGCGCAGCAGGCTGACGAGATCTTGGCGGCCATGCGCGAGATGACGGTGAGCCAAGGGGAGCGCGATGTCACGGGCTCCATCCGCACCAATCGCAGCCGCGACAAGGTGCCTTTCAGCCTGAGTGTGCGCGGCGAGACGCTTTGCTACCAGTATAAGCAGGACGGCGCGTGGAAGCGCTTCGACGTGCGCATTCGCGAAAAGGGAGCCGAGCTTGCCGTGGTCGAGGGGGGCAAGGCGCGGGTGCTGGCGCCCGCCGGCTACATGCAGGCGATTCCCGGCACGGATCTTTGCTACGAGGATTTGTCGCTGCGCTTTCTTTACTGGAAGGACGGCCGTGTGCTCGAGCAGCGCGAGCGCATCAAGGGGCGCGAGTGCTACGTTATTGAGCTGCGCAACCCCAAGCCCGGGGTTGGTCAGTTTGCCACCGTGCGCCTGTGGGTGGACTGCGAGAACGGGACGGCGTGGCAGACGGACGGCTATGGCAGCGATGGCAAGCTACGCAAGCGCTTCTCCATCACCTCCGTCAAAAAACTGGCCGACGGCACCTGGTTTTTCAAGGAAATGAAGGTGGAGATTCGCGACCCGAAGAATCCGGATCGCACGCGCGCTCTCAACTACCTGTCGGTGGACAATTTGCCTGCTCAGTGATGCTGCGTTTCCTGCGCATACTGGGGCTCATGCTGTTGCCCTTCGCTCTCTTTGCTGCGGCACTGCTGTTGTGGCGTGAGCAGCTTTTGACCGAGCAGAGCGGCGTGCGGCTGATTCTTGTGTTTCTGGCAGCTCTGGCTTTGTTGGCTCTGGTGGAGGGTCTGCTGTTTCGCTATCGCATATTGCCTCTTTTGGGTGAGGCCATCGGCGAGCATATCTACGGCGGCAGCTATGTGCCCGGGGAGGATGCCCTGGTCGTGCTGACGGCTCGTTTGCGCGAGAGCCGTTCTCCCGAACTGCTGGCCGCGCTGGAGAAGATGGTGCGGCAGCAGAAGCGCCGCACGCGCGGGTGGCTGGAGCTTGCGCGTGCGCAGCAAGATGTGTTCGGCGAGCTCGGTCGCGCTGCCGAGACCCTCGCGCAGGGGGCGGGCTGCGTCTCCTCGCGCCAGGATCGCGCCCTGCTGCTCTACCGCGCCGCGATGCTGTACCGCCGTGACCTGCACGATGAGGCGCGCGCGACGGAGTGCCTGATGCGCGCGGCGCGGAGCTACCCCAACACCACCTACGGACGCCGGGCGGCCGAGCTGCTCGGCACTCCGCCAAGCCGCAATTGAGCCTTGTCGATTGCGGAGGAGGGGGCGTCTGCCGCAGCGTATTTTTACACAGTCATTGGGGACGATATGGAGCAGCGCTCCCTCTGTGGCAGCGGATGCGGAAAAGAGGAGCTTTTTTCAGTTCTCGTTGCGGAGTTGAACCGGGTTCGTTAGGCTTTAGCTGCTTTTTACCCGAAGCTACCCCAACAATGCCCTATGAATCCCTGATGCCCGAGGAGGGGGAACCCTACCTATGGCAGTAAAACCGAATTATATACCGCGCACGCTCATTGGTGTCGGAGGCGTGCGCTTGTACAACATTCCCGGGGTGACTTACCCGGATGAGATGCTCCACACCAAGCGCGGCACGAGCCGCAGCAGCGGACAACCCTTCCGCAAGGTGCCTGCATGGGGCATTTCCACCGCAGCGGCGGCGGAAATGCTAGGCAGCTCCTGCTCCTCTGCGCGCTCGGTGCTGCACCGCCACAAGGTCGGATTTCGCCGCGTGGCGGTGGAGGGGGCTCCGCCTTGCCTGTACTGGCGTCGCGAGCAGGTTGAGGCGCTGGTGAAGCAACGCGAGCCCGCCGTACGGCAGTGCCCCAAGCGCATGATGGACTCGGAGACGGCGCGCAGCTTGCTGGGCGTCGGTCGCAGCACACTGTACCGCTATGTTCGCAAAAAGTTGCTGCGCGAGTATCGCGTGCGTCTCGTGACGGAGAAGGGCGCTCGGCTCAAGACCTATTATCTGCGGGCAGAAGTGCTGAAGCTGGCGGCGCGGATTCGAGCCATCCGCGCGCGGGAGCGGGAGCTGCGCGAGCTGTTGCAGCAGCGTGCGACGATCTCACAATCAGAAATATAGCTTGCAAGGGGGCGCTGTTAGCCGCACAACTGTGGACATGGAAGCAACGGTGTCCGAGCAGTTGGTGGAGCTACTGGTGCAGGCCGGGATCGGCCAAGTCTTTGTCCCGGCGGGGGAGAGTCTCAACCCCTTGATGACCGCAACCGAGCGAGAGTCTCGGTTGCGACGGGTTCCGTTGAGCCATGGGGAAAGCGCGGCGTTGGCGGCGGCCGCCGCCTCGCGCCTGACGGGGCGCACGGCCGTTTGCTGCGGCAGCAGCGGCGCAGGCAGCTTGCGGCTGCTGGGCGGCTTGTGCGAGCTTCAGCGCGATGCCGGTGCCGTTCTGGCTCTGGTGGTCGACGTCCCCACCTGCCATGCGGGGAGTCGCTACGTTCAGGAATGCTGTCCGGCGGTGCATCTGCACGCAGCGGCGGGCTTTTGCGAGCGTGTGGCCTCCCCCGAGCAGGCACCCGCCGTGCTGGCCGAGGCTCTGCAGCAGCTCCGCGCGCGCGGCGGCGCGGGCGTCATGGTGCTGCCTGCCGACGTGGCGGCTGCTCCGGCCGTCTCGCGCCCCCGTCCTCGCCCGGCCGTGAGCCGCGCGAGTCTCCTGCCCGACGGCGCGGCGTTGCAAGCCTTGGCCGAGGCGTTGAACCGCGCCGGGCGCGTCACCTTCCTTTGCGGGGCGGGCTGCGCCGGGGCTCGCAGTGACCTCATGGCGCTGGCTCGCCGGGTTCAGGCCCCCATCGCCTACACGCTCGGTGGCAAGGAAATCATGGAGGCGGAAAACCCCCTTGCGGTAGGGATGGTCGGCCCAATGGGTTGGGGGGCGGCTCCCTTAGCGGTGTTGGATTGCGAGTTGCTTGTGCTTTGGGGTACCGATTTTCCGTTTGACGAATTCCTGCCCTCGATGAGCCCCGTGGTGCAGGTGGATCGCGACGTGGCGGTGATGGGGCGGCGCACCGCGATTGCGCTTGGCGTGCAGGGCGATGTGCGCGAGGTAGCACGGGCGCTGCTGCCTCTGATTAACCGCGACCGCAGCGATGATTTCCTCTGCGCGAGCCTCTGCCGCCATCGCCGCTCACTGGTTGAGCTGGAGAGCCACATTCGCGATGTCAACGAGCAGGGCAGCCTGCGCCCCGAATACCTGACGCGCCTCATCAGCGACTACGCCGAGCCCGATGCCGTTTGGGTGGCGGACACAGGCCCTCCCCTCCTCTGGGCTGCCCGCTACCTGCGGCTGCTGGGCTCGCGGCGGCTGCTGGGATCGTTCCATTGCGGCGCCCTAGGCGTTGCGCTGGCGCAGGCAATCGGTGCCAAGGCCGCTGAGCCCTCGCGCCAGGTTATCGCCTTCTGCGGGGAGAGTGAGTTATCGCTGAGCGACCTGAGCACGCTCGTTCGTGCGCACCTCTCCGTCAAGCTGCTGCTCTGCAATAACGCCGCCGAGCCGCTGCGCGCAAGCCCTGCGGCGGCTCGCGCGCTCGGAATACGCACCCTGC
>CAMACY010000083.1 GCA_945831585.1 uncultured bacterium | reverse complement strand
GCCCTACGGGTGCTTGACCTGGGGGCTTTTGTTGGCGGCGCGCGCGAGCTTCGGCGTGTGATGCCGTGGCTTGGCATTGACAAACGGGTGCGTTGGGCGCACAATACCGCCTCCCGATGATACATTTCACCAATCTTTCCCGTTCCCTCGAAATCGGCTCCAACTGCTATTTGCTCGACATGGAGGGATCCCGCGTGATTCTCGATTCGGGGATGCACCCCAAGAAGGAGGGAAGTGAGGCCTGCCCCGAGCACGCGCTCATCGGTGCCGCCGATCCCGATGCCATTTTCATCACCCACGCGCATCTTGACCACATCGGCACGCTGCCGCTCTTGCAGGATCGCTACCCCGCCGCCGAGGTGCTCATGACGGAGGGGACGGCCGCCATCGGCGATGCCATGCTGCACAACTCCGTCAACGTCATGACCGCTAAGCGCACGCAGGACGGCATTGTCGAATATCCGCTCTTCACCCACGGCGAGCTCCAGCGCGCCGTGCGCAACTGGGTGCCGCGCCCCTACAACAGCCCCTTCCGCACCGGGCGCGGGGGGCAACTGCTCGCCACCCTCTACGATGCCGGGCACATCCTCGGCTCCTGCGGCGTTATGCTCGAAGCGCCCTCCGGTACAACGGTGTTCTATACGGGCGATGTGCAGTTCGACAACCAGACCCTCATCGAGGGGGCGGATTTTCCCGAGCGCGGGGTCGATGTGCTCATCATGGAATGCACCCACGGCGCAACGGAGCGCGCGGCGGACTACACGCGTGCTAAGGAGATGCGCCGCTTTGCCGATACGATCCGCGAGGTGCTGGAGGGCGGCGGTGCCGTGCTTATCCCCGTCTTTGCGCTGGGCAAGAGCCAGTGCCTGCTCTGCGAACTGGGTCGCTTTAAGAAGCGCGGGCTTATCCCCGATGTGCCTATCTACTTCGGCGGGCTGAGCAGCAAAATCACCGCGATTTATGACAAGCTCGCCGACAGCACGCCGCGCCTGATGCCCGGCTACCGTCTGGCGGAACAGGTGGAGACCCACGGGCTGCCCAAGCAGGGGCGAGAGCCCTTGGTCGCCTCGCCCGGCAACATCTACCTGGTTTCCAGCGGCATGATGAGCGAGCACACCGTCTCGCACAAGCTGGCCGAGCAAATCATCACCCACCCCCGCGATGCCATCTTGCTGGTGGGTTACAGCGACCCCGAATCTCCCGCCGGCATCATCCGTGCGGCGGCGCCGGGTGAACCGGTGCAGCTCAGCGCCAAGGGCGGGCAGAAATACCCGCTCAACTGCCGGGTGGAGCGCTTCGACTTCTCCGGACATGCCACACGCCGGGCGCTGGTGGACTACGCGCGCCGACTGGCGCCGCGCAAGGTGCTGCTGGTGCACGGCGATGCCGAGGCGCTGGAGGAGATGCGCCGCGCCGTGAGCGCCGCGCTGCCGCAGAGCGAGGTCATTGTCCCCGAGCCCGGCCGCAGTATGGCGCTGTGAGTCGTGGGGCTGATGCCACGGAGCAGCGCCCTTGGGCAGTTCCGCATGCGCTCGGATTTAGGCGTGTGCCTCGGCGCAGATCCAGTCTGTGCCGGGCTGGGTGTGCAGCACGATGTTGCGGAAACCCGCGCGGTGCAGCATGCCGCCCAAACGCAGCAGCGAGGGATTGAAGAGCTTGTACTCCTCGATGTTGCGCAGCGCCTGCTCCGGCAGCCCCGGCTTGTCGTAAATATCGGCCACCAGCAGGAAGGTGCCGCCCGGGCGCAGCACGCGCCGCACCTCGCGCAGGTTGTCCTGCGGCGCGGGCCAGAAATAAAAACTCTCCACGGTGGTGATGAGGTCGAAACTTGCGGGCGCAAAGGGAATGTCCTCCACCGAGCTTTCCATGACTTGCATGACACCGGCGGTGACAAGGTCGCGGTTGTAGTAGCGCGTCTCCGCCACGGAGAGGGGCGAGTAGTCCAGCCCGACCAGCGTGCCCTGCGGCACCAGCTCGGCCAGACGCCGCAGGGTGGCTCCGCCGCCGCAGCCGATGTCCAGCACGGCGGCATCGGGGGCAGGGTGGGCATGGCTCAGCGCCCAGGCTGTCACGGGCGCGTGGCTTTCGTTCATGCGCGCCAGCATCTCGGCTCCTGCCTCGCCGTGGGGCTTGGCGGGGTTGCCGGCGCGGGTGATGGATTGTTGGTCAGACATGGTGACGGAAAGAAAAACACCGCTTCCCCCTCCGCTCGGGCGGGGAAAGCGGTGTGAGTATAGCAGCTTGTTCCTTACTTGACCAGCGTGTGCCCCGTCATCTCCGCCGGTTGCGGGATGCCCAGCAGGTGCAGCAGCGTGGGCGAGATGTCGGCGAGGATGCCGTCCGTCATCGTCACTTTGTCCTGATCGGGGCCGCAGTAGATGAGGTCAACCAGGTTGGTGGTGTGCGCCGTGTTGGGGCTGCCGTCGGGGTTGAGCATGTTCTCGCAGTTGCCGTGGTCGGCGCAGATGAGGCAGCAGCCGCCCAGCTCGCGAATCTTCGTCACGCACTTCTCCAGCGCGGCATCCACGGCCTCGCAGGCGGCGATACCCGCGTTCAGGAAGCCCGTGTGCCCCACCATGTCCGGGTTGGCAAAGTTCATGATGGCGATGTCGTACTTGTCAATGGCCTCGGTGAACTTGTCGGCCACCTCGGCTACGCTCATCTGCGGCTTCTCGTCGTAGGTCTTGACCTCGCGGGGGGAGGGCACCAGGATGCGATCCTCGCCCTCGAACTGCGTCTCCACCCCACCGTTGAAGAAGAAGGTGACGTGGGCGTATTTCTCGGTCTCGGCGATGCGGAGCTGCTTGAGCCCGGCGGCGGCAATCACCTCGCCGAGGATGTTGTGGAGCTGCTCCTGCTCAAAGACCACGGGGGTGGGGTAGCAGGCCTCGTACTCGCTCATGGTGATGTAGTGCACCTTGGGCTGCACCGTGCGGTCAAAGCCGTCGAAATCTTCGTAGATGAGGGCGCGGGAGAACTCGCGGGCGCGGTCGGCGCGGAAGTTGATGAAGAACACGACGTCGTTGTCGCGCACGCGCTGCGTGTCGGCCTCGACAAAGACGGCGGGCTCCATGAACTCATCCGTCACCCCGGCGGCGTAGCTCTTCTCGGCGTATTCGGCGGGCGTGCAGCTGCAGGCCTCGCCCTTGCCCAGCACGATGGCATCCCAGCCCTTCTTGACGCGATCCCAGCGCTTGTCGCGATCCATGGCGTAGAAGCGACCCACCACCGTGGCAATCTTGGCGCCGTAGGGGGCGCAGCACTCGTCCTGAATGCGGCGCAGGAAGCCGGCGCCGCTCTTGGGGTCGGTGTCGCGGCCGTCCATGATGCAGTGGATGAAGATGTCCTTCACCCCGGCTTCGGCCGCGATGCGGACAATGCCGATGAGGTGGTCGATGTGGCTGTGCACGCCGCCATCGCTCATGAGCCCCATGAGGTGCAGACGGCTGTGCGCGGCTTTGGCAAAGGCCTCGGTGATGACGGGGTTCTTGGCCAGCGAGCCGTCCTGGATGGCGTTGGTGATGCGGCAGAGGTCTTGGAAGACCACGCGCCCGGCGCCCAGGTTGAGGTGCCCTACCTCGGAGTTACCCATCTGTCCGTCGGGCAGACCGACATCCTGACCCGAGGCACCCAGCATGCTGTGCGGGCAGGTGGCCAGCAGGTGATCGGTGAAGGGGGTCTTGGCCAGCACCGTGGCGTCGCCGGTTTCGCGGGCAGCCTCGGGACCCTTGGGGTTGCGACCCCAACCATCGCGAATAATCAGAACAACGGGTTTCTTGGACATGAGCTCAATGTAGCACATCGCCCGCAGCTTGTGAAGCGCAAAGCGCGTGAATTCTGCTCCGGGAAGCAGTTTCACACCTGTCGAAGACCGGTGTGCGGCGATGGGATCCCCCTGTTTGAGGGTTCTGCATGAATCCGCCTCTCGAGCAGTTCATCCTCTTGTTGTTTTCACCGCTGTTATGTTTTTCGAGACTACTCCGTTTTGCCAGAAACATCCTGAAACGATACAAGAAGGTGAATGGTTGAGGCAATGCGCCTGCCGCATCCGCTGCGAGCCTCGCGCGGAATAGACTTGACTTGCGGGGGCGGGGCGGGTATGCTCCCCGCGCACCATGGCTACGGATATCCGCTTCAAACGCAATTTTTCCATCATTGCGCATATTGACCACGGCAAGACGACGCTTTCAGACCGCCTGTTGGAGTATACTGACACGATCAGCCACCGCGAGATGGAGGATCAGCTGCTGGATGCCATGGATCTGGAGCGGGAAAAGGGTATTACCATCAAGTCCCACCCCGTGACCATGACCTACCGCGCCAAGGACGGCAACACCTACGAGCTCAACCTCCTGGACACGCCCGGGCACGTGGACTTCTCCTACGAGGTGTCGCGCTCGCTCGCCGCCTGCGACGGCGCTGTCCTCATCGTCGATGCTGCGCAGGGCGTGGAGGCGCAGACGCTGGCCAACATGCACCTCGCGCTTGACCAGCATCTGGAAATCATTCCCGTCATCAACAAAATCGACCTGCCGAGCGCCAATCTGCCCAAGGTCTACAAGCAGCTGGAGGACATCATCTGCATCCCGCACGAGGAGGCCATTCACTGCTCGGCCAAGGCGGGTATCGGCATTGAGGAGGTGCTGGAGGCCATCGTGCAGCGCGTGCCCGCCCCCCGACCCGCGGCGGATGACAAGCTGCGCGCGCTGGTGTTCGACTCCGTGTACGATGCGTACCGAGGCGTGGTGTCCTATGTGCGCATGGTCAGCGGCAGCGTGCGCCGCGGTGACCGCGTGAAACTCTTTGCCACTGCCGACACCTACGAGGTGAAGGAGGTGGGCATCTTCACGCCTAAGATGCAGGCGACCGACGCGCTGGAGACGGGCGATGTGGGTTACATCATCGCGAACATGAAGACTGCCGCCGATGTGAAAATCGGCGATACCTACACCAACCTGCTGAATCCCTGTGAGGAGCCGCTGCCGGGCTTCAAGGAGATTCGCCCGCTGGTCTTCTCCGGCATCTATCCCGTGGATTCCGCCGACTACGAGGCGCTGAAAGCCGCCATGGCCAAGCTGCAAATCAACGATGCGGCCTTCACCTACATGGGCGAGAGCTCCGTGGCGCTGGGCTTCGGCTTCCGCTGCGGCTTCCTCGGGCTGCTGCACATGGAGATTATTCAGGAGCGCCTGCGCCGCGAGTTCAACATGGATGTGATTTCCACCTACCCCTCGGTCATTTACGAGGTGACGCGCACCGACGGCAGCGAGCTGACGGTGGACAACCCCAGCGAGCTGCCCGAGCCGCAGGAGATTCAGGAAATCCGCGAGCCCGTGGTCAAAATCTTCATCATGATTCCCGCCGACTACATCGGCGACATCATGCGGCTGGTCATGGAG
>CAMACY010000082.1 GCA_945831585.1 uncultured bacterium | reverse complement strand
TGTCCCCATCGTCTAGGGGTTAGGACATATGATTCTCAGTCATAGAACCGCGGTTCGAATCCGCGTGGGGATGCTCCCAAGAGCCTCGCGATGCTGAGTCGCGGGGCTTTTTGCTGCGCGCGCATCACGGGTAGCGCCGAGTTTTTTTGCGTTAAAAAACAAAACTTGCTTGCCTTGGGGGGGGAATGTGCTTAAATAGAGATTGTCAATCACGCATCACCTGAATTCTATGAAAACAACGATCACACGTATCGGTGCCCGTGCCCTCTCCCTCGGGATGACGGCTATGTTCGCTCTCTCCGCCTCGGCATTTGCTCAGGAAGAGGCTGCTGCCGGCGGCGCGCAGCAGAAAACCATGCTTGACAAGTGGGTTATTGACGGCGGTTGGACAATGATTCCGCTGGTTGTGCTGCTGGCGCTGACGCTGTTCCTTGTCTTTATCTGCTTGGCACAGCTCAACAAGAACAAGTTCGCCCCCGCTGCGCTCAAGGATGAGCTCATCGCGCTGATGAACGAGTGCCGCGTGCAGTCTGCCATCAAGCTCGCCACGGAGAGCCCCACCTATCTCGGCCGTCTGGTGGCCTATGCGCTGCCCAACATCGATGCCAACCGCCCCGAGGATCTCGGCAAGGACGGCATTGAGGACGCCATCGCCGACTTCACCAACAACGAGCGCCCGCAGATGATGCGCTTCGTGGACATGCTGGCGCTTTCCGGCTCCATCGCCCCGTCCATCGGTCTGTTCGGTACGGTGCAGGGCATGGTGGGCGCCTTCGCCATTCTGGCTGAATCCGGTCAGGCTGACCCCGCCCAGCTCGCCGGTTCCATCTCGGTGGCTCTGCTCACGACCTTCTGGGGGCTGATCATCTCCATTATCGCCCTGCCGGCTTTCTTCTTCCTCAAGAAGACCGCTCAGAGCCGCGAGGCTGACTGTGTGAACGCCATCGAGGAAATGGTCAACACCTCCATCAACGTCATCAACGCCGAGGCGCAGCTCGCCCGCATCCCCGAGGGGCTGGACGGCGGCGATGAGGAAGAGGCTGAGGAGGAAGTCTACGAAGAAGAGGGCGAGCAGACCGAGGCCTGAGTCTCTCGTTCCGGTGGGCCTGCCCCCTTTTGCCGGGTGATGCTTGGCAGGGGCAGGCGACATCCTAACCTGTTTCCGTTCACATGGGTAAAAAAGTAAAACCACAAGAAGAGGTCAAGGGCGATGTCAACATGTCTCCCATGATTGACTGCTGCTTCCTGTTGCTGATTTTCTTCGTTGTGAATGCCACGGCGCTGACGGTCTCCAAGGATCCGAGCGTGAACATGCCGGGTGCGGTTTCCTGCTCCGACCTCAAGGATGCCAACGGCTGCATCGTGGTCAACATCTTTGCCGACACGGACAAGATGTCCGCGAATGCGCTGGCGCTGTACAATAAGCATTATCCCGCCGGGACCGTGTTCGGCGTTTCCGACGGCTCCAAGGACACGGGCTACAGCATCGACCAGACGCAGCCGCTGACCGAATTCATCACGAAGCAGAAGGAAATCATGAAGAGCCGCAATCTGGAGGAGAAAAACATCCGCATCTACCTCCGCGGTGACCAGGATACCCCGTGGGAGCGCACGGCGACCGTGATTCGCTGCGCCGCCGCCGCCGGGGTGACCAACATGGTTTTCGGCACGCTGCCGGCTCGCATGTGATGCCGCCCTATCGCTAACTTCCGACTCATTTCACGCATATGGCAAGACACAAGCAAATCGTGACCGAAGAGCAGGGCGATCCCGAGATGAACATCTCGTCGATGATTGACTGCTGCTTCCTGTTGCTCATCTACTTCCTCGTGGCGACCTCGCTCGTCAGTGAGAAAAAACTCGATGTCAGCATCCCCGGCAATGCGGCCAGCGGCGGCACGCCTCCTCCCCTGGAGCCCGGGCGCATCACCGTAAAGGGCGATGGCTCCGTGCTTTGGAACGGCGATCTGCCGGTGGGCGTTCCCTATGATCCGAACGCCAAACCCGGCACTCCGGCCTACGCCGAGCAGCGCACGATGGAGCAGCTCGTCGAAGCGCTCAAGACGCTGCATGACCAGGCTCAGGCGGCGGACACCACCCCGATTGTCATGGTGACGGGCGATACGCGCGCCCCGCACCAGCGCATCGTGGATGTCATGGCTGCCTTGGCCGAGGCCGACATCCACACCGTTGGGTTGAACACCTCCTCCGAGTAATCCGACACTGACCCCGAAGAACGCGAGGGGAGCATGGCGGAGGTATTCCGTGGCTCCCCTCTTTTTTCGGAAACTCTTTCTTTTGTACCTTACCCCCCCATTTCCTTATATGTCCCGATATCTCACCACTGCTTCGGTTCTGGCTGCCATGGCGCTGACGGCGCCTGCGGTTTGCCAAGCTGCAGCGATTGATCCCCAGGGGTCACTGAAGGAGGTGCAGGCGCTTTCTGCTGCCGGCAAGGCAGACGAGGCAGCAGCCCTCTGCGACAAAGTGATTCAGAAGTTCAGCGGCAAAGATGCTGTTTCGCAGCAGTTTAACTATGTGCTCCCCTACTACGCCTGGGAAAAAGCGCAAAGCTATTTTAAGGCGAAGGATTACGCCAAGGCCTACGAGGCCTACAAGGCATTCTCCGAGGAACCTCGCTGGAAAGACGCCGCTCTGCTGGCCAAGGCCAAGGAGGCACTGCCTACCCAACCCGAGGCCTTTGCACCCTTCCTGACTTGGTCGGTTTTCCAGATGGGTTACTGCCGTTTCATGGAGGCGGCCGCTGCTGAGCGCGAACAGGCCGGTCCGAAGTTCGAGGCGGCCATCGCTCCGCTGGAGCAGTATCTGGACATGCTGCAAAAGAATCAAGTGAGCGCCACGGAGAAGAAGCAGCGGCTGGATGGCCAGGTGTGCTTCCTGCTGCTGCAATGCTACATTCTCAAGTCGACCCCGGATTTCGAGAAAGCGAGTGAGTATCTCGAAAAGAGCCGCCGTGCCAAGGGTAAGGTGCCCGAGGAAATGGCTGTTGCCGGCCTGAACTCGATTTTGGCGGCGGCAACGGCTGACCCCAAGAACATCGGCTGGGTCGGCAAGCTCATCAACAGCAACATCTCCAGCTACAAGGTGGAGCCCGCACGCATGGGGCGCAACGCTGCCAAGTATCTCAAGTACGGCACTTCCTCGGCGCAGCTCGTGAATCGTGCCCTCAAGGAGGGGAACATGGAGATTGCCGTGGATGCCTATCACTCGGCCAACACGCTCTTCGGCTTGATTCCCGATGTGCGGGAAGTCAGCTTCGATGCGGATAATACGCTGCGCCATTTGGGGAAAAAGGGTGCCTACTTCAAGGGGACGCTTTCGGATCGCAATACAGGGGCGAAACTCTCGGCTGCCAATCTGAGCAAGCTCTCTGAGAGCTACAAGAAACTGGAGGCCGACAAGCAGATGATGGAGGCGTTCTCCATGCTGTACAGCGCCAACATGGCGCTGACCTACGGCTCGCCGCGCCTGGCCAAGGCGGGGTATCAGATTGTGTACGATCGCTACCGCGATCTGCAAATGCAGAGCAAGGACGAGGGGCTGAAGCCCATGCGCAACACCAACATTTTCCAGTTGGCGCAGCTCTGCTACGCCACAGGGGATGAGGAATCCGGCGCCAATTTCGAGAAGATGCTCGAGGGCGAGGACGTGGGCGGTGATCGTTCCAAGAGTATGGCCTTCAACAAGATGCGTCGACTGCTCAAGGAGCAGAAGTGGGAAGAGGTGCCCGCCTCGGCCGATGCGGTGATGAAGGCCTACATTGCGGACCCCTCCAACAAGTTCTACATCTCGGCGCAGTTTGCCGAGCTGGCGGCCTACTACAAGATGCAGGACTACGACAAACTCATTCAGAGTGCGTCGACCTTCCTGCACGGCGACAACCTGAAGCCCGGCACGGAGAAAAACTCCCTGAAACCGGAGGAGGTGCTGCACTACCAGTGCCAGGCCTATTACTTCCTGTTGGATGCCCATGTGAAGAAGGCCTCGTATGATCAGGCGCTCGCGGTATTCGATGAATACAAGGGCAAGATTAGCTCCACGAACATCAAGGAGAACGAGCTCGGGCCGAATATGTACTTCACGGCAGGTGATGTCTACCTGAAAAAGGCCGCCGCCGAGACGGATGAAGCTGCCGCTGAGGCGCTGCAGAAGGAGGCCATTGAGACACTTTCCGTCGTCACGACCAACTGGAAGGAGAGCCAGGTGTACCCGAACTGCGAGCTGCTGATTGCCAGCGTGATTGTTGCGGGCAAGGACGAAAGCATCAAGGATCAGGCCATTGCCGCCTTGGAGCGCTGTGCCGATGCGGCTCTCAAGCTGCAGGGCGGCAAACAGACGGCGGCCAACGCCCTCTATTGGCTGGCTTCCTACACGCCGGAAATCCCCCGCACCGGTGAGGACGATGCCGCCCGCGCCGCGCGTTGCAAGACCTATCGTGAACGCTTCTGGAAGGAGGCCGACTACGAGGGCAACCCCTTTGCCCTGCAGGAAGTCTCGCTGGATCTGGGGCAGATCAGCACCAAGGAGGAGTTTGATGCGCAAATTGCCCACGCCCGCGAGATTATTGCCCGCGAAGCCACCTACGCTCACGAACACGACCGCGCCAACGCCGAGCTGGAAAAGACCATCAACGGCTATGTCGCCGCCTATGTCGAGGGTACGAAGAAGTACGACGACAAGGAGCTGACGCTGGAGGAAAAGGCGGAGCACTTCAACAATTTCCCCGGCATCAAGGCCGAGGATAAATATGCGCGCGCCATTTTCCGCATGGCTCTGATCGATTCGATGAACAAGGCGATGGCTGCCATCAAAGAGGATGGCGAGGCCAAGGTTGCCCTGCAGAACGACATCGAAAAGACCTTCCGCGAGATGACGGCGACCTTCAAACCGGAGGATCTGACGGATTTCATCTGTGTCAACGTCGGCGATTATCTGGTCAATTATGTCGGTCGCTTTGAAGACCCCTCCACCAAGCAGGACGAAATCAACACGGCTGTTTCGTACTACGATGCGGTGATTGAGCGCAAGAAGGATGCTGAGCTTGTGCTGGCTTCCCGACTGGGCAAGGCCAATGCACTGGCCTACTCCAAGGATGCGGCGCAGCAGGCGACCGCCGCCGAGCTGTACACCGCCGTGTCGGCCTCGAACGACCCGAACGTGGTCGGGCCGGCTCTGCATGGGCTGGCCAAGCTGCACATGCGCGCCGGGAACTATGCGGAAGCGATTGCGGCGGCACGCAAGTTCATTGACAATCGTACGAATGTCCGCAACCGACTCTCCGTGCTGATTCTGCTGGGCGAGGCCTACACCAAGAGCGGCAACGACAAGGACGCGCTCCTCACCTACATGAATATCTACAACCAGAACAAGGCGAGCATCCTCTACTCTGCTCCGGCCTGCAAGGCCATCATGGAGATTCTGTGGAAG
>CAMACY010000081.1 GCA_945831585.1 uncultured bacterium | reverse complement strand
GGCTAAGGCGCTGCAGGCAAGCTCGTCTCAGCCTCAACATCCCGCTGCTTAACCTAAACCGCAAACGAACGTTGCACCAATGACAGAGATTTTACAGAAAAAAGCTTGCGCTGACGCGTGTCCATGCGATAACCAATAATCGTTATGATGATGAAATATATATTAACAACAGCCCTATTAACATCGATGATCATTTCTTGCACTTCAGCGAGTTCAAATAAGGAGCACGAGGACAGCATAACAGTATATTATGACAAAATTAAAGTCAATTTGGTCGTTTCTCATCCTGGTGAAAGTGAGAAAGCAAAATCTGAAATTATCAGGATTAAGCCAAGTCAATCCTTAACGTTATGGAATTGCGTTGTAACGGCAGAAGATAAGCAGATTTCAGTTACATATAATGGACAGGTATTAAAAATTGATAAGGAAGGCGGTTACTACTTTAGAATGAAACCAGATGAAGGAAATTATACTTTTGGAAACCTTTATCCAACGTGGGAAGGGAAGGTTCATTACTGAATAAAGCTGTGCAGGGGGAGGTTTCTCTCCCCCTGCACACTTTTTGGCACTGCGTCAGAAAACTTTTCTGACGCAGTGCCCGTTTTGGGAGCATTAGAATGATTTTTCTCCGATTGACGGGAAGCCCTTTTTGTGTGATGGAGATGAGAATCTCCCCTTAGGCACAGCGGATGCCCGCGCGGCGGGCGGCGCGGCGGTCGGCGGGGCTCAGAGGGCGCTGCGGGCTGCTCACCAGCACCATGGGACGCAGGGGGTCGCTCCCGCCGCCCAGCAGAAGCCGCAGCAGGAAGCTCGCCAGACGCGCGAGGCGCAGACGGCGCATGTAGCGCCCCGCACGACGGATGCACTTGGGCAGCCCGTCCGCATCCTCCACCGCCAGAGCCACACCGTCGCAGACAATGGCTGCGTGGCCGATGCCCAGCTCTTCCACCGCCTGCGCCAGCAGGGCGGCGTGGGCTCGGTCATCGGCGGGGTGCCCGGGGTCGGGCATGGGGTGCGCGGGCGGGGGCACGGGCAGGGCGTGGAGGGTGATGCCGTGCTGCTCGCAGAGGCGGAGGACGCGCTCGCGCCCGAAGAGAATGGTGCGCCCGGCCTCGATGGCGATGTGGCGGATACCTGCGCGGCGGCAGTGCTCGATGGTCGCGGGACCGATGCAGGGGACATCGAAACGCATGTCGTGCCCGCGCTTGGTGACCTTGCACAGGCACATACCCGAGCGCTCCTTGGCGGCTGCGGCATCGATGCACTCGTTGGTGCCCTTGTAGGCCTCCACGCAGACGACGCGCCGCCCCTGCACCACGATGCTTTGCCCGATGTCCAGTTGGGCGATCTGTTGCGCCATGCCGAGCCCGAAGCGCGCGGTCTCCCGCTGCTCCGCCGTGGGCGGCGGCCCCGCCAGATGCCCCTCGCCGGGCATGGCACCCTCCATAAAGGTGGTGCTGGGCAGCACGGTGATGCCACCCGCCGCCACGTAGTCGCAGAGGGCGGTGAAGAGGGTGTGGGCGTTGCGGCGGCTCAGCCCGCGCAGCAGGCGGCGCGCATCGGCATCCGGGCGCAGGGTGTAGATGACGGCGGGCTTGACCTGACCCGTGAGCATGAGGTGGCGCACGCCCTGCTCCTGCAAAAAGCGCCGGGGGGCAGCCAGCTCGCCCGCGCGCGCCTCGGTGTAGACATCGCAGAGCGGCTCGATTTCCGCGCGCTTGACAGCCCCTTTGCAGCCGATGCAGACGATGCGCTTGCCCGCGCGCCGCGCGCCCTCGATGACGAGGCGCGGGAACTCGCCGGCGCAGGCGATGATGCCCAGGGTGTCAAAGGCGTCCATGGCGCGCGTGCTCAGAGCTCGTCGGGGTGCTCCAGGAAGTAGGCGATGCGCTGCATGAGCCGCCCGATGTCGCCGCCGTCGACCACGCGGTGGTCAAAGGAGGCGACAATCTGCGCCTGCTCCACGGGCAGGAAGCACTGCACCTCGTCGCTCCACACGGGCACCTTGGTCACCGCGCCCACGCCGAGGATCAGGCTCTCGCTGGGCAGGGGCATGGGTGTGCCCATGGTGAGCCCGAAGCCGCCGAAATTTGTCACGGTGGCGATGCCGCCGCCCTGGTAGGCGGGGTCGAGGCGGCGGTTGCGCGCCTGTGCCACCACCTTGTTGTACTCGTCGATGAGCTCGTCGAGGCTGTACTGATCCACATTGCGCATGACGGGCACCAGCACGCCGTCCTGCACCTGCACGGCCACGCCGAGGTCGATGCGGCGCGGGGTGAGGATGCGCCCGCCCACCATGTAGCCCGCGCATTCGGGTGCCTCGGCCAGCGCCACGGCCAGCGCGCGCAGGAAATAGAGGGTGTAGCCGGGGCGGCGGGGGTGGCGCTTGCGGTGCAGGATGATGGGACCCATGAGGATGGGGCGCCCCGCGCTGGCGATGGGGCGGCGCCAGGTGCGCTGCATGCTGCTCGCCACGCTGCGGCGCATGGGCGAGGCAGGGCGGCTGGGCCAGAGATCGGTGTAGGAGAGGAATTTCTCGAAATCGTCGATAGTGACGCGCCCGCCCTCGCCGCTGCCGACGATGAAGGCGAGGTCGGCCTCCGTCATGCCCAGCTCATCCATGCGGGCGCGGATGCGCGGGGAGAGGTAGTGCGCGCCGCGCAGCCCCATGGGCACGGGCAGCCCGCGCCCCCCGGTCTCGGGCGCGGCGGGGGCGCTGCCCTCGCGGTACTCGCCCTCGGTGCGGAAGTGCGCGCCGTCATCGCCCTGGGAGGCGGGGGCCGGGGCGGGCGCGGGTGCCGCGGCAGCGCTTGCCGGGTCGAGGGGGGTGGCACCGCTGCGCTCGATTTCCTCGTCGCTGGCCTCGATGATGCCCATCACCTGCCCCACGGGCACGGTCTCGCCCTCGCAGACGCTGAGCGAGACGACCGTGCCGCCGCAGGAGGTGGTGACCCCCATGACGGCTTTGTTGGTCTCGACTTCAAAGACTTCCTGGTCGGCCTCCACGGTGTCGCCCGGCTTGACGAGCAGGTGCATGACCGTCGCTTCGGCGATGGATTCGCCCAGTTGGGGCATGAGGATGGGAACGTGCGGCATGGCAATCAGTACGAGATGAGGTGTTTGGCGGCGGCGGCGATGGCATCGGCGCCGGGGCGGTGCGCCCGCCAGAGATCGGGGTGGTAGGGGATGGGGCAGTCGCGCGAGCTGAGCCGCAGCGGCGGCGCATCCAGCAGGTGCAGCCCCTGCGCCGTGACGCGCGCCACGACCTCGGCCGCCACCCCGCCGTAGGGGAAATCCTCGCTCACCACCAGCAGCCGCCCCGTGCGCGCCACACTGGCCAGCAGGGTGTCGGTGTCCAGCGGTTTGATGCTGCGCAGGTCGACCACCTCGATGTCATAGCCCTGCGGCGCGAGCAGCTCCGCCGCCTTGAGCACCTCCGGCAGCATGGCAGAGAACGCCACCACCGTGGCGTGGCGTCCCGGGCGGGCGATGCGCGCCCGGCCGATGGGCAGGGGGTCGGGGTCGAGCCAAGTGTCGGCCTTGAGCCAGCGGTAGAGGAACTTGTGCTCCATGAACACCACGGGGTCGGGGATGGCGACCGCTTGCTTGAGCATGCTGTAGGCATCCGCCACCGTGGCGGGGGTGAGCACATGCAGCCCGGGGTAGTGGGCAAAGAGCGCCTCCAAACTCTGACTGTGGAAGGGGCCGCCGCCGGGGGTGCCGCCGCAGGGCATGCGCAGGGTGACATTGACGGGGATGCCCGTGCGGTAGTAGTGCGCGGCGGCGTTGTTGCCCATCTGGTTCTGCGCCAGCGTGCCGAAGTCGGCGAACTGCATCTCCAGGATGGGTTTCATGCCGCCCAGCGCGGCGCCGATGCCCGCGCCCATGATGGCGTCCTCGCTGATGGGGGTGTTGATGACGCGCCCGGGGAAGCGCTCCTCCAGCCCCTTGGTGGCCTTGAACGCGCCGCCGAAGCTACCGCCGATGTCCTCGCCCATCAGAAAGACGGCGGGATCCTCCTCCAGCAGCTCCAGCAGGGCTTGGTGAATGGCATCGATGTAGGTTACGCTCATGGTGCTTGCAGGGGGTTAGTAGCGGGGGGCTTGCCACGAGGTCGCGCACCAGTCCTCGGCGGCGGGGTCGGGGGTGGCCTCTTTCTGCGCCTGCGCCACGCAGCGCTGCACCTCGTCGCGGCATTCGGCCTGCCAGAGCAGCGCCTCCTCGGCGCTCAGCCAGCCTTGGGCGAGCAGCTGGCGTTGCGCCACCTCCAGCGGGTCGCGGTCGGCGTAGGCAGCGCGCAGCTCGGCGGGGATGTAGGAAGCATCATCGTGCTCACCATGACCGCAAAGCCGCAGCGTGTCGGCCACCACCCATTGCGGCTCGCCCGCGCGCGCCGCCGCCACGGCATCGTGCATCGTCTGCAACGTAGCGAGAAAATCCGTGCCGTCGCAGTGGCTGACGGCGAAACCGTAGCCGCGCCCGCGCTCCGTCAGCGGCGCGGCGAACTCCTGCGCATTGGGCGTGGAGTAGGCATATTGGTTGTTGGTGATGACAAAAACCACGGGCAGGCGCAGCACCGCCGCGAGATTGGCCGCCTCGTGCAGCGCGCCGACCGAGGTGCAGCCGTCGCCCGCGCAGGCCATGCCCACCGCGCCGCTTTCACCGCGCAGCCGCTTGGCTAGCATCATGCCCACCACCACGGCCGCCATCGCCCCGAGGTGCGAGATAGGCGCCGGGTTGCCCGAGCGCGGGTCGCCCCAGTGCACATTGCCATCGCGCCCGCGCATAAGCCCTTCGCGGCTGCCGAGGTAGCAGCGCGCACTCTCCAGCACGCTGTCGCCCCAGGCGCAGCGCCCCGCCTGCTCGCGGATAAAGGGGTTGTAGACATCCTGCCCCTTGGTGAGAAAGACGGCCTGACAGGCAGAGATGGCCTCGTGCCCCCGCCCCAGAAACACCCCGCCGAAAATCTTGCCGGCCTTGTACAGCGCCGAGATTTTCGTATCGAAAGCGCGCGCCATGAGCATGGCGCGGAACGCGCGGCGCGCGGGGAGGCGGAGAGCATCGTCCATCACGTCCCGCATTGTACGCGCTTGAGCGCGCCAAAGCAAGAGCTTTCTGAGCGCCCGCCACCGCCCCGTTGCAGTCCCGCCCCCGCATGACGCAGCGCGGTATCCCCCGAGGTCATTTTTCGCTTGCCTGTCCGCCGCCGCCCCCGTACAATCTCTGCGGGGCTGTAGCTCAGCGGTTAGAGCAGGGGACTCATAATCCCTTGGTCCAGGGTTCGAACCCCTGCAGCCCTAGCTAAACATCTAATCATCTAAAGCTTAATGCTTTAGATGGTTTTTAATGATTATTCTTAAACATCAGCGGCTTAACTATAAAATCGCAAGTCTTTGATAAATAAATAATACCACTCATAAAAAGGGGTCAACACCAATTTTTGTGGTTTGCGAAAAAAGTTCATCTGTGGCCACATTC
>CAMACY010000080.1 GCA_945831585.1 uncultured bacterium | reverse complement strand
GTGGTGTTCATCCACACGCGCATGGCGTAGTTGCGGCTGGGGATGATGTCGGCGCTGGAAATGCCGTCCACCTGCGCCAAGCGGTCTTTGACATTCATGCGCACCCAGTTGGAGAGCTCCAGGATGTTCATCTTGTTCTCATCGCACATGAAGTTGACGAAGCAGAGCATGTCGCCCGAGCGCTTGCGGACGGTGTAGCCCGTCTGCTTGATTTCGCTCGGCAGCTTGGACTCCACCGCCTTGATGGCGTTGGAGACGTTGATCATGGCCATGTCGTCGTTCGAGCCCGACCTGAAGATGAGGGTGAGCGCGTAGGAGCCGTCGTTGCCGCAGCTGGAGGAGAAGTACTCCAAATCGTCCATGCCGATGAGCTGCTCCTCGACGGGGGCGGCGACGACCTGCGCCATTTCCTCGGCGCTGGCGCCGCTGTAGTTCATGCGCACCGAGATGGTGGGCGGCGAGACCTCCGGGTATTCGGAGATGGGCATCTTGCTCAGGCAGAGCAGACCCGCCAGCATCATCAGGATGGAGACGACGAAGGCGAACTTGGGGCGGTGAATGAAGAATTCGGAAAACATGGTGGGGAAGGGGGCTTATTCGATGGTGACAGGGCTGCCGTCCTGCACTTCGGCCAGGCGGCTGATGATGACCTGCTGCCCGGGCTGCAGACCGTGGTGCACGGCGACTTGCCCGTCCTCCGCCGTCGAGCCGATGATGATGTCGGTGCGCACGGCGTGCCCGTCCTGCACGGTGTAGACGTAGTGCCCGGCGGTGTCAATCTGGACAGCGGCCTCGGGCACGCAGGGTACTTTGTATTCGGGCTTGCGGGCGATGCGTACCGTGACGACCCCGCCCGGGGTCAGCTCATGGTCGGCGTTCCGGAAGGTGGCCCAGACGTTCTGCGTGTCGGTGCCGATTTGGATGATGTTGTCGCAGAAGGAGACCTGACCCGTTTCGCTGTGCTCTTTGCCGGTGGCGGTGATGAGGGTGATGGCGGCCTCGCGGATGAAGCGCTCGTCGTTGCCGTAGCCGGACAGGATGGTGCGTTCGCTGAGGGGGAAGCGCACATAGATGGGGCTGAGCTGGACGATGGTGGCCAGCGGGCTCTTGATGTCGGTGATGTAGTTGCCCTCGGAGAAGTTCACGCGGCCGATGCGCGCCTCCAGCCCGCTGCGGATGGTGCAGCGCGAGAGGTCATCTTCGGCAATGGCGAGGGCGGCCTCGGCGCTTTCTTTCTGCGCCAGCAGCTCATCGAGCGTGGCCTTGGCACTTTCCAAATCGTCCTTGCTGCTGGCGTTGAGCTCCATGAGCTGCTGCTGGCGACGGTATTTGGTGCGGGCATCGCCGATGCTGACCTCCAGCTGGGCGAGGGCGGATTTGCAGGCGGCGACCTCGGCGGCGTAGCGCGTGGGGTCGATGCGGAAGAGTACCTCGTCCTTGGTGACGAGATCACCCTCGCGGAAGTCCTGGTGCTGCAAGAGCCCCTGCACCAGGGGGCGCAGCTCCACCTTGTTGATGGCTTCCACACGCGCGCCTTGGCAGGTGATGACGGTGGGGTCGCTCATCTCGCCCACAGTGGCGGCGGCGACAGCGAGGGGGGCTTCCTCGGCCTGAGGTTGGGCGGAATCGGCGGCGGGCGCGGCGTTGCGGGGAAAGACGGGGATGATGGTGCCGCCCTCGCGCGTCTTGTGCGCGCCGTCGGTGATGACGATTTCACCGACCTGCAGACCGTCGTACACGGATTGCATGCGGCCCTGGATGCCGCCGGTGGTGACGTTGCGGCGCGCGACCTTGCCCGCCTCGTCCACGGTGTAGACAAAGGAGCCCCGGGCATCGTGATGCACGGCGGTCAGCGGCACCATGCAGACCTCGGCTGTCTCGGCCAGCGTGACATAGACGGCCGCGCCGCTGCGGTGGGTCAGCTTGTGGTCAGGGTTTTCGAACTCGGCCCACAGGGTGTAGGTGTCGGTGTCGCCGGTGAGCAGGTTGTTGACGATGCTCACCTTGCCCGTGGCGGGGTAGGCCAGCCCGTCGGCCGTGCGGATGTTGACCTTGGCGAGCTTGTCGATGTTGTCCGCGCCGTGGAAAATGCTGTCGACATCGTTCTGCGACAGGGGGAAGCGCACGTAGATGGGGTCGATTTGGGTGATGGTGGCCAGTTGCTCGCCCTTGGTGATGTAGTTGCCGCGCGAGAGCGCCAGCCGTCCGATGCGCCCCGTCACCTCGGCGCGGATGGTGCAGTCTTCCAAATCCTTGCGGGCTTTGATGACATCGGCCTCGGCTCCGGCTTTCTGTGCCTTGAGGGTCTCGAGCTTGGTCAGGGCGGTTTCCGTGTCCTGCTGACTGGCGGCGAATTGTTTGGAGAGCTCGCGGAGGCGCTTGTAGCGGTTCTGCGCGTAGATAATCTGCGCGTCCAGCGCCTTGACGGCGGCTTCTTTCTGCTTGAGCGCCGCTTCATAGCGCAGCGGGTAAATCTTCATGAGCACATCGCCCTCTTGCACCAGGGAACCCTCCTGCACATTGACCTCGTGCAGGAAGCCTTCCACGGCAGCGCAGATGTTCACGGTGCGCACCGCATCCGCATGGCCGATGCTCTTGCGCATGACCTTATCGTGCCCGCTGCTGACGGCCTCGACCTGCACATAGGAGGGTGGTGCCGCCTTGGGACCCTGCGCGAGGGCGGGCAGAGCGGCCAGCAGGAAAAAAGAAGTATGCTTCATTTTCATGGACGCTGTCATTATAGCGTGCTGCTGTGCCGAGGCAAGCAGAAAGTGGAGAAAAGAGCCCGCCCCGATGCGGCGCGGGGCTATTCGGTGCTTACAGCAGCGAAATTTCCCCCCGGCTCAGTCCCGTGAGGCGGCTCAGGGCGCGGCGCAGGTAGGCGACCACCCCCAGCAGGGTGCCCAGCAGGGGCACGCCGATGACCACATAGCTCCACCACATCATGCTGCCCACGGCCTCGTTGTAGGCGAGGGGCTGGGCTTCGGCGGGCAGCTCGCAGACGGGCAGCAGGAACCACAGGGAAAGCAGGAAATTGCCTGCGGCGGAGAGGAGCAGCGAGAGTCCGGTGAAGAAGCAGGCGCGGCGCAGGATGCGCGCGTAGCCCTCGCCGCAGCCGCGCTCGGCCACGCGGCGCTCGATGCGCGCGATGTCGAAGAGGCTGTCGGCATAGACAAAGAGCCGCAGCAGCGAGCCGGGGCGCGCGCCCGTGACCCACACGGCGGCGCCCAGCAGCCCCGCGACGAGCGCCTCCTTGGCGGCGTACCACCAGGGGGCATCGGGGCGGATGGCGAGGGTGTCGCCCGTGTTGGCGTAGAGGGTGACGACGCCTGTGAGCAGGGTGCCGCCCAGCCCCAGCAGGGTGATGGTGTCGGCGCGGCGCTCGCGGGCGAATATCCACAGCCCGCAGCCGATGGGCAGGGAGAGCGCCAGCACCATCGCCCGGGTGGTGCCCAGCTGCCACAGGGCATCGCCCGGGGCGGAGCAGTGCTCCAAAATCAGCACGGGGAGCAGCACGCTGAGGACGACCGTGAGCAGACTGCGGGTGCCTTTGTCCATGGGGGCAGGGGAGAAAAGGGGCTACTTCATGGCGGCGATGGCGGCGGCCATGTCCGGCGCGCGGAAGGTGGAGGAGCCGGCCACGAGGCAGTCCGCCCCCGCCTCGCGGCAGAGCGCGGCCTGCGCCGCACCGATGCCCCCGTCCATTTGGATGAGGAAGGAGAGGCTGTTTTTGCGGCGTTCTTCGGCCAGGCGGCGCACCTTGTCGAGCACATGGGGCATGAAGCTCTGCCCGCCGAAACCGGGCACCACGCTCATGATGAGCACCATGTCGAGCTCCGCCAGATAGGGCAGCACCTTGTCCACCGGGGTGGCGGGGTTGACGGCCAGCCCGGCCTGCAAGCCGGCAGCGCGGATGGCCGCCAGCGTGGCGCGGAGGTCGACCTCGGCCTCGCGCTCGACGTGGAAGGTAATCATGTTGACCCCGGCCTTGACAAAGCGGGGGTAGTAGTGATCCGGCGCCATGACCATGAGGTGAGCGTCCAGGTAGGTGTCGCTCGGCACGCTGTTGCGGATGGCGGCGCAGATGTCGGGGCCGAAGGAGATGTTGTCGACAAAGGTGCCATCCATCACATCGAGGTGGAGCCAGTCGGCACCGGCGTCGAGGGCGCGGCGCGCTTCGGCGCCGATGCTGCGGAAATCGCAGGCGAGCATGGAGGGAGCTATCAGCATGGCGGTGGGGGAGGAACGGAAAAGATTCAGCCGCGGCGCGGGCGGGAAAAACAGCGGCGGGGGAAGCGGAGCGGCGGGGAGATGAACGGCGACTGGCTGCGGTCGGTGCCGAAGAAGCGCAACTCAACCTCCTCGAGCGCTGTGTCGAGGATGCGGTAGCCGCTGTAGGCAAACACCTCGCCCGGCATGAGAACGGGGCGCTGGTTGAACACCTGCTCCGCCTCGATGATGCGGGTGCAGCCGTTGCGCTCGCGCAAAATCCACTTGCGCCCCAGCAGCCGTACGCTGCCGCTCCCCTCGTTGGTCATGTTCAGCCGAAAGCAGAGCCGACACTGCGGGCGCGGGCTGCGGGTGTACTGCATCGCGACGGCCGCAAGCCGCATGGCGAGAAAATCCCGGACAGGGAGGCTGCGGCATTCAGTGTTCATGACCTTCGCCGACGCAGATGGTCGAGATGCGCAGTGTCGTCTCGTGCACGCTGCGAACCTGCTCCGGCGTGGGCAGCTCGCCCGGGGCGAGTTGCATCTGCTCGGTGAGGAGGCTCAGCAGGCGACAGAGCTCGGCCACATTGAGCTTCTTCGCCGTTTTGGGGTTGAGATAGGTCAGAATTTCGCTGAAATAGGCCGGGGCATCGGGGTAGAAAATGGCTGCGGCCTGCTTGGCATCGAACTTCTGCTCGATGGCGGCTGCGGCAGCATCCAGCGCGCGCACCCAGCCGCCCATCGCCAGCAGGTGCGCCAAATCCGGGTCGCGCATGGCGGCCAGCTCCTCGTTGACGTCGCTCTGGGTCGAGGCCAGCAGGCGCTTGAACTCCTCCAGCTTGCCCTTCTCGGCGTTTTCCAGCAGCCCGGCCGAGTGGGCATTCATCTTTTCGCCCACTCCGATGGCCTTGCCGAAGCGCGTCAAATCCAGCGCAATGGGCTTGATGTCGTTCATGTGACCGCTGCGCACGGCAATAAAGCCGTCCGCCATCAGATAGCCCATCTCGATGGCCAGCGAGCCCGTGTCCGTCGGCAGATTTTCGGCACGGTTGCGCAGCACATAGGGCTCGGGGATAGCGGGCAAGTTATCCAGCTGGTCGAAGATTTTGCTGATGGAGGGCGCGGTGTACACATTGATGCCCAGCTCCTGATTGGCGTGGTTGTCATCCAAACGGGAATCGTCGCGGAAGAGGGCGGGCACCTCGCCGGGGCGGCGCGTCACGCCGGCGTTTTCCTCAAAATCGGGCACCCCGTCAAACACTTCCGTTTCGGCGCCTCCGGGCTCATCCTGCGCGACGAGCGGAAGGGCGGCGAGTAAAACGGTCATCAGGCAAAGCTGTATTCTCATAACAGGCGGGGGGGGGGGTAAAATAGACTTGACTCCGCCT
>CAMACY010000079.1 GCA_945831585.1 uncultured bacterium | reverse complement strand
AACAGGTGCAGAAGGCGCGCGCGTGGCGGGAGCTCACCCTCATTTTCATGCAGAAGGTGGCGCGCGCCCTGAACGTGGCCATCTTGGAGCGACTGAGCACAGAAGAGAAGGAGCAGTACTACGAGTACATCCACCGCGACCTCTTCTCCTACGCCAAGGGCTACGAGCCCGCGTGGCAGGATCCCAACGCCCCGCTCTACCCGCGCGAACGCGCATAAGGGGCGCTTCTGCTGCCGACAGCCCCCGTCCGACTCCCCAAAACCGCCCCCTGCCACTCAGGCACGGGGTTGCTGCTGGGTGATGCAGTGGATGGCGCCGCCCTCGATCACCAGACGGCGAGCGTCGATGCCGCGCACGCGGTGCTTGGGGAAACACTCGCGCAGGATGCCCAGCGCGCGGTCATCGGCCTTGGGCTGAGCAAAGACGGGCACGATGACGGAGCTATTGCAGATGAGGAAGTTGGCATAGCTGGCAGGCAGCTGCTCCAGGCGCCAGTCGCGCGCCACCAGCGGCTCCGGCATGGGCAGCGGCACGACTTCCACGCGGTGCCCGTCCGGGGTGCGCAGGTCTTGCAGGCGCTCGTTGTTCTCTGCCAGTCGGCGGTAGTGGGGCGAGTGCGGGTCGAGCTCCGTGATGGCGACCACCGCTTGCTCGCTGACGAAGCGTACCATGTCGTCGATGTGGCCGTCCGTGTCATCGCCCTCGATGCCCTGCCCCAGCCAAAAGACGCTCTGCGTGCCGAGCATGCGGTGCAGCTCGGTCTCGACCTCGCGCTTGCTCATGCCGGGGTTGCGGTTGGGGTTGAGCAACACCGCCTCCGTCGTCAGCAGCAGCCCGGCGCCGTTGCCCTCGATGGCTCCGCCCTCCAGCAGCATGCGGCTCTTCAGGCGCGGCAGATGCAGTGCGTCAGCCATGCGGCGAGCAATCTCGTTGTCCTTGTCCCAGGGGGCAAACTTGCCGCCCCAGGCGTTGAACTCCCAATCGGCCACCTGCAAGCCGCCGTCCGCCCGGCGGGTGAAGATGCCGCCGTGGTCGCGGCACCACACATCGTCCGTCGCGTGGTCATAGAGTCGGAAACGACGCACGCCCCGAGCTGTCAGCAAACGACCAATGCCCTCGTGCAGCTCGGCAGCGGCGTTGATACGCAACTCGGCTTCCGCTGCAATCGCCGCCGCGAGCTCGGCATAGCGCTCCAGCAGTTCGGCCAGCCCGCCCTGCCACAGATCGGCGCGGTGCGGCCAGGAAATCCAAACGGCGTCCTGCGCTTCCCACTCGGCGGGCCAGCGCAGCGAATCGCCCTGCAAGGGGTCGGGGATGGAGTTCATGCGTGTTTTTTGGTGGGGACAAAGGGCTCATCCAACAGCTTGCGGAGGGGCGGCAGGGAACGGAACTGCTCGCGGCGATCGCCCGACCGGCGGCCGAACACGCCGAACTCAATCAGGTTGTACACCAGCGCGCCGACATCCTCCGAGTCGGTAATCCCCCAGTGCTCCAGCACCAGCGACGCCATGGGGCCGTATTCCTCCAGCGCCATGGCGCAGAAGCCCAGGTAGAGCTCCTCGGCGCTGAGGTGGGGGTTGTTGTCGGGCTTGCGAAAGCGTTTGACGGACGCATCCAGCGCCTGCGTCATGAAGAAGTAGGCATCGGGAGCGTAGTCGGGATACTTCGCCACGATGGCATCGACAATGTCTTCCAAGCTCTGCGGCATGGCGGCAGTTTAGCACAGGGAGTTGCTGCCCGCAAGCCCGCAGCGCGGCAGTTGCGCCAGCAGAGGCGCGGCCAGCGCATCGGGCAGCTGCCCCGGCACCAACGCACCGGCTCCGGCAAAGGAGCAGTAGAGCAGGCGCGAACCCAGCTGGCTGTACAGCAGGCGGCTCACCACCCCCAGCGCACCCATGCCCATCACAGCGGTTGCGGCAACACCCTGCGAACGCAGCAGCTCCACCCCCGCGAACACATCCTCCGGCGCGCGCAAGGTGAAGGCAAACTTGGCACAGTCGGCGCCCAGGCGGCGAGCGCGCGCGGCGGCGCCCTGCAGCTCGGCAGGCGCAGGCGTGCGCTCAAAATCGTGTGCCGAGGCGATGAGTGCGACACCCCGCTCGCGCAGCTCGGCGCAGAGGGCGGGCACCCCCTCATCCTCCAAGCGGGCGATTTCCCAATCCACCGCAGCGGCCAGCGGCAGCAGCGCGCGCACTCGGGCGCAGCGCTCGGCGGGGGAGAGCCCCGGCATCGCCCCGCCCTCGCTCTCGTGACGCTGGGTCAGCAGCACGGGCTTGTCGGGGTGCAGCGCCGCCACCGCCGACAGAGGAATGTCGGCGGGCAGCGTGTCGAGCCGCAGCTCCACGGCGTCGCAGGCAGCGTGCTGCCCGCCCGCGCGCACCCAGGCGCGCCACGCCTCGGCGCCCGCCACGGCACTGATGATGAGGGGCGGCGCGGCGGGGTCGCGAAAACACGTCAGAAAAAGATTGTCGGCAGAGTTCATGAGGGAAGAGCGTAGAGGTAAAGAGCCACCATCAGCCCCGCAAGAATCAGCTTGCCCACAACCCCCGCGCCATAGCCCAGCGCGGCACCCAGACCGGCCTTGGCCGCCTGCCGCGCCTGCTTGTGCGCCACGAAGAACTCGGCCAACAGCGCGCCGAAGAAGGGGCCGAGGATCAGCCCAAGCGGGAAGAAAAAGGCACCGACGATGACGCCCGCCAAGGCTCCGAGCACGGAGGCGCGCCCGCCGCCGAATTTCCTGGCACCGAGCATGGCGGTCAGGTTATCGACGAAGAATCCGGCCACGCCGAGCAGCACGAGCAGCACCCAGATGTACCATGCGGGGGTCTGCCCGCTGATGAGCGAACCGGCCACGCAGCCGCCGAGCACGAAGAGATGCCCGGGATAGGGCAGCACACAGCCGAGGAAGCCGATGGCGACCAGCACCCAAAAGCACAGCAGGGCAAGGTAGCGGAGGAGGTCGATCTCCATAACGGTCGCGGGGGTTCCGAGGCTCAGCCGTTGAGCGCCTGCTCGGCGTAGCCGGCGCGCTTGCGCTCGGTGGCGTTGAGGATGCGCTTGCGCAAGCGAATGCAGTGCGGGGTGGCCTCCACCAGCTCATCGGGCTCGATGTACTCGATGGCGCGCTCCAGCGAAAAGATGCGCGGCGGGGTCAGCGCGATGGAGATGTTCTTGTTGGCGGAGCGGTGGTTGGTGAGGTGTTTTTCGATGGTGGGGTTGACGGGGATGTCGATATCCTTGGGGTTTTCACCCACAATCATGCCCTCGTACACGGCATCGCCGGGCGAAATGAAGAGCGGGCCGCGCTCCTCCATGCGCTGCAGGGAGTAGGGGCTCGCGATGCCGTTCTCCATGGAGACGAGGGTGCTGGTCTGGCGCGTGGTGATGGCGCCGGCGTAGGGGGCGTATTCCTTGAAGAGGTGGGAGAAGATGCCGTGCCCGCTGGTGAGGTTGACCAGCTCGAACTCGAAGCCGATGATGCCGCGCGTGGGCATGGTGGCGCGGATGGTGGTGCGCCCGTTGCCGTTGCTGTCCATGCTTTCCAGAATGCCGCGGCGGTTGCCGAGGATGCGGATGGCACCGTTGCTGCACTCATCGGGCACCTCGATAAAGACGGTTTCAAAGGGCTCGCAGGTCTGCCCGTCGATGGTACGGGTGATGACCTTGGGGCGCGAGACGAGCACCTCGTAGTCCTCGCGGCGCATCTGCTCCACAAGGATGGCAATCTGCATGGTGCCGCGCGCCGAGACGCGGAACACGCCCGCCAGATCCGTGTCCTCCACCTTGATGGAGATGTTGGTGCGCATCTCGCGCATGAGGCGTTCGCGGATGATGCGGCTGGTGACGTTCTTGCCGTCCTTGCCGCCCAGCGGCCCGTCGTTGATGGAGAATTCCATCTCCACGGTGGGCGGTTCGATGTCCACGAAGGGCAACGCACTGTCCTCGGGGTCGGCCACGAGGGTTTCGCCGATGTCGACATCCTCGAAGCCGGACAGGCCGATGATGTTTCCGGCCTCACCCACGGCGGATTCGACATCCTGCAAGCCGCTGTATTCAAAGAGCTTGGTGACCTTGGCCTGCACCTTGCTGCCGTCGGGGCGCAGGAGGTAGAGGGTATCGCCCTTCTGCACGGTACCGCTGCTAATGCGCCCGACCGCCACGCGACCGACGTAGTCATCCCAATCGATGTTGGAAATGAGCATCTTGAAGGGCTTGCCGGCCTCTGCCCCCTTGGGCGCGGGGATGTGTTTGATTATTTGCTGCAGCAGCGGGGTGCAGTCCACGGGGGGCTCGCCCTCGGGGCTGTTCATGAAGTAGCCGTCGCGCGCGGAACCGTAGACAAAGGGGGCTTCGAACTGCTCCTCGCTCGCGTCGAGGTCGAGCAGCAGCTCCAGCACCTGGTCGCGCACCTTGAGCGGGTCGGCGTGCGGACGGTCAATTTTGTTGATGACGACGATGGGCAGCAGCCCCTCCTCCAGCGCCTTGCGCAGCACAAAGCGCGTCTGCGCCTGCGGGCCTTCGTAGGCATCGACCACGAGAATCACGCCGTCGACCATCTTCATGACACGCTCCACCTCGGCGCCGAAGTCGGCGTGACCCGGGGTGTCGACAATGTTGATGGTGTAGCCGTTCCAGTGGATGGAGGTGTTCTTGGCCTTGATGGTGATGCCCTTTTCCCGCTCCAGATCCATGGAATCCATGGCGCGCTCCTGCACCTCCTGGTTCTCGCGGTAGGTTCCGCCCGCTTTCAACAGCTGGTCAACGAGGGTGGTTTTGCCGTGGTCAACGTGGGCAATAATGGCAAGATTGCGGAATCGGGAGGGGTCACTCATAACAAATCGGCCGAGTCTCGCGCTCGGGCGCGGGGATGGTAGCATATTTTCACCCGGGTGAAAAGCCCAAACTACGGCGGAGCTGCCGGCTTGCGGACGTGTGGGGCGCGGCAACACGCGAGGGGGCGACAAACACGTTCCCCCGGCGCGGAACTCCGCGCCGGGGGAACGGGAATCGTGTATCGCGCGAGGCGGCTTACTTGTTCATCGCCTCTTCCACGGCCACGGCCACGGAGACGGTCGCACCGACCATGGGGTTGTTGCCCATGCCGATGAGACCCATCATCTCCACGTGCGCGGGCACGGAGGAGGAGCCGGCGAACTGCGCATCGCTGTGCATGCGGCCCAGCGTGTCGGTGAAGCCGTAGGAGGCGGGGCCGGCCGCCATGTTGTCGGGGTGCAGGGTGCGCCCCGTGCCACCGCCGGAGGCCACGGAGAAGTACTTCTTGCCCTTGAGCTGGCATTCCTTCTTGTAGGTGCCGGCCACGGGGTGCTGGAAGCGGGTGGGGTTGGTGGAGTTGCCGGTGATGGACACGTCCACACCCTCCAGCCACATGATGGCCACGCCCTCGCGCACGTCGTCGGCGCCGTAGCAGTTGACCTTGGCGCGCTCGCCGTCGGAGAAGGAGGTCTTCTTCACGACCTCGACCTTGCCCGTGCTGTAGTCGAACTTGGTCTGGCAGTAGGTGAAGCCGTTGATGCGGGAGATGATGTAGGCGGCGTCCTTGCCCAGGCCGTTCAGGATGACGCGCAGCGGGGTCTTGCGGACCTTGTTGGCGTTGCGCGCGATGCCGATGGCACCCTCAGCAGCAGCGAAGGACTCGTGACCAGCCAGGAAGCAGAAGCACTCGGTCTCCTCGCGCAGCAGCATGGCGGCCAGATTGCCGTGACCCAGGCCCACCTTGCGCTGATCAGCGACGGAACCGGGGATGCAGAAGGCCTGCAGGCCCTCGCCGATGCACTCGGCGGCCTCAGCGG
>CAMACY010000078.1 GCA_945831585.1 uncultured bacterium | reverse complement strand
TCCGGCTCGGGTTCGGGCTCCGGTTCGGGTTCCGGCTCCGGAGCTTTCGGCTTGGGCTCAACCTTCTGCGGAATAGGCTTTTTGACGGGTTTGGGCGCCTCCTTTGCCCAAGGTTTGAGAACCCAAAGGACGCCGGCCGCGACGAGTACCGCCACGAGAATGAGTAAGTGACTCAACTTCATGTCTCTCTCTACCTATCAGAGCAGGGGGGAAAAGTCAAGCTTGAAGAAGGGTCTTTTCGCATTATTCGGTGCCGTGTTTCTTCTGGCTTGCGGCTCATGGCAGAAGTCCCCTGCGGCGGGGCGCCGCAGGGGACTCGGAGGCAGAGGGAGCGCAAGCATCAGTTGTGCGTTTCGGCGCGCTGCACTTCGGCATCGCCGCGCGCCATTTGCCCGAGCACGCGTCGGTATTCCATCGGGAACACCTTGACGAAGTTGGGCAGAGCGTTGTCGAAGTCGGCGAGAATCTCCTGCGCCCGTTGCGAGCCTGTGGCCTCGGCGTGCTCGCGGATGAGCCCGCGCAGGCGCTCGATGTCCTCGGGCTCGGTGACGGGGTCGAGGTCGATCATGTCGAGGTTGCAGTAGCGGTCGAAGAGGTGCTGCTCGTCCCAGACATAGGCGAAGCCGCCGCTCATGCCCGCGCCGAAGTTGTGCCCCGTGGGCCCCAGCACCACCACGCAGCCGCCCGTCATGTATTCGCAGCAGTGGTCGCCCGCGCCCTCGATGACGGCATGCGCACCGCTGTTGCGCACGGCAAAGCGTTCGCCCACCTGACCGCGGATGAACACCTTGCCCCCCGTGGCGCCGTAGAGCAGCACATTGCCCGCGATGACGTTCTCGCAGGGGCGGTAGGGGGAGCCCTCGAAGGGGGTGATGATGATGGTGCCGCCCGAGAGTCCCTTGCCCACGTAGTCGTTGGCCTGACCTTCCAGGCGGATGGTGACGCCGTGCGCGAGGAAGGCGCCGAGGCTCTGCCCGGCTGTGCCTCGAAGCCGGAGGGTGATGGTGCCCTCCGGCAGCCCGGCGTGACCGTATTTCTTGGCGATGTGGTAGGAGAGCCGCGTGCCGACGGCGCGGTCGGTGTTGCGGATGGGCAGGGCGAGGCTCACGGGCTGTGCCGCCTCCAGCGCGGGGGCGACGTCAGCCAGCAGGCGCTCGTCGAAGATGCTCTCGTTCTCATGCCCTTGCGGGCGGCTGACGGTGTGGAGCGCCTTGCCCGTCAGGATGGCGGAGAAGTCGAGCCGCTGCGTCTTCCAGTAGTTGAGGGCGCGGTCGCAGCGCAGCAGGTCGGCGCGCCCCACGGCCTCCTCCAAGCTGTGCAGCCCGAGCGCCGCGAGGTACTCGCGCGTTTCGCGGGCGACAAACTGCATGTAGGTGACGATGTTCTCGACCTTGCCGCGGAATTTTTTGCGCAGCGCGGGGTCTTGGGTGGCCACGCCCACGGGGCAGGTGTTCTTGTTACAGACGCGCGCCATGATACAGCCCAGCGCGATGAGCATGGCGGTGGCAAAGCCGTATTCCTCCGCGCCCAGCAGGGCGGCGATGATGACGTCGCGCCCGTTCTTCATCAACCCGTCGGCCTGCACGCGCACCTTTTCGCGCAGTCCGTTGAGGCAGAGCGTTTGGTGTGTCTCCGCCACGCCGAGCTCCCAGGGCATGCCCGCGTACTTGACCGAGGTGAGCGGCGAGGCTCCCGTGCCGCCGTCGTGGCCGGAGATGAGCACCATGTCGGCCCCGCCCTTGGCGACACCGGCTGCTACGGTGCCCACGCCCAGCTCGGAGACGAGCTTGACGCTGACGCGCGCGGCGGGGTTGCTGTTGCGCAGGTCGAAGATGAGCTCGGCCAGATCCTCGATGGAGTAGATGTCGTGGTGCGGGGGCGGGGAGATGAGGGTGACGCCGGGGGTGCTGTGGCGCACGCGGGCAATCTCCTCGTTGACCTTGCCGCCGGGGAGTTGGCCACCCTCGCCAGGTTTGGCGCCCTGGGCGACTTTGATTTGCAGCTCGCGCGCGCTGGCCAGATATTCGGCGGTGACGCCGAAGCGCCCGCTGGCAATCTGCTTGACGGCGCTGTTCATGTCGTCTCCGTTGGGCAGGGGGGTGTAGCGGGCGGGGTCTTCGCCGCCCTCGCCGCAGTTGCTCATGGCACCGATGCGGTTCATGGCGATGGCAATCATCTCGTGCGCCTCGCGCGAGATGGCGCCGAAGCTCATGGCTCCCGAGACAAAGCGGCGCATGATGCTCGCCTCGCTCTCCACCGCCTCGAGGGGCAGGGGGCTGGCGGGGGCAAAGTCGAAGAGCCCGCGCAGGGTGCAGAGGGTCTCCGCGCTCTCGTTGACCATCTCGGAAAAGACCTTGAACTGTGCGTAGTCTTTGTTGCGGAGCGCCTTTTGGAATTGGCCGATGACCTTGCTCGTCCAGATATGCTTTTCGCCGCCCTTGCGCCATTTGTAGAGTCCGGCGTTCTCGGGCGCTCCGGCGGGGTTGTACAGCAGCTCCTTCTTGCGGTTCAGGCGCGCCACGGCCTCGCTGCCGATGTCCTGCAGCCCGATGCCGCCGATGCGGCTCGCCGTGCCGGGGAAGTAGCGATCGACCACCTCCTTGCCCAGCCCGATGGCCTCGAAAATCTGCGCCCCGCGGTACGAACGCAGGGTGGAAATACCCATCTTGGACATGGTTTTGAGCAGGCCGAAGTCCAGCGCCTCCAGGTAGTTTTCCGTGCCCTTGGTGGCGGAGATGTTGTCGGCGAGCTTGCCTTGCTCGGCGAGGTCGGCAATGGTGCCGAGCGCCAGCCAGGGGCAGACGGCGGTGGCGCCGTAGCCCAGCAGGAGGGCAAAGTGCATGACCTGCCGCGCCTCGCCCGTCTCGGCGATGACGCCCGTGCCGGTGCGCACGCCCATGTCGCGCAGCTTAGTGTTGACGGCGGCGACGGCCAGCAGTCCGGGGATGGGCGCTTCGTTGCCCGAGAGTTCGCGGTCGGACAGGATGATGATGCGGTAGCCTTGGGCGATGGCTTTCTCCGTCTCGCGCTCCAGCTCGCGGAGAGCCTCCTGCAAGCCCTTGGGGGAGAGGGCGGAGAAGCCTGTGGAGAGGGTGATGCAGCGGAAGTCCGGCTCTTTGTTGCTCTTGAGGGCTTCCAAGTCGCTCGGGGTGAGGATGGGGCGCGCCATCTTGATGAGCCGCGCCATCTGCGGGGTCTCGTCGAGGATGTTGGCAGGGTTGCCGATGAAGGTCGTCAACGACATGACCAACTGCTCGCGGATGGGGTCAATGGGCGGGTTGGTCACCTGGGCAAACTGCTGCTTGAAGTAGTCGAAGAGCAGTTGCGGGCGCTCGGAGAGCACGGCGAGGGCGGCATCGTTGCCCATGGCATAGACGGGGTCGTGCGCCGTGTTGGCCATGGGGATGATGAAGTGCTCCAGTTCGTCCTGCGTGTAGCCGAAGAGGGTTTGGTGCGAGAGCAGCTTGGCCGGGGGGAGCTTGCGCGCGTCCACGCTGTCGAAGAAGCCGTGGATTTTGATGCGGTTCTCCTGGCACCAGCGGCGGTAGGGGCGGCGGCGAGCCACCTTGGTCTTGATTTCGGCGTTGAAGGAGATGCGTTGCGTGGCGAAATCAATCCACACGATGTCCCCCGGGGTCAGGCAGCCGCGCTTGACGACGTGCGTGGGGTCAGTGTCGAGCACGCCCGCCTCGCTGGCGAGGATGAAGAGCCCGTCATCGCTCAACTCGTAGCGCGCGGGGCGCAGCCCGTTGCGGTCAACCAGCGCTCCTGCGCCCAGCCCGTCGGAGAAGCAGATGGCGGCGGGGCCGTCCCAGGGAGCCATGAATCCGCTGTGGTAGTCGTAGAAACCACGCAGATCCTCGCCGATGAAGTAGCGCGCGCCGAAGGCCTGCGGCACGAGCATCATCATGCTGTGCGGCAGCGAGCGCCCCGCCGTGCGCAGCAGCTCCAGCGCATTGTCCAGACTCGCCGAATCGCTCTGCCCGGCGGGGATGATGGGCAGCAGCTTCTTGATGTCTGCCCCGAAGAGGGGACTCTCGAGGTTGTCCTCCAGCGCGCTCATTTGGTTGAGGTTGCCGCGCAGGGTGTTCACCTCGCCGTTGTGCGCCATGTAGCGGAAGGGGTGCGCCAGCGGCCAGCTGGGGAAGGTGTTGGTGCTGTAGCGCTGGTGGACGATGGCCATGCAGCTCGTGAAGCGCTCATCGGCCAGGTCGGGGTAGAATTTCTTGATTTGCGGCGCCATGAGCAGCCCCTTGTAGACGATGGTGCGCGCAGAAAGCGAGGGAATGTAGAAGCGGTCGCCCAGTTCGGGCAGCACGGCGGCCACCGCATGCTCCGTGCGGCGGCGCAGGACGTAGAGCCGCCGCTCCAGCGCATCGCTGTCGAGCCCCTTGTCCTGCGGAGCGAGAAAACACTGCTCGATGCGCGGGGCACAGTGGCGCGCCACGCGACCGATGGCGTTCTCATCCACCGGAACGGTGCGCCAGCCCAAGAACTCAAAACCCTCCTCGGCGGCCATCTCCTCCACCGTGGCGCGGCAGGTGGCGCAGGGTACCTTGTCCTTGGGCAGGAAGAACATCCCCACAGCATAGCTGCCCGCCTTGGGGAGCCGGAGCTTGGTGACGGCCTTGAAAAAATCGTGGGGAATCTGCACGAGCATGCCGGCGCCGTCGCCCGTTTCGGGGTCGCTGCCGGTGGCGCCTCGGTGCAGCAAGCGTTCGAGAATCGTGATGCCTTGTTCAATAATGTCGTGCGAGGGGCGGGCGTGGGTGTCAATAACCATGCCCACGCCGCAGGCATCGTGTTCCTGCGCGGGGGAATACAGGCCTTGCGCCTGCGGAAGATAGGAGCTTGTCACTTCATGAGGGAACGTGAGGAGTTCTTGCAGGCGCGCCACAGCCGCACCCGCGCGCTTATTCTAGCACTGCTGCCTTTGGGGTGCAACCCCAAAGCACAGCATTGTCAGGGCAAACGCATGGGAGCCGTGTCATGCAACGTGAGTCATGAAAAGATCGTTTTAAGGACGTCCGGAGTAAAGTCTTCCTGCAAGGCTGCCTTGAACTTCAGGGAGCGATAGGACAGCTTCATGGGATTCACCTCCTTGTATCGTTTCAGGATGTTTCTGGCAAAACGGAGTAGTCTCGAAAAGTTCTCCGCTGAGTTTCCCGCCCTCTTTGGACGAGCATCCTCATTAATCTTCTACTTTAGACATATATTTAATAAGATGTGCATGAGTGCATTATGCTAAAGAACAACAAACAAGGCAATTATATATATCATAAAAACAAACAGATATTATTTTCAAATGACTGCCTAATAAAACTTATTTAAAATGGCATATTACACTGTGGCGCGTCATATTCCCCAATGCGTTTGCCCTGACCGCATTGTACGCGGTTTGAAATTGTATCTTACATGCAGAGCGGGAGAGAAGCCTCCCCGTTTGCAGAAGGAGTGACGCGCGTTCGGGGGAATTACTTGTCTGTCGAAAATCTACAGCTTTTGGAATGCTGTAGTCAAGAGTTATTTCGGAATAATATTGGATGATGCACAACTATTCGATTGTCAGTACATTACGTTTCAATGTTTTTTTCAGAGCGCCTTGGCGAAGATGACGAAAACGCACATAAAGCGGAGGCGTCGCAGCAAAAACGAAACCGAATCAATATTCGCGAAACATTGAATGATGAGTGCTTTGGGAGATAGGCGACTACAGCATTCCAAATGCTTATACTACGTCCCTCCGGGTGGGGCATTTTCACCTTTGTTGTTTTTTGTTAACGTTATCTGTCGAGTAGATCCATGGTGCACAATGATTGTGACCTCAAGCTGCGGAATATCATGAAGGAACCAT
>CAMACY010000077.1 GCA_945831585.1 uncultured bacterium | reverse complement strand
AGCGCATCGGAGAGACTCGCGCGGATGAATTGCTGCTGTTTTTTCGTCGCCGGAGCCTGCGGCAGCACGGCGAGGGCGTTGCGGTAGTGCTCAACGGCATCGCTGTATTTTTTTTCGCTGTAGGCGGTGCGGGCTTCTTGCAACTGCTGCATGGCGTCGCGCAGAGCCATCTCTCGGCGCGAGGTTTCGGGCATGTCGGCAGCTCCTTCTTGGGCGGAGGCGGCGGGGAGAAGGGCAACCGAGGCGGCAAGGGAGAGAAGAACCGTGCGTGTGATCGAGCCGTTCATAACCTATATCGAAACCATGCTAGCAAAATCCCCGTGCAAAGTCACTCAAAAAGTGTGCCGTATCGGGAAAAATATCCTGTGCTGACAGCTTTTGGTATGCACGACAAAAAGCCTGCTCCGTGCAGGGGCAGGCTTTTTGGGGAAAATGGCAGGGCAGGGGTCTCAGACATCGAGGACGGGTGCGTCGTCGTTGTCGTCGCCGCCGTGCGCCAAGATGAATTGCAGGTCGTTGAGGTCGAGGCTGGAGGCGAAGCCTTCATCGCCCAAAACGTTGGTCACCAACTGGTTCTTCTGGTGTTGCAGGACTCGGATTTTTTCCTCCACCGAGTCGCGGGTGAGCAGGCGATAGGCAATGACCTTGTTCTTTTGACCGATGCGGTGGGTTCGGTCGATGGCCTGGCTCTCCACGGCCGGGTTCCACCAGGGATCGTAGAGGATGACGTAGGAGGCCGAGGTGAGGTTCAGACCTGCACCGCCCGCTTTGAGCGAGAGCAGGAACACACTGGGCTCCTTGGTCGTTTGGAACTTTTCGATTTCGGCCTTTCGATCCTTGGTTTGCCCTGTCAGGTAATTGTAGGGACGGCTCTCGGCCTCCAGGCGGGTCTTGATGATTTCCAGCATGGAGACAAATTGCGAGAAGACCAGCACCTTGTGCCCTTCCTCGCGCAACTGGTCGAGCAGGTAGAAGAGGGCGTTGAGTTTGGCGCTGTCCTCCTTGAGGTATTTGGGATCGACGAGCCCGGGGTGGCAGCAGATTTGGCGCAAGCGCATGAGTCCTTGCAGAATCGCAAAGGAATTCTTTTTGACGGATTCGTCGGAGTCGACCCCGAGCAAAGCTTTTTGAATGCGTCGCAGTTCGGCTTTGTAGAGCTGGTGCTGGATACCCTCCATCTTGGCGTACACCTCTTCTTCGGTGCGCGGCGGCAAATCCTTGGCCACCTGTGCCTTGGTGCGACGCAGCAGAAAGGGTTTCAGGCGCGCGGCCAAACGGTTCTGGCTTTGGGAGTCTTTGCGCTTGTCGAAGCGCTTTTTGAAGTAGGCTCGGCTGCCCAACACGCCGGGCATGGCAAAGGCCATGAGCGACCACATGTCCAGCAGGCGATTCTCGATGGGGGTGCCGGAGAGGACGAGCCGGTTGTACGCGGAAATCTCGCGTGCGGCTTTTGCGGCTTTGGAATCCGGGTTTTTGATTTGCTGCCCTTCATCGAGGATGACGGTGAGCCATTTGATGGCGTTGATTTGCTCGCCGCAGACGCGCAGCTGGGCGTAGTTGATGACCACCATGTCGTAGTCGGCCAGAATATCGTCGACCACGGCCTGTTCTTTGTTGCGGATGACAAGTACGCGCACGCCGGGGGCGAATTTCTCCGTCTCGCCGGCCCAGACATCCAGAACGGACTTGGGGCAGACGATGAGGACGGGAGGGATGACGACCTTTTTGCGCCCCTTCTTGTTGTTGCGCAGGTATTCCTCGCGCAGCCACAGTACATAGGTGATGGACTGGATGGTCTTGCCCAAGCCCATGTCGTCTGCCAGAATGCCGCCGAAGCCGTTGACGGCCAGATAGGCGAGGAAGTGGAAGCCCTCCACCTGGTAGGGGCGCAGCGTGGCTTGTAGCTGTGTGGGTACATCGGGTTTGACGTCGATGCGGATTTCGGCGGTGCGCTCTTTGATGCGCTGCCAGGCCTTGGGGTCGAAGACTTCGGCGGCGCGCGGGTCGGCCAGCTGCAGGGCGTGCATGCGGTGCGTTTCGCCCGAGAGGTCGAAGGGGTCGAGCCCCAGCTTGGTCACCGCATCGCGCTGGGCGTCGTCGAGTTTGATTTCGAGGCGCATCCAGCGCCCATCGTCCATGCGCACATAGCCCCCGCGCGCCGAGACCAGCGAGCGGATTTGCTCCTTGGTCAGGGTGACGCCCTCTACGTCGATGACGACGCGCAGGTCGAACCAGTCGATTTCCTGATTGACGACCTCGAAGCGGATGGCCGCGGCCACGGGGTCGGCCAGCAGGGACTTGAGCCCCTCGTCCATCTCGACCTTGATGCTGTCGGGGATGGCTTTGGCCCATTCGGCAAATTTCTCGGGGAATTGCTTGGTGATTCGGCTCTTGAAGGCGCCCTGCTGGGTGTCATAAGTGAAGTTCATCTCCTCCAGCAGTCCGGGAATGGGGTAGAGGTAGTCGCGGATGAAGCGCAGCAGGGTGTTATCCTTGACGGGCTGCTGGCTGACGAGCTCCCAGTCGTCTTTGCCCAGCCGTTCGTGGCGGCGTCCGGGGGGATCCTGCGCCGTGACCTCGAGCAGCACATGTTCGGTGTCGGCGCTGGTGAGTCCGCGCACAATCTTCATGCTGAAGGTGGGGCGCAGCTCGATGTCGATGACGCGTTCCTCCATGCTCGGGGGCAGGGTGGCGCCGATTTTGCGCAGGAACTCCACGCCGTCCAAGCTGTCGATGACGGTTTTCGGGATGGAGTAGCGCGGCTCCACTTCTGTGCTTTCGAGCCAGCGGGGAGGGCCGGGGAAGACGGTTTCGTCGGATTGGTAGAGCTCGACCTGCCCCGGCAGCTGGCGCACCGAGTGGGTGACGAGTACCCCGGCAGCAGTGACGAGTTGCAACCCATAGCAGTCGGGGACGATGGGGTCGTCGATGCAGATCCACTTGAGCGGCTCGCGAACGACCTTGAAGTAGCATTCGTCGAGGTTGACGAGGTAGCCCTTGAGCGCCGGCTGGTGGAAGAGGCGGTTCATGACGCAGCAGGCCGCCTCCTTGTCGAGGTCGAGCACGACGGTTTCCTCGCGGTCGGCGTAGTCGCTCAGGACGTTGAGCAGGATGTCGCTCTGTGGGTCGCACTTGAGGGCACCGCGCAGGAACTCATCCATCAGCATGTCGAGCTGCGAGCGCTCACGCACGGGAATCCAGTCCTCGTTGTCGAGAAAACGGTACTCGAAATGCGCCTCGTTGATGGTGGAGACGAGCCGCATGTGCATCGCGTGGCGCGGCGGCTGCGGCGGGCGCTCATTGACGCTTTGGATGCGGTCGTACCAGGTGCCGATTTCCTTCTCCCGCTCCCATTGGCTGATGCGGCGCTGAACCTTTTCCAGGTCAGTGACCACGTTCATGAAGTCGGGGTAGGCAATGCGCTTCTTGGTGAAGGCGTAGGCGATGTAGTTCCAGAACTCGAGAATGTTGTGCGGCGGGGTGGGCCAGAGTTCGAGCGCTTCGTAGCCGGTGATTTCCCAGCGGGGATTGAGACGCACCAGATCGTGGTCGTGCAGTTCTTGCTCGATGGCAAAGCGGCGGTAGCGCTTTTCGAGCTTGGTGACGAAATCCGCTTCGCGGTCGTCCAAATCGCGCCCGAGCTTTTCCTCGATGAGGTCGGAGAGCGGAATCTCGTTGAGCTCGTTGGGGCTCTCGGGCATGTTGGCACCGCGGTACATGCGCTCGATCATCGTGGCGATGAGGCAAATGCCGGCGGTGCGTTCATCCTCGGCGGTGCAGGAGCCGAACCAGCGATTGCCCTGCAGGCGCAAGCTGGTGCGGTAGGTGCCGCTCTTGGTTTCGACCCGTCCCTGAATATAGAGGTGATTGCCGAAGATTTGTGTCACGGCTCCGTCTTTTTGCAGCCTTTCACCCTCATTGCGCACCTCTTCGGCGTAGGCATTGAGGAAGTTGAGGGTGGCACGATCGGGATTGAGAGCGGAACTTAACATGATGGGGAGGAGAGGTGTCGCTGTCCGTACGGAGACTCGGGTGCACAGCTCACCCCCGTCACGTCTCACGCAGGCATGTTGAAATACTAGCATAGTGATTTGTATTTTTCAAGTATTCGATGTCATTTTTTTTGTTTTTTCTCGGGGAAGGGGGGGGTGCCCGTTGCGCTGACAGCTCCCGGGCTTGTGTGAGCGCCTCTGGTGTTGTAGCATGCGCTATGCGTTTGTTGTTTCGTTGTATGTCGTGGCTGTTGCTGCCGGGTATGCTGTTGCCGCTTGCCGCGCAGATGCCGAGCGATTGTACACAGGCTGTTGTTGGTATCACGGACGGTTGGAACAGCTCTGAGGTGAGCTTGTCGGTGGTGGAGCGTTCGCGCAGCGGCGGCTGGCAGCGGGTGCTTGGCCCTTTTCGCGGTCGTTTGGGCCGGAACGGGTCGGTGTGGGGGCGTGGTCTGCACCCGACTGTCCGCGGGGCGGTGCAGAAACGCGAGGGCGATGGCCGTTCCCCCGCCGGTATCTTTGCGCTGGGCGGGCTTTGGGTGACGAATGCCACCCCGGTGCAGCACGATGCCCGCATTCCCTATGTGCGGGTGACTCCTGCTGATTTGTGGGTGACGGATGAGCGCCTGCCCAAGCTGTACAATCGCTGGGTGCGTCTCGACCACCCGGCGTCGACGCCGTGGGAGCTGCACGAGCAGATGCGGCAGACGGATGACGCACATAGTATTAAACTTCTGGTGTGTCACAATACTCCCGATGTGCCGGGCGGGGTCGTCGTGGGCGGCGGGGCTGCCATTTTCTTTCATATTTGGCGCCGGGGCGGTGCGCTGCCGACGGCAGGGTGCACGGCGATGGACGAGGGGCAGCTGCGGGTGTTGATTGCGCGCTTGCAGGCGAGCCGCCGCCCGGTGTACATTCTGCTGCCGCGTGCGGAATATGCCCGCCTGCGTGCGGCGTGGCAGCTGCCCTGAGTGTTTGGCCGTTTCAGTCGCGGGGGACGCGTTGCTGCTGCGCTTCGCGGGTGGCGAGCGCCAGTTGGATGGCGTTGGCGATGTTGTGGTAGAAGACGTAGAACACCGGGCCGAGGTAGGCGAGGGGGGTGGCGTAGGGCTGCGAGGCAATGTAGAGGGTGAGTACGGTGTTTTTTTGCCCGAGAGCCTGGGAGCATTCGCGTTTGAGCTTGGGATAGCCGAGGTAGTAGCCGCCGAAGAAGCCGACAGCGCAAACCAGCAGCGCTCCGATGGCCATGGGCCACATCTGCATGAAGGAGTAATTCATTTGCACGATGCGGTGAATGCCGCCGGCGGAGATGATGGTGAGGTTGCTCACCCAGATGGCGAGGGAGACATCGCTGAGCTTGGGAGCCCACAGGCGGCAGGGCGGGTAGAGCAGGCGCAGGCAGAGGGCGATGAGCGCCGGGGCGGCGAGGACGGTAGCAAGCTGCTGCGCGACGAGGAGGGCAAAATCAAGGTAGCCGAGTTGGGCGTCGTGCACAACCAGCGGCAGCACCAGTGGGGTGAGCAGGGCAAAGCTGCCATGGCTGAGCAGCATGCCGGTGGTGATGAATTCGAGGTCGCCTTTGAGCAGTACCATGATGATGGGGGCTGCCGCGGCGACAGGGGCGGCTCCGCAGTAATAGAGTGCCTCGGCCAGCACAGGGTTGCCGCAGAGCCGCGCGAGGGCAAAACTGCCCAGCCCGATGCTCTGGATGCCCAGCAGTACCCACAGGTGCATGCGTTGCGGCTTGAGCCGCGCGGTGTCGATGCCGATGAAGGTGATGCTGAGCATGGCGGCGATGCCGAAGGGCAACCAGCCGCTGAGGGGCGATAGACTCTCGTGGAAGATGCCGCCGATGAGGGAGGCAAGCACCATGCTAATGCTGCGCAGTTGTTGCTTCATGCCCGGGTTTGGTCGCTTTGGCGTTGCGCGGCAAGGGTGTCGGTGGCGTCGTCGTGGGGCTT
>CAMACY010000076.1 GCA_945831585.1 uncultured bacterium | reverse complement strand
GTCGACCGCCTGCCCGACGCATGAGCTCCGGAGGAAATAGAAAGCGCAAACATCGCCAACCAAACCCAGACAAGGGCTTGTGGGGCTCCCTATTTCACCCGCGGGACAAGACACACGAAACGCTCAACAGCGCGTTCTACGATAACGGCGAGGAGCAGGAAGCGGCGACGGATGCCCCGTTCTCCCGTTTCATCTGGGTGCGTCTGTGGGGAAAGTTCAATTTTTGGGCGCTGCTGGCAACGCTGCTCTTTCTGAGTTTTACCGGCGTGCTTTACTTCTGTGTCCTGCGCATGTGGATTCCGCAGGATCTCAGCGATATTGCCGGCTACGAGGACAACGCCGCCCCGCGTGATCTGGCTCTTGTTCTGCGCAATGCCAATGGCGGCACCGTCTCCTTTACCGAGGCCGAGCTCAACCGCTACCTGCGCAACACCTGCCGCATGCGCCAAACGGGCATTTTCTCCATCATCACGCATTGCCGGGGGGTTGCCGTGCGCATTCACGACGGCTACGCCGAGCTCATCTTCGATCGCCTTGTTGGTGCCAATATCCACCAGACGACGGCCGTCAACCTGAGTTTCGTCCGCTCTGTGGAAATGGGACAACCCAAGCTCAGGGTCGAGTTCCGCGGAGGCCCCCCGATTTTGGGCAAAATGCCCACGGGCGGTCGCATCGGGTTAGCGGAGATTCCCCAACACCACATGCGCATGCTCAGCCCGGCTCTGGAATCTCTCCTGAGCTGTTACGCCGATATCTTCGACCTTGCGGAACAGCACCACTATTACCCAGTGTTCAGCGCAGGAGCCGAGCGGCGCGTCACGCTGATTCCTTACACTCCCTCTTCTCCACAGTAAGTAACCCCATCCATGAAACCCCATCGTTCCATCCTCGCATTCGTTGCCCTGAGTTGTACCCTCTCCTCCTGCATTGTCCAACAAATTGCCGGCAATTTCACCCGCGATGTCTATCCCGGCACCCGCCCGCCCCATGTCATCGCCGATGTCGACGGGAAACCGGCTTCCCAGTCTTGGATTCAGGTCAAGGATACCGACCTGCCGCCCGCCGGAGCCGTCGCCAAAACCATCCGCACGGCGCCGGATGGGCTGCCCTATGGTTTGCCCTGTGAATTTTCCGACATCATCGTTTCCCCCTATGCTCCTCACTACCAGTTGGACTACTCCTCCAGCCAGGTGGGCGAGAAGGTGTGGGATCCCTACACACGCAAGCCTTTCTACATTCCCCGTCTCTACACATTCAACTAACGGATCAGCATGAGCAAAACCGCAGACGCTTCTGTGCCGCGCGCCGACTTTTCCCAGCGCTGCGGAGCATGGGGTTATCAGGCTTTCTGCGCCCTCCTGCGGGTGATTGATATCCGCATGGTCGCGGTGGCAGGGCGCGCCGTCGGCTACTTGGTCTGGGCGGCCATTCCTTCGCGGAGGCGCATCGTCGCGCGCAATCTCCGCATCGTCGTTGACCCGATGTTGCGCGCCGACAAGCTACGCCCCATGGTGCGCCGCAACATTGTGCGCACGGTGATGAATCTCGCCTGCTCCCTCAAGACGGGGCTCATGACCGAGCGGGAAGCGGAGCGAGCCATTCGCATGGAGGGAGCTGATGTGTTTGAGGCGCACGGCATGAACGGCCACACGGTCATCTCCTGCATTCCCCATGCCGGGAACTGGGAGGTTTTGGCGCGCATCCGCCCGTACTTCACGCGCGTGGAGCACTTCGGCAGCATGTATCGCCGACTGAGCAATCCCATTTTGGAGGATTTGGTCTACAAATCCCGCACGCGCTACGGTTGCGAGATGTTCAGCAAGGAGGACGGTCTGCGCGCAGTGCTGCGGCTCGCGCGCACGGGTGGGCTGCTCGGCGTGCTGAGCGATCAGTTTACCAATGAGGGTATCTACGTTCCCTACTTCGGCAAGGTGACAGGGGTGACTCCCCTGCCTGCGCTGCTCTACCAGCGCTGCAAGGGCAAAGGGCACCTCTTCTCCGTCTTTACCCGCAACACCGGGCTCGGGCGTTGGGATGCCGTGCTCGGGCGTCAGATAGAGCTTCCCGATGGCTGCAACAGCCTACCGGCCATCACCCTGGAAATCAACAGGGCGCTGGAGAAGAGTCAATCGGAGAATATCCTCGATGGCTTCTGGATGCACCATCGCTGGAAAGCTACGGCGCATTTTGCCCCGCCGCAGGATGCGGACACGGAACAGATTGCCCGCGCGGCGACGCGGCTGCCTTTCCGCATCATCATCGCGATGCCCGAGAGCTTTGAGGAAGCCCTCTTCTTGCTCCCGGCTCTGCGCGTACTGAAGCGCTCGCGCTTCGATGCACAGCTCACCGTCGTCTGCCCCGGCGCACAGCGCGCCTACTGGCAGCAGCAACCGGAGGTCTGCTACACGGTGAGCACGGATGATGCTACGCGCTCAGCCTACGAGCAGTTGCAAGCCGATGAGCTGTACAAGGATGGTCCTTTCGACGTTCTGTTCATGTTCAGCGAGAGCAAAAAGCTCTTCCGTCAGCTCAAGAAACTCATGCCGATTTATACCAGCGGTTTTCAGGAGAATCCGCTGTGCGGCAAGCGCCATTTCCGCTCGCGCATCTCGAGGCTCAACTGCGGACACCCCCGCCCCATCGCTCAGGACTATCTGGAGCTGTTGCGCCGGGGGCACGGGATCAATACAGACAATATCCCGGGTGACACTCACGGCAACGAATCTGCCCACGGCTCGTGGATAGCCCCCTTCTCTACGCTGGGTGAAGCGGATGCGTGGCCGGAGGAGCGCTGGGCCGAGCTGGTGCAGCATCTGGAGGAGCCCCCCACCCTTCTGGCGCTGCCGCAGGATGAGGAACGCGCGCGCGCGCTGGCTCAACGCCTGCATGTTGAGCTACAGCTGAGCCGCCCCGAGGAGGTGGCACAACATCTGGGCTCAGGCTGCCGGCTCTACGCCGTGGACGGACTGCTTCCCGAGCTAGCCGCTGCCGCCGGGTGCCGCTGCCATGTCATCATGGCGAGCCGGGAGTCCGCACGCTATGCTCCGCTCGGCGAGGGACACCGCATCTGCGTCAACCACACCCCCTGCCACCCCTGTTATCAGCAGAAATGCGACCAGGCCTCCCCTTGCACCGCTGGCGTCAGTGCCGAGGAGCTCCTGGGCGAAGAAGGCTGAACAGCGCCAAACTCAGGGGCAGCAGGCAGGCGCCCCCCAGCAGCAAGGGCATCAGAAAAGCCGTCACCTCGTCTGTCAGATAGCCGCGCAAGACGCCGTCGTGCAACACCATGAGCTGCGTGCCGAGGCGCGGCGCCGCCCCGGCAAAGGAGCTCGCGCTGCGCAGCTGCCGCCCGCTGCGCTCTGTCTGTAGCAGCAGGACGTAGCGGCTGCCGTCGGGTTCCCAGTCGAGCGCACGGATGCGCGCCGGCTCACAGCACCCCCTCCACGCCGTGCGGAGGGGGTGCAGCATCGGGTCTGCTACCTCCACAGCTCCCAACAGCGCAAGAAAGAGGGTTGCCAGCGCCCACCCGCGCCACGCGCGTAACGACGGGGCAGCAGGCTCCTCCCCAAACGTCAGCGGACGCAGCCCGCTGCCGGGATAGTGCAGCTCCAAATCCCGCCACAGGGCGGCAAATGCATAGGGATTGTCCGTTGTCCCCAGCGTGAAAAAATCAGCCTTTTGTCCATCCGGCCGCAGAATCAGCAGGCGCAGGGTGAGGGCTCCGTCCGGCTCGCGTTCCCAATCGAACGCGCGCACACGATGCGCCGACCAGACCCGCCGCGCCATGCGGCAGCCCCACAGATACTCGCTGAGCACCACCCCCGCATGCTCCACCTGCACCACGCGCCGGATCCAAAAGCTGCGCACCCACAGCAGCATCGGCAACAGCAGCAGCCCAAATGCCGCCGCATACAGCAGCGGCACATCCCAGTTCGGCGCATATACCAGAAAAAAGACGCCCAAAGCGCCCGTGAGCAGCATGAGCCCCCCCAAGGCTACGCCCGGGGCGGCATAGCGCGCGCGATGCGACGGCAGGCGATGCAGCATGGTGCTCAGCTCTCAGACTCCGGCATCAAAAACACCAGCCGATCAATGCCGTGGTTGGTCACCTCATTCCAAAGAGCCTGTTCCAAGGCGGCCGTGCAGCGGCTGCGCTCCTCCGGAGAAAGAGCCTCTACCTTCTCTGCGCCCAACTGTTCCACAAGCACCTGCCCGGCCGATCGCGTCACCAACTCCTCCCAAAAGACCGCATCGCGATACTCATCCAGCACATCCGAGTAAAAGGCTCCCTCCACATAGGGACGCTTGAAGAACCAATAGCCGCAGTCCGGGTTATATTCCAAATCCTTAGCCAGTTCCGGCACACTGCGCCCCGCGCGAATCAGCTCCACCAACAGCTTGTGCCATGCGTCCACCCGCGCATCCCGCGAATCCGGCATGGCCTGCCCCAACACGGTGAGCCCCAAGGCGCACAGCTCGCTGAGGACGCGCAACTCGCGCTCATCCAGCTCAATCTGAATCTTGCCCATCGCTCACTCCATTCCCAGCTGCATGCGCGCCTCCTCCGTCATCATGTTCTGATTCCACGGCGGATCCCACACAAACTCCACATCGACATTCTTCACCCCGTCCAGCGCAGCGATGTTCATCTCGGCCTCTGCCATCAGATGCGGTCCCATACCACAGCCGGGAGCCGTCAATGTCATCTGCACATTCACCTGGCTACCGCCCTCCTGCTGGGGAATCACCTCTACCCCGTAGACCAGACCAAGATTCACAATATCCACGGGAATCTCGGGATCATAAATCTGCCCCAATACCTTCCATACGCGTTCCTCCAGCGTCAGGTTCTCATCCGACTCCTGCACCATCTCCGACTCCGGGATGATTCCGGCGCGGACGGCTTCTTCGCGCGCAATGCGCACCAGCCCCATGTCCGTGGCCGCCGTAATCGAATTGCCCAGCATCTGCGTGATATAAATGCGCGAGCCCTCCGGCAAAATTAAGGCATTGCCGGCGGGAATCTGAATGGCAGCCGTCTCTGCCTTCGTCATCACTTCCTCGTTCAACATAGCTGCGTGTGCGCCATTATCGCAAACTCCCACCGCGATGCAAGGCTAAACTCCGTCCGCACGCCGCTCCAACAGGCCGGCATAGGCACCATCGGCCTGCACGCGGTGCGGCAGCGCTAGGATTTCCCGCCGCAGGCTAAACTCGGGATGCGTGCTCAGGAAGGCGCGCACGCCGTCGGCGTCCTCCTGCCGATCAATCGAGCAGGTGGAATACACCAAACGCCCGCCCGGGCGCACCGCCCGAGCCCCCTGCTCCAAAAGGCGCGCTTGCAGGGCGGCCAAGCGGTCAAACTCTGCAGGCGTCAAACGCCAGCGGGCATCGACCCGCCGCTGCAGAACCCCCGAATTGCTGCAAGGGACATCGAGCAGCACGGCATCAAAGGCGCCCTGCCATTCCGGGGGACAGGGTAGGCTCCAATCATGCTGCACCACGCGCAGCTTCGCTGTCCCGGCAACGCGCATCAAATTGTCGCGCAGCGCAGGGAGCCGATGCGGCTCGGCATCCGTCGCCAGCAGCTCGACCTGTCCCCCCGTTGCGCTCAGGATGGCCGCAGCCTTGCCGCCGGGGGCGGCGCAGGCATCCAGAACGCGTTCACCTGCGCGCGGAGCCAGCAACTCGACACTGTAGCGGGTGGAGGGGTCGGTGATGTAGACGCGCCCCGCGCGCAACTCCTCCTGCGGCAGTGCCCCATGCAGGCGATACCAGCCGGATAACTCGCTCAGCGGCTCCCAGTCCTCCGGAATCACGGCAGGAGGGTCAAGGGGATTGAGGCGCAGATAGATAGGGGGCGTCTGTTGGTTCCACGCCAGCATGCCGAGCGTTTCCTCCTCGCCGAAATCTCGCAGCCAGCGCTCCACCAGCCAGCGGGGCATGGAAAAGCGCTGAGCAAGAGGCAGCGCGGACTCGGCGGCGGCAAATTCCGCGCGGCGGCGCAAGGCGTTGCGCAACATGGCATTGACGAGCCCGCGCACGCGCGGCGGTGCGAGCCGCACCGTCTCCGACACGGCGGCATACTCGGCTTGTTCCAGTACAAAGAGCTGGCAGAGCCCCAGCAAGACGAGCCAACGCACGCTCTCCTCCAAGGGTTCGCGGCGCAGCTGCCGACGCATCCAGTCCAACCACGCCATGCGGCGCAGTGTGCCGTACACCAGCGCCTGCAGCAGGGCTCGGTCAGCGTGCGAGAGCTGATGTTCCGCAGCCGCACACGCCACGAGGGTCTCGGCAAATACGCCGCCCCGCCCCCAGCGTTGCAAGGCCTGCCAGGCCAAAAGCCTAGCTCCGGGAGATGACGGTGAGGTTCTCATAGGGCGGCCAAAACGTCGCGCAGGGGCAGGTGCTGATTCCACGCGCACACAGCGCCGCGCAGACCGTCCGACGTACTGGGGGTGAACTCCAAACACCCGCCCGCAGCCTCGAGAATGACGCGCGCGGCGGCGAAATCCCACAGGCAGATGCGCGATTCCACATAGGCATCGAAGCGCCCGGCGGCGATGTAGCAGAGGCTGAGCGCCGCAGAACCCAGGATACGCATCTTGCGCACCTGCCGCGATATAGCGGCAAAGCGGCGCAGCCCGGCTTCGCCCGAGCCATCGTGGCTGCCGTGGCCGACAAAGACCACCGCTTCGGACAAGCGCGCGCGCGTCGACACGGCGATGCGCTGCCCGTTGCAGCAGGCCGCACCCCCGCGCAAGGCCGTGTAGCACTCGTCCTGCATCGGGTCGTACACGCAGCCCAGCACGGGAACGCCGCAGGCATGCAGCGCGATACTCGTGCAGAAAATCGGGATGCCGTAATAATAATTGACAGTGCCATCCAGGGGGTCAACCACCCACTGCAACTCGGCAGAAGCGCCGCAGCAGCCCTCCTCGCCCAGCAGCGAGGTCTCCGGCGACTCGCCCAGCAAACGCGCTGCAATCAGCATCTG
>CAMACY010000075.1 GCA_945831585.1 uncultured bacterium | reverse complement strand
CACAAGGTGTTCTGCAACGGCTTTTCGGTGTCGCATTTGATTTTGCAACTTACAACAAGCCCGATTCTTGCTGATTTTTCTTGACAAAATTCAATATCCGGTGTACCACTGCGCGCGACATCCACGGATGCCCCTTTGGGGCAGCGCCCCCCCTTTGCTGATATGAAGTTGAATCAATTCCTTCTCCTGACAGCCATGAGCCTGCTGACAGCGGCTTGCAGTTCGCAAAACTCCCCCGCCGCCTTGCACCAACTTGGCATGGGCTACGCATTCGCCCGCCCCAGCAACAAAATCGACACTACCCAAGCCGTCTCCAGCGGTAGCTGGGATGTACCCGCCGGACTGACAGGGCCGCACCTCATCGTCATCGACACCGAGCTGCAACAGGCGAAGTACTACATCGGCGGTCGTCTGGTGGGGCAGAGCGCCATCTCCTCGGGCAAAGCGGGTAAGCTGACACCGCGCGGCACCTTCAAAATTTTGGCCAAGGACGCCACGCACAAGTCCTCCACCTACGGCAGCGTGGTCAACAGCGCCGGCGAAACCATCGTGGAGAACTACACCGCCGGCCAGCCCATGCCGGCAGGTGGCATCTATCGGGGAGCCGCCATGAACAACGCCATGCAGCTCACCACCACGGGCATCTGGATGCACGAGGGCATCGTCACCTCAGCCCCGGAAAGCCACGGCTGCATCCGCCTGCCCAAGCACATGGCCAAAATCTTCTTCGACAACACCGAGGTGGGCACCCCCGTCATCATCAAATAAGTACCTTTCATGCGCTCCGCGTTCCCCCTCTGCTTGTTTGTCTGCGTCGGCACCCTGCTCGGGCTGAGTTCCTGCAGCAGCCCGGTGCCGCCCCCCGAGCCCGTGCATGAGCTGACAGCCTACGAACAGTTTACCGCCAAGCCGGGCTACCCCGTGCTCATGGAGGCCTACACAGACGAAGCGCTCATGCAGCAAGCCTCCGCGCAGTCTCCCATCGTCATCTGCCTATCGCAACAGCGAGCCCGGCTCTACGTCAACGATCAGGTGGCCATGGACTGGCCCGTCTCCACCGGCGTCAGCAGCCACCCGACCCCCACCGGCTCCTTCAAAATCCGTTTCAAAGAGCAGCAGCACTGCTCGAACCGCTACGGCAGAATCTACAACGCCGAAGGCAAATGCATCAACGGCAACGCCGACATCTTCAAGGATGCGCTTCCCGAGGGCGGGCGCTTTGACGGCGCACCCATGCCCAACTGGATGCGCCTAACCGCCGATGGAGTCGGCATGCACACGGGCAAGGTCAAAGCCGGGCAGCGTCTGTCGCACGGCTGCATCCGCACCCCCCACAAAATCGCGCTTCGGCTCTTCAGGCTCACCAAGGTCGGCACCCCCGTCACCATTACGGAAGAACCGGAACCGCTCTTCCCCCGCCTACCGGAGCAGGCGCAACTCCCCACGGTCAAACATCCCGTCCCTGCCCCTGCCGAAACGCCCAAGCCAAGCGCCTGAGCGCTCAAAGTCGCGAAAAAACACCGCGATGCAAAAATTTGTCTTTACAATGCGTCCTCAATCGCTATAATCCTGCTCCCGACGCGCAATCTTCCAAACACAAACCACATCGACACATCATGAAAGTTCTTTCCTCCCTCGCCTCGATGAAGCGCCGCCACGCTGACTGCCAGATCGTGAAGCGCAAGGGCACTCTCTACGTCATCTGCAAGAGCAACCCCAAGTTCAAGGCTCGTCAGGGCGCAACCGCCGGCACCCGCCTGAGCAAGAAGGGTGTCAAGTAACCCCTGCTTTCTCCGCCCCCTCGCATGGGGGCATCCGCGAAGAAGACCGGTGCTGTTCTCCGGTCTTTTTTGTTTGCTCGGATACGCACCCCCTCCCCCGCCCGCACATGCCCGACAGCGTTCGCACCCACATCCTCCCGCTCGGTGATTTCACCTTCTCCTGCGGCGACACCTTGCCGCAGATTCAGTTGGCCTACGAAACCTACGGCACCCTCAACCGCGAGAAAAGCAACGCCATTTTACTTTTCCACGCGCTCACGGGCAGCCACCACGCCCACGGATACAATGACAGCCTGCCCGAGGCGGGGGACTTTTGGCAACCCGAAAACCACGAGGGCTGGTGGGATCGCATGATTGGTCCCGGCAAACCGCTGGACACCGAGCGCTACTTCATCATCTGCGTCAACTACCTGGGCAGCTGCTACGGCAGCAGCGGCCCCGCCTCCACGGCGCCGGACGGGCAGCCCTGGGGCAGCCGGTTTCCGCTGGTCAATGCCAACGACCAAGCGCGCGCGCAAATCCGCGTGCTCGACCACTTCGGCATCGACCGCTTTGCCATCGTCGGCCCCAGCCTGGGCGGTCAGCTGGCGCTGGTGCTCACCGCCCTCTACCCGCAGCGCGTGCGCAGCGTCATCATCATCGGCTCGAGCTGCGAGACCCCCATCGACCACAAGCTTTCTGTCTTTGAGCAAATCCTCGCCATTGAGCTCGACCCCGCCTACAAAGCCGGCCGCTACGCACTCAGCGAGCAACCGTCCAAGGGGGTAGCGCTCGCGCGCATCATCTGCCACAAGCTCTTTGTCTACCAAAAGGGCTTGGAAAAGCGCGCCCGCAAGGGCATCTGCGACCGTCAGGGCATGCTCAGCTGGTACAACCCCACGCACAACATCGAGAGCTACATGCTGCATCAGGGCGTCAAGTTCTCCAAACGCTTCGACGCCAACGCCTACATCCGCATCATGAACATGTGGGCCTGGTTCGATTTGGCTGCCTGCAGCCACACCGCCGACATCGACGCCACCTTCCGCCTCTACGCCGAGCACCGCATCCCCTTCATGCTCTTCTCCATCAGCACAGACTGCTGCTTCACCCCCACCGCCATCTCGCGCTTCTACCGCCGACTGCTCAAAAACGGCGTTCAAGCGCGCTACAAGCGCATCCGCAGTATCAAGGGGCACGACTCCTTCCTGCTGGAGCCGGAGCTCTACGAGGCGGATATTCGCGCCTATCTCGGATAATTTTTCCCCTCCGACGGCATTTGCTGCTTGCCAGCGCCCCGCCCGCGTGCTATACCAAAAGAGTCAACAGAGTTCTTACGCCATGAAAGTATCTGCACTCCGCAACAACGCCAAGGGTGGTTTCACCCTCATTGAGCTGATGGTCGTCATCGCCATTTTGGCGGCTCTCGCCTCCATCGGCTATGGTCCCATCCTCGATCACATGAACGACGGTCAGCGCCAGAAAGCCCAGAGCAACCTGCAATCGCTCGGCACCATTCTGCGCCAGTTCAAGACCGACTACGGCACCTACCCCTGCGACAGCACCGCCACCACCCTGCAAGACAGCAACCCCGACCTCAACTTCGGCTCGCTGACGGGCAACACCGCCAACGATTACTTCCGCCAGGTATTCTACTCCAAGGGCAACAGCAGCGAGAAACCCTTCTTCGCCCAGATTTCCTGCGCGGGCAAGACCATCGCCGCCGAGGGTGATGAAAGGCTGGCCAACGGTTCCGCGCTCGCCAAGGGCGAGAATGCCATGGCCTATGTCATGAGCAGCAAGACCGACGAGGAAGGCGGCAAGAAAGCCATCCCCGGCAACAAGTCCAACGTCCCGCTGGCCTTCTGCGGTATCTACCCCTCCAATACCCCCTACCCCGGCACCTCCGTCGAGTTTGACATCTCCTCCTTCCGCGGCCATGTCTTCATGCTCTCCGCCGATGGCTCCGTCAAGGATCTGGAAAAAAACCTGGACGAGGACGACAACGATGACGAGAAGGGACGCCTGAAGCCCGACGCTTCCATCTTCCCCGAGACGAAGAAGGGGCGCGCCACGGCCGAGGATTACATCGTACTGAGCCCCGATCTGTAAAGCCTCCCCCTCTTTTGCAAGCTAACGCAAGCCGCACCTCCGCCCCGGAGGCGCGGCTTTTGCATGAACAGGCTCTCCCCGCGCCCGAACAGCCCCAACTCTACCGACAAAAGCCGATGCGCCCCGCTGCCGGAAACAGCGGGGCGCATCGGAAACAACCAAGAAAGGGGATGCAGATAGGTGCTCAGCTCACCCGTGAGAGGGGAGCCGAACGAATCAGGCCTTGGCGGCGCGAAGCTTCTTGATCATGGAAGCCACAGTCTCGGAAGGCTTGGCTCCGCAGGAAATCCACTTCTCGGCCTTGTCGAGATCCAAGGTGAAGTTCTCACCCTCGGCCATCGGATTGTAAGTGCCGAGTTGCTCGATGAAATCGCCATCGCGACGCGCGCGGCTATCAACAACAACAATCTTGTAGAAAGGACGGTCCTTAGAACCCTGGCGATTGAGACGGATTGCTACCATAATAAAGCGTTTGTATGTTTCGGTTGTTTCCGCTCGCGGGCAGAAAACCACGCGGCGGGAGCGGAGATTAGCATGAAAACGCCCCCGAGTCAAGCACAAAGGCAGATTTTTATCTTCAAAGAGCAAAATCGGCGCCCTCGAGCACGCTGTGCCGGCGCAGAAACTTTTTAACGCTGCACACGCGCATTGCGCTTGAACGCAGGGGGCACGCCGTGTACAATCGCTACGCGATATGGTGCCATCATCCCCCAACGACCCCGACAACGCGCAGAGAGCGCGCCATAGCATGGGCGAGGGCGGGCGATTCCTGCTGGTGGCCGCTGCCGCCGTCATCGTCGTTGCCGGGCTCAAGGCGGCGGCCTCCGTCATCATGCTGGTGCTCATGGCCGGCTTTTTGGCTATTGTCAGCTATGCCGTTACCGACATTCTGCGCCGCTACCTGCGTTGCCCGCACTGGCTGGCCGTCACCATCACGGTGTTGTTCGACTTCGGTGTGGTGTTCGGCATCATCGCGCTGCTCAACTACTTGGCGCGCGACATGATGGACACCCTCCAAGGAGATGTGTCGGATCGCATCAGCGAAAAATATGACCTCATCATGGCCTGGATGGCGGAGTTCGGGCTCGACGAGCACTTCCGCGCCATCTACCGCTCCCCGCAGGATCTCTTCGATGTGCGCCAGATTGTCAGTCTCACGCAGCAGCTCACGGGGCAAATCGTCTCCATCATGAGCACCTGCGGCCTGGTGCTCATCCTCATGACCTTCTTCCTGGGGGAAGCACCGCTTTTTCTCAAAAACTTCCGCCGCCTGCCCACCGGCGAGCGGGGCAAGAACGACTTTCTCAACGCGATTCAGGGCATTCAGCGTTATCTGTTCATCAAGACCGTCAGCAGCACCCTCACGGGGCTGCTCGTGTGGCTGCTCTGCATCTGCCTGCACGTGCCCTTTGCGTTCCTGTGGGGGGTGCTGGCGCTGGTGCTCAACTACATCCCCACCATCGGCTCCATTGTCGCGGCCATCCCCGCCATTGCGCTCACCCTGCTGCTGGGCAGCTGGGGCGATGCCATTATCCTGACGCTGGGCTATCTGGGCATCAACGGCATCATCGGCAACGGCATCGAGCCACTCTTCCTCGGCAAACAGTTCGGCATTGCCACCTCGGTCGTCCTGCTCTCCGTCCTCTTCTGGGGCTGGCTTTGGGGTCCCTTCGGCATGCTGATGGCCGTCCCGCTGACCGTGCTCATCAAGCTGGCGCTGGAAAACTCGCGCGATCTCTCGTGGGTCGCGCTCATCATCGACGATAAACGCCAAAGCGACTCGCGCCCCCCTCTCAAACCACACTAACAACCCCATCTATGCACACATTCGCCTACCAAAACGGCGCTCTGCACTGCGAGAGCGTGAATTTGGCCGACATCGCCGCTGCCGTCGGCACCCCCACCTTTGTCTACAGCAAGAAAACCATCGTTGACGACCTCTGCGAGCTGCGCCAAGCGCTCTCCCCGCTCAAGGCGCATGTGGCCTACGCCGTCAAAGCCTGCTCCAACAAGGCTATCCTCAACCTCATGGCGCAACAGGGCGTCGGCTTCGACATCGTGTCGGGCGGCGAGCTGTGGCGCGTCATCAACGCTGGGGGCGACCCCACCCTCTGCACCTACGCCGGGGTCGGCAAGACCGAGGCGGAGATCCGCTATGCGCTGGAGCAGCACATCTACTGCTTCAACTGCGAGAGTGAGAACGAGCTGCGCACCATCAATCGCATTGCCGGGGAAATGGGTGTGAAGGCGCCGGTTGCCGTGCGCGTCAACCCCAATGTCGACGCCCACACCCACAAATACATCACCACCGGCACCAATGAAAACAAGTTCGGCGTGGACATCAGCCGCATCGAGCAAGTCTACGCCACCATCGCTGCCGAGATGCCCCACCTGCACATCCGCGGTCTGCAAATGCACATCGGCTCGCAACTCACCGAGGTGCAGCCCTTTGTCATGGCCATTGAGAAGGTCAAACCCATTGTCGAGAAATTCCAAAAGCTCTACAACATCGAGTTTTGGAGCATCGGCGGCGGCATCGGCATCGTCTACGACGGCTGCCTGGCCTCCGGCAAGCCCGAGTGGTGGGCGGCGCACCCCGAGCAAATCACCATCCGCAGCTACGCGGAGGCCATCATCCCCCTGCTGCAGCCGCTGGGGCTGACGATCATCGTGGAACCCGGGCGTCGCATGGTCGGCAACGCCTGCGCCATGCTCACCACCTGCCTCTACGAGAAACAAGGCGAGGCCAAGACCTTCAAGATGATTGATGCCGGCATGAACGACATCATCCGCCCCGCCCTCTACGAGGGCTACCACGAGATTTGGCCCGTCACCGAACACCATGGCGACACCATCACCGCCGACATCGTGGGTCCCATCTGCGAGAGCGGCGATTTTCAAGCGCAGAACCGCCGTATCGCCGATGTCAAGCCGGGCGAGGTGCTGGCGGAGATGAGCGCCGGAGCCTACGGCTTCAGCATGAGCAGCACCTATAACTCGCGCCCGCTGGCCGCCGAGGTGCTGGTGGACGGAGACCGCTGGAGCATCATCCGCCGCCGTCAGAGCATGGAGCAGATGGTGGAGGACGAGTTGCTGCCCGAATGAGCTCCTTTTCCTTGCCCACAGAGCCGCTCCACACCGGAGCGGCTCTGTTTTTTCAGCCAAAAGGACATTTTTTGTAAAAAGGGTCTTGACTCTCGCGGCTATTTTGCTAATATCTCTCTGCGCTCAGCGCATGCATCTGTCCCCATCGTCTAGGGGTTAGGACATATGATTCTCAGTCATAGAACCGCGGTT
>CAMACY010000074.1 GCA_945831585.1 uncultured bacterium | reverse complement strand
GGTAGTTGTAATAAACCAAGACTAATTCACTATCATTGAACTCGCTGCTCCATTGGATAGGCTGGGTGACATTGCCCGTTGCTGTTACTTCACCGTAGGGGGTGTAAGTATATGTGGTGCGGATGTAGCCCACAGGGCCGAAGACCTCACAAATATTCTTCGTCAGATCCCAGCCATAGGCGTACCAAGTGCCGTCTTTGCGGATGGCAAGGGGCGGGTGGCGATGGGTTGACTCGCAGGCACCCCATTGCCTTGCTCGCCCCTTCGGGGCAAAACCGCTTCGCGCTTTGTCCAATCCCCCTCCGAGCCCTCGGGGGCTTTGAATCGCCGTGCCCCATTCCGCGACTTTGCGTCCGCGCGCATCGTAGCGGTAACAGCGGGTATTGCCCTGAGCATCGGTGATGAGAGCCGGCAAATCGTGCGCGGTATCGTAGGCGGTGGTGGTTACGTTGCCTGCGGCGTCGGTCACGCTCGTGGTGCGTCCCGCGATATCCGTCACCGTGGTCGTGGTGTTGCCGCGCTCGTCGATGCTGATGCGTTTGCTTTCCAGCTCAGCGGAATCCGAGAGAAGTGTTTGTTCACTGCGGCTCAGGGTGTTGCCCGCTGCGGAGCTGCGGCTTTCGGTGCTCACTTGGTAAATCATGCCGTCGGCTTCCTCGACAGCGGCAATGCTGTGCGTGATGATGCGGTTCTTGCTTGCATCATCCGGCGCATCGGCATCCAAAAGGAGCGTCTGGCGGCATACATGACCCATGCTATCGTCAGCATACACGGTGGGTGCCATGCCGTCAATGCCTTGTTGGGTGAGCTAACCGCGCGCATTGTAGCTGCTGCGGGTGCAGATAGAGGTGTTGCTCAGCGTGGTGGGGGCGATTTCCGCCACGATTTGCCCGAAGCCGTCGCTGAGGCGTTGGCTGAGCAGGGTGGTGCCATCCCAGATACTCTCGCTCAGGCAGCCCTCCTACATCCCGTAGACGTAGCGCTACTCGCGTTGCGCGCTGCCGGGCTCGGGGATGGCGTAGCCATCGGCATCGTGTCCCGTGATGCGGGCGAGCGTTGATGCTGCCGCGCTTCTTGTTGTGGCAATGCGCCTGTGCATCGCGGCACGTCTGTGGGCAGTTCTGTCTTTACACCGGGCGGCAAAATAGCTAGAATTCGCGCCGTTGCTCCCATGAACGCACCGATTCTCTTCCGATCTCTTCGCAACTACACGCGCCAAACCCTGCTGGCCGATCTCTCCGCCGGACTCACCGTCGGCGTGGTGGCGCTGCCGCTGGCCATGGCCTTTGCCATCGCCTGCGGGGTGCAGGACATCACTCCCGCTACGGGGCTCATCACCGCCGTGGTGGCCGGTTTCATGATTTCGCTGCTCGGCGGCAGCAAGTTCCAGATCGGCGGACCCACAGGCGCCTTTGTCGTGCTCATCGCAGGGGTGGCCTCCTCCTTCGGCTTTGCGGGGCTCATCGTCTGCACCCTGCTGGCCGGGCTCTTCCTCATCCTCTTCGGGCTCTTCCGCATGGGAGCGCTCATCAAGTTCATTCCCTACCCCGTCACCACGGGCTTCACCTCCGGCATCGCCGTCACCATCCTTTGCACGCAGGTCAAGGATTTGCTGGGTCTGAGCATCGAGGGCGCCGTGCCTGCCGAATTCCTGCCCAAGTGGGCCTGCTACTGGGAACACATCGGCAGCATCAACCCCTGGGCGGTCGGGCTCTCCGCCCTGACCATCGCCGTCATCCTGCTCACCAAGCGTTTCCTGCCCCGCGCGCCTTTCATGCTCACCGGCATGCTGGTCGCCACCCTCGTCTGCGTGCTGGGCGACCTGCCCGTGGAGACCATCGGCTCGCGCTTCGGCGAGCTGCCGCACGGGCTCAACATGCCCTCCCTGCCCGAGTTCTCCTGGAGCAAATTGCCCGAGCTCGTCAAGCCCGCCTTTGTCATCGCCCTGCTGGCCGCCATCGAATCGCTGCTCAGTGCCAGCGTGGCCGACGGTATGACCGGCACGCGACACCACCCCAACACCGAGCTCATCGCCCAGGGCTGCGGCAACATCGCCTCCGCCCTCTTCGGCGGCATTCCCGCCACCGGAGCCATCGCCCGCACCGCCACCAACATCCGCGCGGGCGCCAAGAGCCCCGTCGCCGGGCTGGTGCATGCCCTGACCCTGCTGCTCATCCTCATGCTGGCGGGCAATTACGCCGCCATGGTGCCGTTGGCCGCGCTGGCGGGTATCCTCGTGCTCGTCTGCTGGAACATGGCGGAAATCGACACCTTTATTCATCTGCTGCGCGGGCCGCGGCAGGACGCCGCCGTGCTGGTGCTCACCTTTGTGCTCACCGTGCTCATCGACCTGGTGGTGGCGGTGGAGGTCGGCGTGGTGCTCGCCGCCCTGCTCTTCATCGGCCGCATGTCGCAGATCAGCAATGTGGAATCCATCCGCCGCGAAATCGAGGGCGAGGATCCCGAGGAAAACCCCGCCCGCTCGCGCTACCTGCGCCACATTCCCTCCAATGTCGAGGTGTTCGATGTGCAGGGACCCTTCTTCTTCGGCGCGGTGGAGCAGTTCAAGGATATTGTGTTTAAGACGCTGGAGCACGACATCGACTATGTGCTGCTGCGCCTGCGCCTCGTACCTGCGCTCGATGCCACGGGACTGCATGTGCTGGAGGATTTTTTGGAGTACTGCCACCACAACGGCATCACCCTGCTGCTCTGCGGCGTGCAACCGCAGCCGATGAAGGTCATCCGCCGCGACTCGCCCTTCTTCAATGAGCTGCATGCCGAGAACATCTGCGAGAACATCGATGCCGCGCTGGAGCGCATTCAGGTGCTCGAGCTGGAGCGCGAGCGGCAACGCGTGGTCGCCCTCAACCGCCGCAGCCGCTGAGAAGCGCATTTTCCGCCGTCACAGCCTCATTTCTCCCTTGAAAGAGGGCGCGGTGCGCGCTAGAATACCACACAGGCAGGGCTGCGACAGCCCCGCAGCTCTTTGACCACACCATGAAAACCATCATCACCAACGCGCACATCATCTCCCCCGGTATCGACATCGACGGCGGCTCCGTCCTGCTGGACGGCAGCAGCATTGTCGCTGTTCTGCAACCCGGCGAAACCGCCGAGGCCGACAAGACTATCGATGCTGCCGGAGCCATGTTGCTGCCGGGCTTCATCGACATCCACTCCCACGGCGCCGGTGGCTGCGACGCCTGCGACTGCTCCGTTGACAGCATCCGCACCATTGCCGATTGCAAAATGAAGGAGGGTGTGACCACCTGGCTGCCCACCACCCTGACCCTCGGCACCAAGACCCTCATGCAGGTCTGCGAGGCCGTGAAGGAATACGCCGCCGCCCCCACCGGCGCCAAGACTCCCGGCGTGCATCTCGAAGGGCCCTACATCAACCCCAAGCAGTGCGGTGCGCAGAATCCCGCCTTCGTCCGCCCCGCCGATTTTGAGGAGGTGTCCATGCTCAACGACATCTACCCCGTGCTCAACATCACGCTGGCTCCCGAGATGCCCGGAGCCGTCGAATTCATCGCCAAGGCCACAGCGGCGGGCATCAGCTGCTCGGCGGGGCACAGCGCCGCCAAGTACAGCGACTTCCTGAAGGCCAAAGCGGCGGGGCTCAAGCACCTGACCCACTTCTGCAACCAGATGAGCCCCCAGCACCACCGCGAAATCGGTCTCGTGGGCTCCGGCATGCTGGACAAGGACATCAAGATTGAGGTTATCTGCGACACGATTCACCTCTGCCGCGACATGCTCAACCTCACCTTCACCAACAAGGATATCGACCAGATGATGATGATCACCGACTCGCTGGCTTGCTCGTGGATGCCCGACGGTCCCGGCCAGCTCGGCGGTCTGCCCATCATCGTGAAGGACGGCGTGGCGCGTCTCGAGAGCGGCAATCTCGCCGGCTCCACCCTGCGCTTTGCCCACGGTCTGCGCAATGTGCAGGCCATCACCGGCAAGCCCCTGAGCGAGCTGGTCAAGGCCACGAGCTACAACCAGGCGCAGAGCCTCGGGCTGGCGGGGCTGGGCAAGATTGCCCCCGGCTACACCGCCGACCTTGTCCTGCTCGATGCCGAGTTCAACACGCTCATGACTATCATCGACGGCGAGCTTCGCTACCAGGCCTGATTCCCCTCCCCCCCCCCCTGCCGCCGACGGAGTACTCGCTACCTCTCTCTCCTCCGTCGGCGGCTGTCTTTTCCCTATTCTCCGCTGCCATGCTCATTTCCCCCCTCGCCCGCAAGCTCTGCACCCGCCAAGGCATCGACCCCGCCACCCTGCAGGGCACGGGGCCGCGCGGGCGCATCATGGCAGCCGATGTCCGCGCCCGCCGCAAGGCGCCGACACCTCGGGGCACGGTGCGCCGCCGCCCCGCCGCCTCTCCCACCCGTGCGGATGAGGGAGGCTACCGCGTCTATGATGCCTGCGCCGACATGACGGCGCTCGCCGCCGTGAGTCTGCCCATTGCCGTGCAGTGCGAAAAGCTGCTGGAGCAGCGCTACTCCCTCTTCGACTACATCATCCGCGCCGTGGTCAAGGCCTGCTGCGCGGGGACCGCATGGGGCAAGAGTACGCCGAACGTCCATCTGCTGCTCTTCGAGCAGGAGGGCGCGCGCACCCTCGCCCTGCCCGATGCTGCCGACAAGAGCATCTACCGCCTGGCTCGCGAGCTTTCCGCCCCCACCGCTCTGCCCGAGGGCGAGAACGCGCACATCGTCATCTGCGACACGCGAACCACGCGCGCCAGCGTGGCAGCGCAGCTGCCGGAGGGAGCCGCGCCCGTCTTTGCTCTGGTGGTGCGCGGCGGCTCGCCCAAGGTCGGCATCCGCGCCGGGCGTGAGCAACCGAGCGATTTCATGCTGGAATACAGCTTCTACGCCGACCATCGCCTCGACCGCGAGGAGACGGATGCCATTGCAGCGCGGCTCAACACCCTGCTCTGCAGCCCCGTGGCTCTGCTGCTACTCTCCTGATGGGAGGTCGGCAGGGCGGGGACGGGAGCAGCAGCACCCCGGCGGCGCACATACGGCGGGGCATGCCGCACTCCGCGCTTGCATTTCGGGCGCGCTGTGGCATGATAGCCGCGTATGGCTCACATCAACGATAACTTCCTGAAACTGCAAGCCGGGTACCTCTTCCCGGAAATCGGTCGCCGCGTTGCCGCCTTTGCGGCCGCCAACCCCGACAAGGCTCCCCAGATCATCCGCTGCGGCATCGGCGATGTCACCGAACCGCTGCCTCAGGTCGCCATCGACGCCATGCACAAGGCGGTGGACGACCAGGCCAAGCGCGAGACCTTCCACGGCTACGGCCCCGAGCAGGGCTATGCCTGGCTGCGCGAGGCGATCGCCACCGTGAGCTATCAGCAGCGCGGCATCGACATCAGCGCCGATGAAATCTACGTCTCCGACGGCGCCAAGTGCGACACGGGCAACATCCTCGACATCTTCGGACACAACAACATCATCGCCGTGCCCGACCCCGTGTACCCCGTCTACGTGGACACCAATGTCATGAACGGCAACACGGGCGCCGCCCGTCCCGACGGCTCCTACGAGGGGCTGGTCTACCTGCCCTGCACGCCCGAGAACGGCTTTGTGCCCGATGTTCCCTCGCAGCATGTCGACATCGCCTACCTCTGCTTCCCCAACAACCCCACGGGCGCCGTGGCCAACTACGAGCAGCTCAAGAAATGGGTGGACTACGCGCTGGCTAACGACACCATCCTGCTCTACGACGGCGCCTACGAGGCCTTTGTGACCGAGGAGGGCATCCCCACCAGCATTTTTGCCATTCCCGGCGCCCGCCGCTGCGCCATCGAGTTCCGCTCCTTCTCCAAGCAGGGGGGATTCACAGGCGTGCGCTGCGGCTACATCGTCATCCCCTCCGAGCTGCAGGGCAAAGATGCCGCGGGCAACGCCGTCCCCGTTTCCAAGCTCTGGAGCCGCCGCCACACCACTAAGTTCAACGGCGCGAGCTACATCGTGCAGCGCGGCGCCGCCGCCCTCTTCACCCCCGAGGGGCAGCAGCAGACCCGCGCCCTCATCGAGCACTACCTCACCAACGCCAAGCTGCTGAGCGAAGCCTGCCGCAAGGCCGGTCTCAAGGTCTGGGGCGGCTCGAATGCCCCCTATGTCTGGGTGCAGACCCCCGATGGCATGGGCAGCTGGGAGTTCTTCGACAAGATGCTGCAGGAAGCGCTGGTCGTCATCACCCCCGGCGCGGGCTTCGGCGCCCACGGCGAGGGCTTCTTCCGCATCTCCGCTTTCAACAGCCGCGAGAATGTGACGGAGGTCTGCGCCCGCATCGCCAAGCTGCTGGCCTGATGCCCCTCTCCTGAACGCCCCCGCTGCACCCGCGTGCTCAGCGGGGGCGTTTTTCGTTTTCCTTCCCTCTGCGGGCTATGCCGGATTTTTCTTTCGCTCACTGGCAGGAGTGGTGCGCCGCCTACAAGCTCGATGTGGCGGGGCGTGTGCTGCTCTACCTCCTCATCGCGCTGCTTCTCAGCCGCGCGGTTGCCTCCGTCCTGCGGCGTTTGCCCCATCTGCCGGCCACGGTGCAGCTGCTGCTGCGCCGCATCATCAACGCGGTCATTTGGATGCTCTGCTCCCTGCAGGCGCTGCAGGAGCTGGGCATCAACCTCATGAGTGCGCTGGGTGCGGCGGGAGTCATCGGTGTGGCGGTGGGTTTTGCCGCACAAACCTCGCTGAGCAACCTCATCAGCGGGCTCTTCCTCATGGGCGAGCGCTCGCTGCGGCTGGGCGACTACATCCATGTGGGCAGCACGGAGGGGAGCGTCGAGGCCATCAACCTGCTCTCCATCCGCATCCGCTGCCCCGACAACAGCGTGGTGCGCATCCCCTGCGAGATGCTCATCAAGAACCCCGTCACCAACGAATCCCACGGCGAGCGCCGCCGCTGCGACATCGTGGTCGGGGTTGAATACGGCACCGACCTGCGCCATCTGGAGGAGATTGCGCGCGAGGTGGTTGAGACCGAGCCCTACCTGCTCGACGAGCCGCCCATGCTCATGCGCTTCCGCGAATTCGGCGATAGCAGCATCAACCTCACCCTCTGCGCCTACTGCCGCAACAAGGACTACTACGACACGCGCTACCGCTTTGCCCGCGCGCTCTACGAGGCTTTTAACCGCGAGGGGATTTCCTTTGCCTTCCCCACCCGCACCCTCATCCGAGCCGCCGCCAAAGAGCCGAGCTCCCGCCGTTGATGCTCAGCGGCGGCG
>CAMACY010000073.1 GCA_945831585.1 uncultured bacterium | reverse complement strand
CGCAACTACGCCATGCGCATGTGGATGAACACCACCCGCATGAGCGCGCTCAACATCACGCCCCAGGATGTGAGCAACGCCATCACCGCCCAAAATGTGCAGGCCGCCGCCGGCTCCGTGGGCTCGCAGGATGTGCAGTCCTACGCCACCTTCAAGGTCACCGCCCTCGGGCGACTGAAAACCGCCGAGCAATTCGGCGAAATCGTCGTCAAACGCGGTGAGGACGGCCATGTCACCCTGCTCAAGGACATCGCCACCATCGAGCTGGGCGCCGAGAGCAACTCCGGCTACAGCCGCCTCAACGGCAAGGACGCCGTGGGCATGATTATCTTCCGCAACAACGAGGCCAACGCGCTCGCCACCGTTGCCGCCGCCCAACAGTGCATCCGCGAGCTCGAACCCACCTTCCCCGACGGCGTAAGCTGGTGCATGGGCTACGACCCCACCAAGGCCATTTCGGCCACCATGGAGGAAATTGCCACCACGCTGGTGCTGGCGCTGCTGCTGGTCATCCTCGTCACCTATATCTTCCTGCAGGATTGGCGCGCCACGCTCATCCCCGCACTGGCCATTCCCGTATCCCTGCTGGGTGCCTTCACGCTCATGTATGCCTTCGGCTACACCATCAACGTACTGACCATGTTCGGGCTCATCCTCGTCATCGGCTCGCTGGTGGACGATGCCATCGTCGTGGTCGAAAACGTCATGCGCATCATCCACGAAGAGGGGCTCTCGCCCAAGGAGGCCACCATCCGCAGCATGAAGCAAATCACCGGCGCCGTCATCGCCACTACGCTCGTGACCCTGGCGGTCTATGTGCCTATCGCCTTCTACGGCGGCATGGTCGGCACCATCTACACCCAGTTCTCCGTGACCATGTGCGTGGCACTCTGCATCTCCACCTTCAACGCGCTGACCCTCTCGCCCGCGCTCTGCGCGCTCATCCTGCGCCCGGCCGGAGCCAAACCCAACCGCCTGGCCGTGTGGCTCTTCCGACCCTTCAATTGGCTCATGGAGCTTGCCCGCCGCATCTACCTGGCGGGCGCGGGACTCCTCGTGCGCCACGCCTGGCTCACGGTGCTCGTCATGGCGCTGGTCTTTGCGGGTAACTACATCTACTACAAGGGCAGCGGGGACGGCTGGGCTCGCTTCTGGCACGGGGAGCAGCTCGCCACCGCTCACGGTGCCAAAAAGCTGCTGGCCCCCACCGCCATCAACAGCTCCTTCATCCCCACCGAGGACAAGGGCAACCTCTTCGTCATGGTCACCATGGAGGGCACTGCCACCGCCAAGCAGCGCACCGACAAAGTCATGCGCCAGATTGAAGCCCGGCTCAAGGACATCCCCGGCATCGACATGGTGACGGCGCAAAGCGGCTACAGCTTCTCCAGCGGCTCGGGCGAGAACGCCGGCATGGTCATCATCCAGCTCAAACCCTGGAGCGAGCGCACCACGCCCGACCTGCACGTGCAGGCCATCGCCGCCAAGGTCAACGCCGCCTGCGCCGACATCCCCGAGGCCTCCGTCATGGCGGTCACCCCGCCGGCCATCATGGGGCTGGGCATCACGGGCGGTGTCTCCATGGTGCTCACGGGCAGCGGCGACATCAGCACCGCCGACCTGGGCGACATGGTCAAGGAGGTGCAGGCGCGGCTCATGCGACATCCCGAGCTGGTCGCCATGGCGCGCAGCGAGTACGACGCCTCCAACCCGCAAATCCACCTCGAAATCAACCGCGAGAAGGCTCAGTCGCTCCATGTGCCCGTCAACACCATCTTCAGCACCCTGCAGAGCGTCATGGCCTCGTCCTATGTCAACGACTTCACGCTCAACGGCTTCAACTTCAAGGTGATGATTCAGGGCAGCACGCGCGACCGCCGCACGGCCGACGACATCCTCAACCAGCTGGTGCGTAACGAGAAGGGCGAGATGGTGCCGCTCTCCGCCGTCTGCTCCCTCTCCTACCGCATGGGTCCCAAGCAGTACCAGCGCTTCGAGCAGTTCATGAGCGCCGATATCACCGTCATCGGTGCGCAGGGCGTTGGCTCGGGGCAGGTCATGCAGCTCATCGAGGACACCATCGCCGAGCTCAACCGCGAGGAGCGCGCCGCCGGACGCAACCGCAGCTGGGGCTTGAGCTGGAAAGACCTCTCCTACCAAGAACGGCAGAACGACGGCAAGATCGGCTCGCTGCTCGCCATGGCGCTGCTCTTTGCCTACCTCTTCCTCGTGGCGCAGTACGAGAGCTGGACCACGCCCATCCCCGTCATGCTCTCCGTCGGCGTGGCCACGCTGGGCGCGCTCATGGGCGCGCAGATCTTCGGGCTCTCGCTCTCCATCTATGTGCAGCTGGGCATCCTCATGCTCATCGCCCTGGCGGCCAAGAACGCCATCCTCATGGTCGAGTTCAGCAAGGAAGACCACGAGAAGAACGGCACCGGCATCATGCAGGCTGCGCTCAACGGCGCGGGCATGCGCTTCCGCGCCGTGCTCATGACCGCCATCTCCTTCCTCTGCGGCGTCTTCCCCATGGTCATCGCCACGGGCTCGGGCGCGGCCAGCCGCCAGGAAATCGGCATCACCACCTTCTGCGGCATGCTGCTGGCCACCTGCTTCGGCATCTTCACCGTGCCGGGTCTCTACGCCCTCTTCGCCCGCCTGCGCGAGGCGACCGTGCGCTGCTTCCGCCGCCGCAAAGCGTGACCCCTCCGGCAAGCAGCCCCCCGAAAAAAGCGCCTCGCAGGCATCCCTGCGGGGCGTTTTGGCAGAATGCTGTAGTTTTCCGGAGCGCAGCGAGGAACAGTCACGCTACGCGCTTGACATATGTCAAGATAACATGGCAGAATGGGCTCGTATTCCTGTCGGTATGAACAAAGCTTTCTTCTACCCCGTCCTGATGGTCACGTCGCTTGCCTGGCTCCCCTCCTGCGATGAGAGCGCCCCCCAGGCGTCCGAAGCTGCGGTCGAGCAGCCGCAGCCTGCCGAACCCGCCAAGCCCACGGCGCCCACCGCTGAGGAACTCCAAGCCCTGCTAGCCGAGCATCTGCCGAGCTGTGATGTGGCCGAGGTCGGCTCCCTCAGCAGCGAATGCACCGAACCCGCCGAGGACGGCAGCGTGAGCATCACCGCCCACATCCCCCTGACTCTCCGGGAAAACCTCTACGCCGAGCAAAGCGCCCCCGAATGCTTCAACGAACAGCGCAAAGCCATGAACGACGCGGCCAACGCCGCCGTGAAGCCCGAGTCCGTCTACCTGCTGCAGGTGGGCGGCACCACCGACATCCTCACCGATGCCGACCGCGCGCCCAAGCCCCTGCCCGAGGAAATGCAAAAGCTCGCCAATGAGCTCAAAAACCTGGCCGAATCCTCCGTCTGTGTGCAGCAAAAGGCGGCAGGCGACACCCTCGAGCTCATTGCCCGCGCCACCGCCCGCTACGAGGGCGAGGCCTGGGTGCTCAGCGATATCACCATCGACAGCTCGGCGCTGCAAGCCATCGCCGAGCTCAAGCCCGAATCCGCCGTGCAGGCCGCGGGCATCCCCGTGCTAACCCCGGAGTTCGAGCAAGCCCGCAAGGACGAAATCGCCGCCAAACTCAACGAGTTCAACACCCTCGCAGAACCCTACATCAACAGCCGCGAGGACAACGCCCGCGCCACCCTCGCCCGCCTGCAAGCCCAGGCCGAGGAAGCCGCCCACCGCGCTAACGAAGAAGCCGCCAAGGCCGAGGCCACCCGCCAAACCTGGCTCAACCTCTGCACCAAGGCGCTGGCTCAGGGCAAGAACTTTTCCGGCGAATGGACCCGCGACAACCAATTCGGCGAACTGACGCTGCACATCGAAACGGTCAAGCAATTCGACAACTCGATTCAGTTCATCGGCAGCATCTACGACACCAAGCTCCCCGAAGCCAGCCTCGACATTGCCGGGCGCTGCGAGCTCACCCCCACGGAGCAAGGAGCCAAGGTCGACATCTCCATCTACGACGGGCGCTACGACCCCGACCAGCCCACGGCGGAGGTCTACGATGCCCGCGACGGCCTGCTCACGCTCTTCCTGACGCAAGATGGCAAACTAAACGGCATCATGAGCTGCGGCGCTTGGGCGAACACCCCGGAAAAAGCCTTCCGCGTCTCGCTGACGCCCCGCGCCGAAGCCTCAGAGAAAAGCTCCTCGCGCCGCCGCCGCTAACGCGCTGAAATCCCCCCATTCCAAAGCCTGCAACCCTCTCGGTTACAGGCTTTTTTAGCCTCTGCCCGCCGCGCGGGAAATGAGTCTGCATCCGGAAAAAGGATTGCATTTCCGTGCGCCATCCGCTAGAATGCCCGCTCAAGCGATTATGGCCAGACAAGCTTTAGGAAAAGGACTCAGCGCACTGCTCACCAAGAAACCCGAAATCACCTCCCCCGTGGAAGCCCTGGTGGATGGCGAGAGTGTCATTCTGGCGCGGGTGGATGAGATCAAGACCTCGCCGTTCCAACCCCGCCGCCACTTTGACGAACAGCAGATCGAGGAGCTGGCCGCCTCCATCCGCGAGCGTGGGCTCATCCAGCCCCTCGTCGTGCGCAAAGTCGACGGCAAGTTCGAGCTCATTGCGGGCGAGCGCCGCCTGCGCGCTGTCACCAGCCTGGGCTACACGGAGGTGCGCGTGGTCGTGCATGATGCCTCCGACGAAGAGGTGGCCGAGCTCACACTCATCGAGAACCTGCAACGCGCCGACCTCACCCCCCTGGAAGAGGCCGAGCAATACCGCCTGCTGCAAACCCGCTTCGGCATGAAGCAAGAGGTCATCGCCCGCCACATCGGCAAATCGCGCGCCGCCGTGGCCAACATGGTGCGCCTGCTCGATCTGGCGCCCCTCTCCCGCGAGCTGTTGGAGAAGAAAAGCATCACCGTCGGTCACGCCAAGGTACTGCTCCAGCTCAAGGACGATTACCAGCAGTCCACCGCCGCCGAAAAGGTGGCGCGCCAAAACCTCACCGTACGCCAAACCGAGCAACTGGTGCGCAGCATGCTCTCCCCCGAGCCGCCCGCTGCCCTTCCCGCCCCCGAGCGCAAACTGCCCGATGCCTACGCCCGCGTCTGCGAACAGCTCTCGCATGACTTCGGCACCCGCGTCAACATCAACCTCAAGGGCAAGAGCAACGGCATCATCGAAATTCCCTACACCGGGCGCGAGGAGCTGGTGCGCATCCTCCAAATGTTCGGCATCAGCGAGCAATTCTGAGCCATGTTCCGCGCAGGCAGGCTATTCGCAGCGGCAGCCGTCCTCGTGCTGACCACGGCCTGCCGCGAGGAAACACCCGCCACCATCCCCCCCCGGGCACCATCCCCCCCCCCAAGCGCATCCTTTGAGGCCGAAACCGCCTACCGCCACGCGCTCGCGCTCTGTGCCCTGGGGCCTCGCCCCAGCGGTAGCGCCGCCTACGCCGCGCAGGTCGACTACATCGAGCGCGTCCTGAGCGCCGCCGGCTGGAGCGTCACGCGCGACCAACCTCACCCCACCGCCCCCTGCCCCGCCAACCCTGCGCATGATCAACCTGCGCGCGCGCCGGGGCGAGGACGCCGCCCCGCGCCCCATCCTGCTCTCCTGTCACATCGACACCAAGCGCATCGAGGGTTTTATCGGTGCCGATGACGGCGCCAGCGGCGCAGGCGTCCTCCTCGAGCTGGCGCGCGCACTCGCGCAGCAGCCGGAACTTGCAGCACAGATTGAAATCATCTTCCTGGACGGCGAGGAAGCCTTCGCCCCCTCCATGACCGCCCGCGATGGGCTCTACGGCTCGCGCTACGATGTCGCGCGCCGCGGCGAGGGCGAGCTACCGAGCTTCCAGATCAACCTCGACATGGTGGGTGGGCGCGACACCCGCATCGCCGTCTCCGCGCCGGACAGCTCCGACGCCATGCTGCGCCGCTACGCCCGAGCCATCGCGGCGGCGGGACTCTCCCCGCAGCGCTGGAGCCTGACGGAGCGCTCCTACCTCGACGACCACCGGCCCTACCTCGAAGCCGGGGTCGACAGTCTCAACCTCATCGCCGACTTCAGCGGCAGCGATTGGTGGCACACCCCCCGCGACAGCGCCGAGCGCCTCTCCCCGCGCCTCATGGGCGAATGCGCCCGACTGCTCCTGCAACTCCTCCCCGAACTCTGCCGCGAACGGCGCTCCTGTTCGAACGTCTGCCCCCAATAAGCGCCTCAGGTCAGCCATCGACCTCTGACGACACGGATCATGCGCGTGAACAATACGCTTGTGCCCTTTTTTGGGCTGCCGTGCAGGCTCATTGAACAATGTCGAGCTTAGAAAAGCGAGAAAAATCAACCGCCTACGCTCATTGAACATAGGCGGTGGGATACCCTTTGAGAAGGGTACGTCTCCGAGGACACGGGCAAAAAACAAGAAAACGTAAAACTTTATCTATAAGCATTTTACAAAATAGAGCAGAGGGTTTAAGATGGGTCTTTTTGGGGCTTTTTTCTTTTTCTTCGACATCCACCTCTTGACAAATTCTGTACAGCATGTATAATGGCTCCAGATAACCTCCCCCGCTTAGGGTTGGAATCCGTTGATTCCTTCAACTGCGCACATGGGGAGGGTTTTTATTTTGTATGGAATACCTCAAGCCGCATCTCTCCATTCAACAGCAAGTCGCACTACTCACACAGCGCGGTCTCGAGGGAGACGCTTCACTACTTGCAACCCGGTTGAAGAATGTAGGCTATTACCGCTTCAGCGCCTACCTGCATCCTTTCCGTGTCAGGAATCTGCAAGGTGACATTGGAAACAATTATGTCCCCGGCACAACGCTGGATAAAGTGTGGGCTCACTACCTTTTTGACCGCAAGCTGCGTTTCCTGATGATGGATGCCATCGAACGCATCGAAGTAGCCCTTCGCAGTCGCATCGCATACCACCACACCGCGAACAAATCGCCCTTTGACTATGCAAACCCAGCCTATTTCCCCAATTGGAAAGGCTACATACAGAGTTTAGAACGAGTTCGGATTCAGAAAAACAAGAACGGTCATCTCGTACCGAGTGGAAAAGATTCCGTCGACCATTTCTTCAACACCTACGGCGACAAACACGACTATCTGCCTCTTTGGATGGCGGTGGGAAATATGGAGTTCGGCACCATTGTTTACTTCTATTCCCATTCCGATAAGGACATCAGACAAGCTATTGCACATGAATGGAGCACCGATACCGGAACCTTATTCACCTGGCTGAATTCCTTGCGCGTACTGCGCAACGATTGCGCCCACCATGCCCGCATCTGGAATAAAATCTTCCTGACTGTCCCCCGCATGAATAACACCCCGGCCTTGCCCTGGGATTACGTCTATTCCGACAAAGCCCGCAAATGGGTCAAACCCACCGCAAGCCTTGCCGGGGCTCCCTCCA
>CAMACY010000072.1 GCA_945831585.1 uncultured bacterium | reverse complement strand
AGAGTTTCGGCTCTCCATGCTCAATCTTTTTTTGTACCTGTCTGCCTCCTTTTTGTCTTGTTAGGTTGTACTCGCGGCTTCACTCCACAAAAATAGACGAAGAGCCTACTTTTCAGCCGTTTTGGGGCGGTTTTTGAGCATGCTTCCAAAGAAAAGAGGGAGCTATGATTTACTCATAACTCCCTCTTTCTCAATGATACGCACGAATGGACTCGAACCATCACGATGTTACTCACTAGAACCTGAAACTAGCGCGTCTACCAATTCCGCCACGTGCGCATTTGATTGGTGCGAGGGGATTTTGCCACAGGCAGAGCTCGTTTGCAAGACTAAAATGCACGAGAAACGCATTTTTTTCGCGAAAGAGGGGATCAGCCGCGGTAGACGCTGCCCGGATGGGTGCAGGTGCCGGGGGGGAGCACGCGACCGGGGAGCACGGTGGTGTTGCAGCCGAGTCGTGAGCCGCTGCCGATGCAGCAGCCAAGCTTGTGCTGCCCCGTGGGGCGCAGCATCCCCTCGTGGGGCATGCGGATTTCGCCCGCGTCGTGCCGAAAGTTGCTCAGGATTCAGCCGCCGCCGATGTTGATGTCATCGCGCAGCACCGAGTCGCCCACATAGCTGAGGTGAGCCACGCGCACCTCGTTGCCCAGCAGGCTGCTCTTGATTTCGACGGCGTGGCCGATGACGCAGCGATCGCCGATGCGGGTGTCTCCGCGGAGGTAGGCGTTGGGACCGATGCTGCATTGCTTCCCGATGCGCACATGCCCCTCGATGACGCAGCCGGCCTTGATGACCGAGCCCTCGCCCAGTTGCAAGGTGCCCTCGATGACGGCGAAGGGGTGGACGCTGCCGCGGATGTCGGGCTGCTGTCGGCGCAGCTCGCCGCGGGCAGCTTCGAGTTCCTGCCAGGGGGGGAGGCTCACGGCGGTCGGCTCAGCGCAGTTTGGCTAACTGGGGTTTCAGGAGGTCGGCCAGCTCGCGGCGGGCGTTCTCGTCCAGATCGAAGTCGTCGAGGTAGACCTGCGCGCCGTCCAGTCGTCCGCTGAGGCACTGGGCGTTGTCGGCGTAGAGGTAAAAGCTTTTGCCGACGGGGGCGGGGGTGCCGCTGTCAGCCGGCAGGCGGTAGTAGCGCTCGGAGAGCCGACGGCGCGAGGCGCTGCTCAGGGTGGCTTTCAGCCGGGTGATTTGCAGCGGCGTCAGCGGGTGGATGTCGCTGCTCTCCAGCAGCCAGCCGGGGGCGGCGGCCGTGAGAGCCATGCGTTCGGCACTGAGGAATTCCTGCACGGCGGCTTGGGTCATGGTGCCGTTGCTGAAGTAGCTGCACGCGGGCATCAGCAGGGCGGCGGCGAGGGCAGGGAAAAGGAGCTGTTTCATGGATGCGTTCGGTCTGCCTCCATGGTAGCGCAGGGCGGCGCAAAAGGAAAGTTTTTTGTGTGAGAGAGCTCCGAGGCGGCTGTCGCACAGGTGTTTTGCGTCGTTGGGGTTTATGCTTGCATTGCGGCGTGTTAGAGCCTATACTCAACGCGCGTATGGGCAGGAGGTGGCAGTTGAGTTTCTGGCGTTGCTTGTCTCTCGGACTGTTGTTCGCGGGGCTTGTGGCGCTGTTGCTGTGGCTCTTTGGCGGACGCGGGGCGGCGGCGGAGGCCGCTGTGGCGGCGCAGCGTGGCGTGTATGGGGCGGATGAGCCTTTGGCGGAGATGCCGCAGCGGCTGCTGCCGGGCGTGATGTTGCTGACGGCGGAGCAGATGGTGAAGGCGCCGCTGGTGGATGGCTTCCAATCGCCCATCGGCACGCGCTCCGGGGCGCTGACCTATGATGCCCAACCTTTCGGTACGCTGAATAAGGCGCGGGGCGGTCACCATACGGGGGCGGATTTGAACGGCATCGGCGGGCAGAATTCCGATGAGGGTGATCCCGTGTATGCGGCGGGGCGCGGGTTGGTGGTGTTTAGCGGCCACGCGGGGCCGGGCTGGGGTGAGGTGGTGGTGCTGGCGCATCGCTTGCCGGGGGATGCGCGGGTGATTCAGACGCTGTACGGGCACTTGGCTTCGCGCTGCGTGCGTTTGGGGCAGATGGTGGGGCGCGGCGACCTGCTGGGGACGATGGGCACGGCCGACGGCGCGTACTTGGCGCACCTGCATTTTGAGGTTATTGCTTCGCGCTGCACGGAGGCGGGGCAGCCGGCCTACGCGAAGCAGGGGGTGATGAACCGTTTGGACCCGCAGGAGCTGCTGACGCATTATCCCGCGCCTCCGGTGCCGGATCCCTATACGGCGGTACGTCGTTTGCGGCTGCGCGAGGCGGCGCTGCAGCAGCCCGAACCCACTGCCGAGCTTCCGCAGGGGACCATCCCTGTGCATCCGACCCGTTTTTTCTGAATACTTTTGTTATGAATCGCACATTGCTTGTCTCGTTGGTTTCTTTCCTGCTGACCCTCGGCATCGGTGGGGGGATGATTTACCTGTTGGAGCATCGCCCGCAGCCGACCCCGGCGCCTGCAACGACCGCTTCGGAGCAGCCCGCAGCGGCAGAGTCGGCTCCCGAGGCGCCTGCCCCGGAGCAGCCGACCCCGACGGCGGAAAGCCCGGCGACGACGGAGGCGCCGACCTCGCCCGCAGAGCCGACCCCCGAGCCGACCCCAACGGCTGAGCCCGAGCCGGCCGCCGCTCCCGCCCCGTCTCCCGAGCCGGCGGCGCAGCCTGCCCCGGAGCCACTGCGCTTGGCGGAGGTGCCGCGAAGCACGGAGCATGCCGCCGCGCTGACGGCAACTGCGGCGCTGAGCGCGCAGGACCCGCGCGCGGCGCTGGAGCGCTTGGTCGCCTCGGGCGAGCTGAGCGAGCAGGCTGCCGCCGTCATCGCCGATTGGGGCAGCCGCCATCAGGTCGCCCGCGTGGAGGAGGTGGGCAACAGCCGCCGCGACAACGGCGAACGGGTGACGCGCTACCGCGTGGTGGCGACGGAGGGGGGCGAGGATCTGCTGCTGGATGTGGTGACGCGCGCAGACGGCTCGACCTTTGTGGAGAGCGCCAAGACGACCTCGGCGGACAAGACGGCGTTGTCGGCCGCCTGCGATGCGCTGACGGTGGCCGAGGGCTTTGTGGAGGCGGTGCGCAGCGGCGATATGGCCAAGGCGCGCAGCATGACGGTGGGGCGTCAGGTGTCGGATGCCACCATCGCGGGGCTGTGCATGATTTTCGAGGAGGGCGAGTTCCGCTTGCGTGACAACGCGCCGCCCATTCGCAATGCTTTTGAGAACGCGACGAACGCCGGCTTCATTGTCTACCTGCTCTCGGCGGCGAGTCAACAGACGGCCAATATCGGCTTGGAAGAGGCGCGCAGCGAACAGGGCTGGGGGGTGAGCGCCGTGTCGCTCGACGAGCTGCTGAGCCTGTACGAGAGTAGCGCCAATGCCGAGGGCGGGCACTATTTCCCCATTGTGAAGAACCCCAAGGGCGGCGATTCGCTGGCGTTGTTCTTTGCTTTTGACGAGGCGGCTCTGACGCCGCGTTCGCTGCGCCAGCTGCAGATTGTGGCCGAGCTGCTCAAGCAGAGCAGCGGGCAGCTCAACATCTCCGGCCATACGGATGATGTGGGCAGCGAGGCCTACAACCAGAAGCTCTCCGAGCGCCGCGCCGAGGCGGTGAAGGCGGCACTCGTGTCCTTCGGCGTGCAGGCGGAGCAGATCAACACCAGCGGTATGGGCAAGAGCCAGCCGCGCCGCACCTTCGCGCAGGATGTGTCGGAGGAGGAGCTGAATTTCATCCGCGGCGAAAACCGTCGCGCGGAGATTTACTTGGACTTCGAGTGATGGCTCCTACCTTGGCAGCTCGCTTGGGGGGCGCGCGGGATTTTAGCGCCGAGCTTAACCCTGAGCAGCTGGCGGCGGTGACCACGCGCGCGCGTCGCGCGCTGGTGGTTGCGGGCGCGGGCAGCGGCAAGACGCGCACGCTGACCTACCGCGTGGCTTGGCTGTTGGAGCAGGGGGTGGCGCCGTGGCGCATCCTGCTGCTGACCTTCACCAACAAGGCGGCGCGCGAGATGTTGGAGCGTGTGGGCTCGCTCGCGGGGGCGGGGGGGGCACCGATCTGGGGCGGCACCTTCCACAGCGTGGCCAACCGCCTGCTGCGCCGCCACGCGGAGCTGCTGGGCTATCGTCCGGGCTTTTCGATTCTCGACGCTGATGACCAAAAGGCGCTCATGCGCGCGCTGGTGAAGCAGCACGCGGGCAAGACCGCGCATTTTCCCAAGGCCGAGCAGCTGCTTGCGCTGCACAGTCTGGCGCTCAACACCTCGCGCACTTGGCAGGAGACGCTGCGGAGCGACTACCCCGCTTGCGAGCGCCATGCGGAGCTCATCGGACGGATTTTTGCCGATTATGCAGCGCGCAAGCTGGCACAAAATGCCATGGATTTCGACGATTTGCTGCTCAACTGGCTGCGCCTGCTGCGCGAGCAAGCGGAGCTGCGCCGTGCGTGGCAGGAGCGCTTTGAATATCTTTTGGTCGATGAGTATCAGGACACGAACGCCCCGCAGGATGAGATTGTGGCGCTGCTGGCGGGCGGGGAGCACAACTGCCTGATGGCGGTGGGCGATGATGCGCAGAGTATCTATTCCTGGCGCGGAGCGGATGTGGAGCACATGCTGCACTTCCGCCGTCGCTACCCCGATGCGGAGCTCTTCCCCATCACGGTGAATTATCGCAGTGTGCCCGCCATTTTGGAGCTTTCCAACGCGGCCATCGCGCAGAATGAGTGTCGCCTTGCCAAGGATTTGCGCGCGGCGCGTCGGGCGGGGGGACGGCGTCCTGTGGTGCTGCCGGCGCCGGATAACCGCACGGAGGCGCAGTGGGTGGCGCAGCGCATTGATGAGCTGCTGGCGGGTGGGGTGCCCGGCAGCGACATCGCCGTGCTCTACCGTGCCCATTTCCACAGCACGGATGTGCAGATGGAGCTGGCGCGGGCGCATATCCCCTACCGCATCACGAGCGGGCTGCGCTTTTTTGAGCAGGCGCATGTGAAGGATGTGGTGGCGTTCCTGCGCTTGCTGGCCAACCCGCGCGATGAGGTGGCGTTTCGCCGCATTGTGGGCACCTTCCCGCGCGTGGGGGAGGCGACGGCGGGCAAGCTGTGGGCGCAGTGGTGCGCGGGAGTGGAGCCCTGGCTGGCGGAGCACCCGCAGGCGTCGCGCGTGGGCGTGCCGCACGCCGAGCTGCTGGCGCGAGCGAGCATTCCGGCGGCGATTCGCAGCTCGTGGGAGGCTTTTGTGGCGCTTATGGACAGTCTGCACCCGGCGGGCGAGGCGGAGCTGCTGCCGGCGGAGCTGGTGCATGCGGTGCACGAGTATTTGCTGCCCTACCAGAGTCGCGCCTACGAGAATTACGAGGAGCGGGCGGAGGATTTGGAGCAGCTGTGTCGCACGGTCGGCGAGGAGGAGGATTTGGATGCCTTTTTGGCGCAGGTGGCGCTGCTGAGCGAGGTGGATACGCCCGCTGCGGAGGAGGACAGCGTGACGCTGAGCACCATCCACCAGGCTAAGGGGCTGGAATGGAAGGTGGTGTTTGTCATCTTTCTGGGCGAGGGGCTGTTCCCGCACCGACGGGTGTTGGAGAGCGGCGACCCACGCGATGTGGAGGAGGAGCGCCGCCTGTTCTATGTGGCGGTGACGCGGGCGCAGGATCAGCTGTATCTCTCCTTCCCGCGCTACAACGGACGGGGCTACGATGTGCAGTATTGCCCGCCGAGCCGCTTTCTCACGGCCTTGCCTGAGGAGCTTGTCGAGCTGTGGGAGCCCTGAGTATCAGGGCTCAGTACGCCGCAGAGAAGCTCCGCAGGTGGTGGCTCTCAGATAAACTTGCGCTCGCGGAAGAGGTGCGCCTTGAGGGGATCGGCGGCGGCGAGGTGGGTGTAGGCGATGGCGAGGGCGTCGGCGGCATCGGGGGCGGGAGTTTCCGTGAGTTGCAGCAGGGCGCGCATCATGAAGGCTACCTGCTGCTTGAGCGCCGCACCGCGACCGACCGTCGCCAGCTTGACGCAGCTGGGCGGGTATTCGGCAATGCGCAGCCCCGCGCGCGCGGCGGCCAAAACCGTAGCTGCGCGCGCTGAGCCCATGGCGATGGCCGTGCGGTGCGATTGGACATAGATGATACCCTCGATGGCGAGTTCATCGGGCTGCCAGCGCGCGATGAGCTCGCTCACTCGCTCGTGGATGGCGAGCAGGCAGGCGCTCTGCGGGCGGTTTTGCGGCAGGTGCAGGGTGCCGTATTCCAGTGCACGAGCATCTCGGCTGTCGCCCTCGATGACGGCATAGCCGGTGTTGCGGATGGCGGGGTCGATGCCGACGACGCGCATGGCGGGCGGGGTGCTCAGCGGCGGCGGCGTTTGGGCGCCGGGCGGGGCTTGCGAACGGGGCGGATGGGAGCCGTCTCCAGTAGCGCGGTGTAGGCATAGTTGAAGCCGTCCAGCTTGCGCCGCTCGATTTTCTGATTGATGAACAGCTCCACACTCTTGGCAAAGTCGACCTCATCGGCCGTCAGGAGCGTGAAGGCGTCGCCGCTGGCCTCCGCGCGTCCCGTGCGCCCGATGCGGTGCACATAATCCTCCGGGTTCTCCGGCACGCGGTAGTTGATGACGTGGGTCACGCCGTTGATGTCGATGCCGCGCGCGGCGACATCCGTGGCGACGAGAATGCGGTACTTGTCCTCCTTGAACCCGCGCAGCGCGGCCATGCGATCTTTCTGCGCGATGTCCGAGTGCATGACGGTCACCTGCCCCTCCCAGCCGGCGTTGTTGAGCATCTGCGCCACGCTGTCGGCCTCCTTGCGCGTGCGGGTGAAAATCATCATGTTCTTGAAATCGGTGGCCTTGAGCAGCGCCAGCAGCAGTTCGTCGCGCTGATCCAGCCCCACGGGGTAGAAGGCGTGCGCGATGGTGGCCGCCACCTCGCGGCGAGCGATGGCAATCTCCACCGGATCGGTGAGGCACCACTTGGCAAAGCCTTGTAGAATTTGCGGCATTGTGGCCGAGAAGAAGAGCGTTTGGCGCCCCTCCCAGGGGCAGAGATTGACGATTTTGCGGACGATGGGCAGGAAGCCCATGTCGGTCATGCGGTCGACCTCATCGAGTACCAGGTGCCTGACGGCCTTGAACTTCATCGTGCCGCGGTAGAAGTGGTCGACCAAGCGCCCGGGGGTCGCCACGACCACATCGCAGCCCTTTTTGAGCGCCTCGGTCTGCGCGCCGTAGCCTACGCCGCCGTAGAGCAGACCGATGGTGATGTCGGTGTGCGCGGCGTAGGTGCGGAAGGCTTCGGCCAGCTGGTCGGCCAGCTCGCGGGTGGGCTCCAGCACCAGTACTTGCGGTTGCCCCGTGTGCGTGATGGCGGTGAGCAAGGGCAGGGCAAAGGCGGCGGATTTGCCGGTGCCCGTTTGCGAGGCGCCGATGACATCGCGCCCGTTGAGAATGCAGGGAATCGCC
>CAMACY010000071.1 GCA_945831585.1 uncultured bacterium | reverse complement strand
CATCTACAAATACGACAACAACGGCAATCGCAGCAAGCCCATCATTGTGTCGCTCAACACGGGCAAGGGGCTGCCGAGCTCGGAGATTGCCCCCACGATGCAGGTGGATGTCAACAACATCAATACCGAAATGAAGCGCGGCCGCGGGCGCCGCTGATATTCTCTTCTACGGATATGGAAGCATTTTCTTGGCAAGACCGCGATGCGGACGGCAACAAGGTCATCTACGAAGCGCGCTATTTCGGCGGCTGGTGGCAGCTGAGCGTCAGCCCCAAGGTCGGGCGCTCGCAGCGCGGGGAGGTTGAGCCCGAACCGGCCGAGTTCACCACTGAGATTTGGGAAGCGCTGCGCGAGCATCTGTGGCGCAAGTACCAGCGGCGCCGCGTGTCCTGGGATCTCGTGCAGCACATTGATGATATTCTCGCCGGCAAGGCGGACAACGAGCGCCGCGACAGGAGGGGCAAGTCATGCGGGAGCTGAGCGAGGACGAGATGCTGCACGGGCGCGCCCCCGAGTTGCAGATGGCGCGCGCCGCCGCGCTCATGCGCCGCCTGCGGCAACCCGACGGTTGCCCCTGGGATCGTGAGCAGACGCACGACTCCATCATCAGCAACTTGGTGGAGGAGTGCTACGAGACGATTGATGCCATCCGCAGCCGTGACTGGCTCCACCTGCGCGAGGAGCTGGGCGATGTGCTTCTCCAGGTGCTCTTTCACGCCCAGATGGCGTCTGAAACCCCCGAGGAGGGCTTCACCATCGACGATGTGGCGCGCGAGCTGGCCGACAAGCTGGTACGCCGCCACCCCCATGTGTTCGGCGAGGCCGCAGCGGGCAATGCCGCCGAGGTGCTCTCCGTCTGGGATGCGGTCAAGCGCCGCGAACACGCCATCGAAGACAAACCCTACCTGCACGACGTGGGCAAGGGGCTGCCGGCGCTGCTGCGCGCATTCAAGCTGACCAAGAAGGTGGCCAAGGTGGGTTTCGACTGGCCCGACCACGCCGGAGTGCTCGACAAGATTCGCGAGGAGACGCGCGAGGTGGAGGAGACGCTGTCCCTGCCCGATGATGCCCCGCAGGTCGCCGAGGAACTGGGCGACCTACTCTTCACCGTGGTCAATCTCTGCCGCCGTCGCAAGGTCGACCCCGAGCTGGCGCTCGATGCCGCCAACCGCAAGTTTGAACGCCGTTTCAACGCGTTGGAACGCCTGCTGCAAGAGCGGGGCTGCCGCCTGGAGCAAGCAACTCCCGAACAGCTGGAGAGCGCATGGCAGAGCGTGAAAACCGCCGAGCAACACGCATGAGGCACGCGCCATGGGTCGCGGCGCTCGCGGGGCTGCTGGTGGTCGGCTGCTCGCAAACGACGCCACCCGCTCCCCCCAAGAAGCGGCCGAACCCCATGGCGGCCATGAATATGGGCGGAGACACCGGCATGGGCAACCCCCTGCTGCCCAACCAGACGGATCCCACCGCCACCAGCTACAACGTCAACACCAGCGAGGAACTGGCGAAGATTGACAACGGAGCCGAGGGGGAAGTGTACTTCACCGACCCCGACAACCCCGACAAGGAAATCGAGGGCATCACCGCCGCCTTTGAAAGCACCCGCAGCGGCAATGCGTGGATGACGGACTATGGGCGGGCTCTGCGCTTCGCCCGGCGCGAGGGGCGCCCCCTGCTCATCTGGTTCCACGATTCGGTCATCAGCCCCAAGAGCGGCATGCTGGGCGAGCACCTGCTGCACACGGCCAAGTTCAACGCTTGGTGCAAGAATCGCGTGGTGCGCGTGATGCTGGACACAGGTGCGGGGCTGGATGAGAGCAAGTCTGGCACGGCTCGCTACAGCCGAGGAGCCATCAACTCCTTGGCGCTCAAATACGGCCTCAAGCGCCGCCCGGCGCTCGCCATCATCTCCCCCCGCGGCAAGTTCATCATCGGCATGGACGGCTTCAGCGGTGCCCCTCAGGAGGCCGAGAGCATCATCCGCGAAGGAGTCACCAAGGCCGAGGAGGATATGCGCGCCTACCGCGCTAAGCTCGAACCCAAGGGCTACCGCACCTGGCGCTCCGCCACCGGCAACATGAGCCTCTTTGCCAAGCTGCAACGCTTCGATGAGGCGCACCAAATGGTCTACCTCAAGGAGTATGGCGGGCGCATCAGCCGCACCAAGCTCAGGCGCTTCTGCGATGCCGATGTCGAGTTCATCCGCACGCAACAGGAGAAGAAAAACGCCCGTCCATGACCAAATCCGACACCACCAAGGCGCAGATGATGCGCGCCGCCGTGCAACAGTTTACGCGCCTGGGCTTCGAGGGCGCCGCGCTGCGCGACATTGCCCGCGCCGCCGGGGTCAACATCGGGCTCATCCGCTACCACTTCGGCAGCAAGGCCGATGTCTACCGCGACACGCTCGCCTATCTGGCCGCTCCCTACAACAACACCTGTTTGGCGGCGCTGCACCGCGCACAAGCTACGGGCGATGCCGAGCAAATCCTCGCCTCTTGGCTCTTGGCGCCCATCACGGACTGGGAGGACGACACCGTGGCCAACGGGGTGGAAACGCTGTGCTTCCTCAACAAAATGGGCTACGAGGCTCCCGAGCTGACGCGCGATGTCTACGAGAGCCACTATGCCTATGCGTGGCAGGAGTGGCAGGAGGCGCTGCGCGGCTTCTTCCCCGGCATGGCCGAGGCCGACTGGCTGTGGTGCCTGACCTGCCTGCGCGGGATGTATTTCAACATCATTGCCCACAACGAGTTTACCCTGTGGGAATTACCCGCCATCCGCAGACGCGAGGCGGCCATCCGCCGCCTCGCCCACGACACGCTCGCCCTGCTGCGCACCTACGAGGCCTAAACCACTCCAAGGCCCATTGCCGCAAGACTCTTCGGCAAATGGCAGGCTGTACCCTTGACGCCGGGGCGGCTTTTGCTATAATTTTGCTGTCGTGCGTTGGCTTCCTGTCATCTCCCTGTTGTTTGCTGCGCTGCTGTTGTGCTGCGGTCTGGCAGATGCCGTGCTGTCTGTAGCGGAGGTCTTGGAGAACAACCGGGCTCTTTGCGACGTCCTCCGAGCGCCGACACCGGGGCTGTTGACGATGTCGGCGGGGATGGTCATCATCCTCCTCACGGAGCTGCTGCAACACCGTCTCGCGGCAGAGTCGTCGGCATTACCTGAGCCCAAGGAAGCAGCACCCGCTACGCTTAAGCGACCACAGCCGGAGACAGGGGAGCGCCCCGTGTATTTCCCCGTGCGCGAGGACACGCGCCCATCCGCAGAAGCTCCCGACGCTCCGACGCCCGATGAGGAGCAAGTGCCCCAGCCCAAGACTCACTTTTTCAAGCTGAACTGATGCCCGCCCCCGTCCCAGAGTCTGTTCTCGCACTCTTGGCACGGATGGTGCAGGAGTATACCGGGCGCTCCACTGCCCCGGAGCAGCTGCAGGCGGTGGCCTCGGGCGCCAGCGGGCGCTTTTTTGCGCGCGCTCATGGCGTGGTGGCGCTGTACTGGACGGCGGCGCGCGCCGATAACAACAGCTTTGTGCCGGCAGCGCGCGGGCTGGCGGCGGCGGGCATTCGCGTGCCGACGGTGTTGACGGCGCAGGAGCTGCCCGATGGTTGCGGCGCTTGTTTGTTGCAAGATTTGGGATGCACCGATTTACTCAGCTTACGCGGTCGCCCCTGGCCGGAGCGCCGCGCCGCGTATGGAGCCGCGCTCGCAGCGCTGCGCCCGCTCTACGGGCTGCAGCCCGATTGGGAGCTCCAAGCGCCCTTCGACGAGGCGCTCTACCGCTGGGAGCAGGAGTATTTTGCCGAGCATTTTGTGGGGCGCCACCTCGGCGCGGATGCGGCGGCGTTCGCGGCGCAACCCGCGCTGCGGGAGATGGCGGCGTGGCTGGGCTCGTTGCCGCGAGTGCCGATTCACCGCGACTGCCAGAGCCAAAATATCATGTTGCATGACGGGGAAGCATGGCTGATTGATTTTCAGGGCATGCGAGCCGGGCGCGAGGAATATGATGTCGCGAGTCTGCTGCTGGATCCCTATGCGGAGCTCACCCGCGACGAGCGTGCGGAGTTGCTGCGGATACGCGAGCGCTTGGGTGCGCCGCCTCTTGACCCCACGATTTATGCGGCCTGTGCCTTGCAGCGCCTGATGCAGGCGCTCGGTGCCTTTGCCAACATCGGCTATAACCAAGGACGCCCTTGGTATGTGCAGAAGATAGCCCCGGCGCTCGCGGCTCTGCGTGAGCTGCTGGCGGAGTTGCCCGCCGATTCACCCCTCACTCCCGTTGCGGCATGTCTCCGACCACTCATAGCCATGTAAGATTCGGCTCCCTGCTCTGCTGGTGGCTCTTGCTGGCGGCGGCGACGCTGGCGGGGCAGTGGCTGCTGCACGGGCAGACGGTGCGGCTCTATGCGGAGCTGCTCCCCCGCGCGGGCATCACCATTGAAGGGGGACAACCGCAGCTGCTGCGCGCGGGGGAAGCTCCGCGCATGCACACGGTGCCACAGCGCGAGACCGTCTATGACCCGCCGACGGTGGGGGTGCTGCACTTGGATGAGCAGACCTGCGCGGCGCAGTTTGCGGCGCTGCCGCTGGGGGCGCAGGATTTGGCGGTGCTGCTGCACAAGTTGCAGGGGATGGGGGTCGGGAGCATCGCGCTCTCCTCGCCACTGGTATGGCAGCAGCAGCCGGGGGATATGGCGCGCGAGATGTTTTGCCGCGTGATGGCGGGTTTTGAGCATTCGGCTGTGGGGCTGCGCGGGCGCACGGCGGCTCAGGCGGATTTTACCCCCCTGATGCTGCGCGAGGCGGCGATTCCCGCTGAGCAGGTGGAGGGCGATACCTCGGGGCTGCCCGCAGCGAACAGCCCGCTGCCGAACAGCTTGGCGGAGGTACCCGATGCGCTCGACCTCTGCTGGGCTCCCGACTGGTTGCAGGGAGAGCCACTGACGCAAAAACCCTCGGGCGTGGAAGATTTGAGCGTTCCCCTGCTGATGCGTTGGAACGGCGAGACGATTCCCACGCTGCCGTTCCGTCTGGCGCTGGCGATGCGCGGGCTGCATCCCGCCGATGTACGGGTGCGCGCAGGGCAGGATATTTCCTTCGGCGGGCGCACGCTGCCGCTGGATGAGCACGGGCGCGTGCGACTGCTGGCGCCGCAGATACGGGCGCTCAGCCCGGCCGAGGTGCTGGGGAGCAGCGCCCCGAGCGCGCTGTCCTGCCTGCTGCTGGAGCAGCCCGCTGCCGGGCAGGAGGCGCCGCAGCGAGCGGAGCGTGTGGCGGCCACGCTGTCCATGCTGGCGGCAGCGCCACGCGAGGTGCTGACGCAGCGCGAAGAGCCGCTGGGGCTCCCCATTCTGCATGAGCTTCCCGCCCTGCGCGAGCCGAAGACCTTGGTCGGCGCAGCGCTGGGGCTCTTCCTGCTGCTGCTGGTGCTGCCGCTACTGCCGCTGTGGCTGCGACTGCCAACCCTGGCCGCACTCCCCGCCCTGCTGCTGTGGCAAGCTTGGGAGCTTCTCCCGCAGGCTGTTTGGCTGCCGCTGGCGCCGCTGCTGCTGCTGTGGCTGCTGCTGCTGCCGGCATTGGCAGCGCTGCGCCCCGTAGAGAAGGGGCTGTTCGGGCGGCGGCGCTGAGGCGGCCGGCGCGCGGCTCACTGATCCATCGCGTTTTGCTCGTCGAGGATACCCGACTTTTCCAGGTAGTAATCGTAGCCTCCGGCGTAGGGGGTCAGGATGCCCTGGTTGATATGTAGGGTCTTTTCAGCCAGTGCACGAATAAAGTGCACATCATGCGAGATGAAGACGAGCGTGCCTTCGTAGCGCTTCAATGCCTGCGAGAGCGCCTCCACACTCATCAGGTCAAGGTGCGTGGTCGGCTCGTCCATCAGCAGCAGATTGGGCGGGTTGACGAGGAACTTGACGAGACTCAGGCGCGATTTTTCACCGCCGGAGAGCACCTCGACCCGTTTATCGACATCGAGACGGCGGAAGAGGAAGGAGCCGAGGATGCCGCGGGCTTCTTCCTCGCGCAACTCGGGGTCGGCGGCCATGATTTCCTCCAACACGGTGTAGTGCGGAGTGAGGTTCTCGGAGCGCATCTGCGAAAAGTAGCCGATGCGGGTGGTGGTGCCGACAATGCGCCGCCCCTCATCAATGGGAAGCACCCCTGCCAGAATCTTGAGCAGGGTGGATTTGCCCGCACCGTTGGGACCGACCAAAACAATGCGGTCGCTGCGTTCAATGAGCAGGTCGAGGTTGCGGTAGATGCGCTTGGAGCCGTAGCTCTGCCCGACTTTTTCCAGCTCGAGCACACGCTGCATGCTGCGCGGGGGTTGGGGGAAGATGAATTTGAAGAGTTTGCGCCCGGCTTTGGGTTTTTCGATACGCTCCATCTTCTCCAGCTGCTTGATGCGGCTCTGCACTTGGGCGGCCTTGGAGGCGACGGAGCGGAAACGATCGACAAAGGCTTCGATGCGGGCAATCTCGCGCTGCTGGTTTTGCCAGGCCGCGAGCAGCAGGTGGTAGCGCTGCTCTTTTTGCTCGAGAAAGCTGCTGTAGTTGCCCGTGTAGCGCACGAGTTTGGTCTCCTCGATGTCGTAGACGGTTTCCACGAGGGCATCCATAAAGTCGCGATCGTGCGAAATCATGAAGATGGCGCCGGGGTAATTGCTCAGGTAGCGCTGGAACCACAGCAGGCTGAGCAAATCCAGGTGATTGGTGGGCTCGTCGAGCATCAGCAGGTCGGGCTCGGCGGTGAGCAGCTGCGCCATGTGGGCGCGCATGACCCAGCCGCCGCTCATCTCACGCGCGGGTCGGTGGAAGTCCTCGTCGCGAAAGGCCAGCCCCTTGAGGATGCGCTTGGCCTTGGGCTCCAATTGATAGCCGTTGTTGGCAATAAAGGTGTCCATGGCATGCGCATAACGGTCGCTGCTGTTGTCGTGCGCAGCCTCGCACTCCCGCAGGGTGCGGATGGCTTCGCCCATTTCCGGGGTGATGCTCATGGCGATTTCCAACACCGTCCGGTCGCTGGGGTCGCCGGCCTCCTGCGGCAGGTAGCCGACCAACGCATATTCATCCATCTGCACCTGCCCGCCGTCGGGGCTGTCCTCTCCCAGAATCATGCGGAAGAGGGTGGATTTGCCCGCGCCGTTGGGGCCCACCAAGGCCACGCGCTCGCCCCAGTTGATGGTCAACTCGGTATCGTCAAACAAGGTGCGTCCCGAATGTGCTTTGCTCAGCTTTTTGATGGTCAGCATACGCTCATCAGCATACACCTTTGTGCTGCTGACGCCAAGCCTTTACCGCGACAGCAGGGGGATGATGCCCGCCGTGGGAAGAACCCTGCTCTCCGTCGGACTCCTCTTGCCGACATTCAAGAAATAGGTCAGGATACTCCCGCATGAAATCCTACACCACACTCCCCAACTACACCTATTGCGTGAGCACGGTTGCGGGCACCACCGTCACCACGGTTCGAGACGGTACGACCTATACCCTACTGAACCTTCCCGGCGCCGGACAGGGCTATTTCACGCCCCTCAGCGATACCATCACCGTGAGCGATGACGACGCTGTCGTAACCCCGCTCCCTAAGGATGCCCCCATCGGAGTCGCTGATGGGGGCTTGACTCTGCCGATCCCGCTGCCTGCCGAGGATTCTCCGCTGCCGCTGCTCCATGAGCATATCTACACCTATGAGCAGGGGGAGGCCGCCGCGCTGGATTGGAGCGCGCTGCGGC
>CAMACY010000070.1 GCA_945831585.1 uncultured bacterium | reverse complement strand
GCGGCGGCTCTGGCAGAAGTCGATGTCGATATCCGGCATGCTGACCCGTTCCGGGTTCAGGAATCGCTCGAAGATGAGGCTGAACTTGAAGGGGTCGATATTGGTGATCTTCATGCAGTAGGCCACCAGCGAACCGGCCGCGGAACCACGGCCGGGGCCTACCGGGATGTCGTGATCCTTCGCCCAGTTGATGAAATCCGCGGTGATGAGGAAGTAGCTCGGAAAGCGCAGCATGTTGATGATGCTCAGCTCGTAGTCGAGGCGCTGGCTGAGCTCCTCCCAGCGCTCGGGCGTGGCGTCGGGGTAGCGTTCCTTGAGCCCTTTGAAGCAGATGTTGCGCAGGTATTCTTCGCGCGGCGAGCCGTCGGGCGTGGCGAACTCGGGGTAGCGCTCGGTGGAGGTGGAGTCCAGCTTGATGGAGGTGTTGCAGCGCTCGGCGATGCGGTTGGTGTTCTCGTAGGCTTCGGGGTACTCGGGGAAGAGCTGCCGCATTTCCTCCTCGCTCTTGAAGTAGACACTGCGCGGGTAGCGCATGCGCTTGCCGTCCATGCGTTTGTTGCCGGTGCCCACGCAGATGAGGATGTCGTGCGCGTCGTAGTCGTCAGCATTGAGGAAGTGAGCGTCGTTGGTGACGACCAGCGGCACATCGTGCTTGCGCGCCAGACGCACGAGCTCGGGGGTACACTTGCGCTCTTCGGGCAGCTCGTGGTCCTGCAGCTCGACGAAGAGGTTGTCCTTGCCGAAGATGTCCTTGAGCTCCAGGAGAATCTCCTCTGCCTTTTCGGGTTCGTCGCGGAGAATCCACTCCTGTAGGGGACCGGAGATGCAGCCGGTCAGGCAGATGAGCCCCTTGCTGAACTCGCGCAGGGTGTCGTAGTCCACACGAGGCTTGTAGTAAAAGCCGTCGAGGTGCCCGCGCGAGACGATGCGAATGAGGTTGGCCCAGCCGATGTTGTTCTCGCAGAGCAGGATGAGGTGGCAGTATTTTTGCCGCCCGGGGATTTGCTTCTTGACTGTTAGGGGGGTGGGCGCCACGTAGACCTCGCAGCCGAGGATGGGCTTGAACACGGGTTTGGGCTCGTCGGGGTGCTCGGCGTTCCAGGCCAGAATGCCCTTGTTGTGCTTCTTGACATTGACCATGAACTCAATGGCGGCAAAGACGTTGCCGTGGTCGGTGATGGCGACGGAGTTCATGCCCAGCTCGGCACAGCGCTTGATGAGATCCTTGGTGTGGATCATGCCATCGAGCAGCGAGTATTCCGTGTGGACGTGGAGGTGGGTGAAGGCCATAGCGTGCCCGCGCAGTATAGCATGCCCGGGGCGGCGTTGTCAGCCGAAAAGCCGTTGCGGGCACAAAAAAGCGCAGCCGGGGGTGAACCTGCTGCGCCGAAGGGGAAGCGGGAAGTTGCTGATCAGGCGATATTGAGCGCCCACTTGAGGTATTTGAGCGACTCGCCCCAGACTTTGGAACTGGTACTGCCCAGCACGACCACGATGACGGCGCGCCCCTGCACACTGCCGCAGGAGATGAGGCACTTGCCCGCCAAATTGGTGTAGCCGGTCTTCATGCCCTGAACCCAGGGATAGCTGCGCAGGAGGCGGTTGGTCGAGCGGATGCGGCGCACGCTGCCGTCTGCCTTACGAAAATCATACTCGGGGATGTTGATGCAGCTGCGGATGATGCGGTTGTTGTAGGCGTAGCAGGCGGCCAACGCCATATCGTGCGCGGTGGAGTATTGCTCGGCGGGCAGCCCGTTGGGATTGGCAAAGTGGGTGTCGTACATGTGCATGCGTCGCGCGCGGGCATTCATGCGCGCGACGAAGGCATCCACGCTGCCGGCGGTGTCGCGCGCAAGCGTTACGGCCACATCGTTGAAACTGCCCGTGAGCATGGCGCGCAGCAGGTCGATTTTGCGGTATTGTGTGCCGGGTTTGAGGTTGAGGCGGATGGGCGGTGCCAGATTGTCCGAAGGGCGAATGGTCACCATTTTGTTCAGATCCTTGGCATCGCAGACACAGAGAGCCGTGATGATTTTCTGCGTGCTGGCCACCTGACGGCGGGTGTTGGCGTTGTGCGCGTAGAGGATGCGCCCGTTGTTGGGGTCGATGACGCAGACGGCGGCGCAGTTCGGCTTGGGAGCGGGCGTCGTTGGCGTCGCCAGGGGGCGTGCCGGGTTGAGCGAGCCTGCAGAGGGCGGGGCGATGGTGCGCGCCGCATGGGGAATGGGGCTGGCCGTGTGGGGCATGGCTCCGCTCGGGGCGACCACGGGTCCGCGGTACGGCATCTCCGCAGTGACCGAGTATGCTTGGGCGTTACAAGCCGTTTGCGCGGTTCCGAGCAAGACCGCGAGGCACGAAGCTGCGATGGTTGCAAAAAAACGCATGGCGGCGAGTCTAGCTCATTCGCTGACGAATGGCAAGTGCAAAGTCCTGCTGCTCCGAGCCTTCGCGGACAGGATGAGAGTTGATTTCGGAAAAAATCCATCTCAATTTTTTCACTTTTCTCACACGCGCGCGCGTTATGCGCGCGCGCTAACGCTCGCGCCCGCGAGAAAATGAAAAAAATTGAAAATAAAACTTGCCATTCTCCATTTTTCATTTAGGATTGAGCGCAGCAACATACGACGACAATGCAACATAAGGTCTTATTCTTCGATACTACCCTCCGAGATGGTGAACAGTGCCCCGGCGCCTCCATGAATCTCCGCCAGAAGTTGGAGGTGGCGCGCCAGTTGGAAAAGCTGGGGGTTGACATCATCGAAGCCGGCTTTCCCGTCATTTCCGATGGCGACTTTGAGGCCGTGTCGACCATCGCCCGCACGGTGAAGAAATGCCGCATTGCCGGTCTGGCTCGCTGCGTCGAGAAGGATATTCGCGCCGCTGCCGCCGCCGTGGCGCCTGCGGGCGAGCGCGCTCGCATCCACACTTTTTTGGCCACCAGTCCCTTGCACCGCGATTTCAAGCTCAAGAAGAGCAAGGAGGAAATCATTGCGATGGCCGTGGCCGGCGTGAAGCTCGCCAAGACCTTGGTCAACGATGTGGAATTCTCCGCCGAGGATGCTAGCCGCACGGAGCACGAGTATTTGGCGCAGGTCGTAGAAGCCGTGATTGACGCCGGAGCTACGACCGTCAACCTGCCCGACACGGTCGGTTTCACCACACCGGCAGAATATGCTGCCATGATTGACTACATGGTCAAATTTGTGCCCAATATCGACAAGTGCGTTCTTTCCGTGCACTGCCACAACGATATCGGCTTAGCCGTGGCCAATTCGTTGGCTGCCGTGCAGGCCGGGGCGCGCCAGGTCGAGGGTACCATCAACGGTATCGGCGAGCGCGCGGGCAACGCGGCCATCGAAGAAGTGGCGATGGCGCTGACCACGCGCCCTGAAGCCTTCGGTTTTGCGGCGGGCGAACAGCCCCACAACCTCAACACCCGCGAATTTGTCAAAACCAGCCGCGTCGTGGCCCGCATGAGCGGCTTGTCGGTGCAGCGCTCCAAGGCCGTGGTCGGCGAAAACGCCTTTGCCCACAGCTCGGGTATTCATCAGGACGGCATCCTGAAATGCCGCGGCACCTACGAGGTTATCGACCCGGCGGAGGTGGGATGGGGCGAGACAGAGCTTCCCCTCACGAAGCACAGCGGACGCGCCGCCGTCAAGGCGCGTTTGGAGAAGCTGGGGCACACGCTCTCGGACACCGAGCTGGGCGCCGTCTTTGAGCGCTTCAAGAAGGTGGGGGACAGCAAGAAATTCGTCTACGATGACGATCTGGCCTCGCTCGTCAACGATTCACTCGACCAGCACGATGGCGCCTGGAAAATGGTGAACCTGCAATTTGTCGCCGGATCAGCCGCCAGCCCCACCGCTACGGTGACGCTGCAAAAGGAGGGAAAACTCTACACCGACTGCGCCATCGGCAACGGCCCCGTCAACGCCTGTTTCAAGGCGATCGACCGCATCACCCGCGTCAAGGGCACCCTGACCGAGTTCAACGTGCGCTCGACCTCGGCCGGGCAGGATGCTCTGGGCGAGGTCACGGTCAAGGTTCAGTTCAGTACCGAGGAGCCCAAGCCGGTTTCGGGCAAGGGGGCTGCAACCGACATCATCGAAGCCTCGGCGCGTGCCTACCTCAATGCTGTCAACCGCAGCCTGACCCTGAGTGCTCTCAACGCGGCCAACTGATCCAACCGGGCCATGCCTGCTCCCATTCGTCTGATCGTCGGTCTGGGAAATCCCGGGCGCGAATACGCCGAAACCCGCCACAACGTCGGGTTTATGGTGCTGGCGCGCCTGGCCGACAGGCTCGGCGCCGCATGGAAGGCAGACAAGGCGCGCAAGGGCGAGCTGGCAGCAGCTCCCGGGGTTCTGCTCGTGCGCCCGCAAACCTTCATGAACCTCTCGGGCGAGTGCGTTGGACCGCTCATGCGGTACTACAAGTACGAGCCCGAACAGGTGCTGGTCATCTACGACGACATCGCTTTCCCTACAGGCAGCCTGAAGCTGCGCACCAGTGGCTCCGCCGGGGGACACAACGGGGTGAAGAGCCTCATCGCGCATCTCGGCAGTGAGCGTTTCCCGCGCATTCGCGTCGGCATCGGCCTACCGGGGCAGAAGAACATGGTCGGCCATGTGCTCGGCAGGATTTCGCCCGAGGAGCGTCCTGCGTTTGAGGATGCCCTCAACCGTGCGGTCGATGCAGCGCTCGACGCGCTGCGCGAGGGCTTCGATGCTGCCGCCAATCGCTATAACACCAAGAAAACGCCTCCTCCTCCCCCCGCCGTTCTTCCAGCCCCACAAGACGCACCCTCGGCTTGACAGTCGGTGCCCCATTCGTTATCATCAACCATACATATTATGTCAGACACCACCACCATCCACACCCTCTCCGTTCTTGTCGAGAACAAGTTCGGTGTGCTTTCCCGCGTCGCCGGTCTTTTCTCCGGTCGCGGTTACAACATTCATTCCCTCAATGTTGCGCCCTGCGAGGATCCTCGCTTTTCGCGCATGAACATTGATGTTGCCGAACAGGGCAGCAAGCTGGATCAGGTCATCAAGCAGCTCAGCAAGCTCGTCAATGTGGTGGAGGTGATTGACTATCGCAACGAGCCCACCATTTACCGCGAAATCGTGCTCCTGCGCGTGCGCTTCGGTGAGAAGAAACAGGAAATCTTGGAGCTGTGCAACATCTTCGGTGCCCGTACGCTCGATGCAACCCGCAAGACGCTGACCATCGAGGTCAGCGGTGGCGAGTTCCGCATTGCTCGCTTCCTCAACCTGATGGAGGATTACGATGTGGAGATGGTCATTCGCTCGGGAAAAATCGCCGTGATTAAACCCAAGGATTAAGTCCCGGGGCTACAGGTATCAATCTGTTGACGGTCGCGTTGTCGGGAGAGCCGACAACGCGCCTTGTTTTGCGGGGGGCATGCTCTGGTCCGTCGGAGAAGCCGGGGCTTGCGCTCGGGCAGGTGGGGCAGCCTCGCGCAGCAGTGTCAGAGGAGTTGTTAGCAGAGACGAGCCAAAGCCGACAGGTGCCATCAAGGACAGTCGACGGAAGAGCAGAGAGGGCATCCACATGCCTATAGAATGCTCTTTTGCTCTTGTTTTGGCATGAAAAGTGTTTGTTAGATTCGCTGAGGCCTCATTTTACGGGTGCGAGAGCCGCTGCTCGCGGACTCACCCAATAACTGTGTAGAATGCAAGAGTGAGGAGGGGGCAGGAATCCGGGGGCGGGGGTGCAGCACCGGTGTGCTTACCACTTGAGCTTGGCGCGCAAGCGCGCGGCGTAGTCCCCTTGCGGCAGGGAGAGGAGGCAGAGCGGGTAGGGCGCCTTGCGGATGGTCAGGGTCTCCTCCAAGGCAATGGGGTGGGTGGAGCGCCCGTCGAGCGAGTAGATGAGACTCTCGCCGGCGCGTCCGCGACGCTCGCGCGGACGCATGATAATTTCCATATCATCGGGCAGGGTCAGGGAGCGGTTGGTGAGGCTGTGGGGGCAGATGGGGGTCAGACAAAACACGCGCGCTGTGGGCCAGACCAACGGTCCGCCGGCAGAGAGGGAATAGGCGGTGGAGCCTGTCGGTGTGGCTACGAGGACACCGTCCGCATGGTAGCGGTTGAGCAGCGAGCCGCCCACCTCGACATCCACATCAATCATCTTCCCCGTCTGGGCGCGCATCAGCGCCAATTCGTTGAGCGCGAGGTGCAGGTGACCGGCATTACCACTGCGTTGCACCTGGAGCATGGTGCGCTCCTCCACGGCGTAGTGCCCCTCGGCCAAGGCCCTTGTCAGCACGTCTATCTCGTCGCGCCCGCAGGCGCTCAGAAAGCCCAGATGCCCCAGATTGACCCCGCCGAGGATGATGCCACGGGGAGCCGCCTGTTCGGCTGCGGCCAGCATGGTGCCGTCGCCGCCCAGACACAGGAGCAGCTCCGGCTTGCCCGGCACGGGGTCGCATGCCGTAAACTCGCCCACCTCATAGGCATGGAGACCGACCGCCGCGCAGCTGTTCATGAGGCGCTCCAGCGCCTGCATGCAGGCGGCGCTGCGGTTCGGCGCCAAAATACCGATGGAGGCGGGGGGCTTCATGGTTCAGCGTTGTTCACGCACAATTTCCGTGCCAATGCCCTGCGGTGTGAAAATCTCCAGCAACAGGGTGTGCGGCAAGCGCCCGTCGATGAAGTGCACCTTGCGCACCCCGGCGTTGAGGGCATCGACCGCGCTCTTGACCTTGGGAATCATGCCGCCGGAAATAACCCCCTCATCCATGAGCTGGAAAGCTTCCTTGCGGTCGATGCTTTGGATAATGCGCGTGGGATCCTTGGGGTCGGGCATGAGGCCGGGCACGTCGGAAATGTAGATCAGTTTGACGGGCTTGAGCTCGCGCGCGAGCGCCGCCGCCGCCAAATCGGCGTTGACGTTGAGCGCCTGATGGGTGCCCAATTCTCGCGCCAAGGGCGAGATGACGGGGGTCAGCTGCAGCGAGAGCGCCTCCTCGATGCGCGGCAACAAACAGCCGATAACGCGGCCGACCATGCCGATGTCTACGGGATTGCCCTCGGCATCGCGCTCGGTGATTTTCTCACCCACGAAGACATTGGTGCCGGGAATGCCCACCGCCTTGCCGCCGCAGTCGCGCATCATCTGCACGAGCCCGGGATTGATGTGTCCCGTGAGGGTGCGCTCCACAATGTCGATGGCCTCGGGCGTGGTGACGCGCAGACCATTGACGAAGCGCGCCTCGAGCCCGGCCTCCTGCATGGCCTTGGAGATGGCCTTGCCGCCGCCGTGCACCACCACGGGGTTGAGCCCCATGGTCTCCATCACCACGATGTCGCGCATGAGCGAGCGGACGAGCTCGGGATTGTCCATGGCCGAGCCGCCGAACTTGATGAGGATGGTCTTGTCGCGGTAGGCTTGCAGGTAGGGCAGCGCTTCGATGAGGATGTTGGCCTTGAGGATTTCTTCCTCAGGCTTGGCAACAGGGCGAATCTTGATCATATGTAACGTTTGAGACGGAAGATGATGAGGGGCAGGGAGGCAGCCATGAACATGCAGAACAGGGCAATCCAGAAACCGTAGGGTGAGTGCAGGAAGGGCATCCAATCAAAGTTCATGCCGTACATGCTTGCCACGAGCGTGGGCGGCAGGAAGAGGACACTGACAATGGTGAACACCTTGACGATGTCGTTCTGCTCGATATTGATGAGTCCGAGCACAGCATCGAGCATGAAGTTGATTTTATTGGAAAGGAAGGAGGCGTATTCGGCAAGTGAGTTGACATCTCGGCTCACGGAGCGTAGCGCTGTGTACAGACTCTCACGCGCATCGGTGCAGGAATCCTCGTTGCCGGCAAAGGTGATGAGGCGCAGTAAGTTGACGAGCGCATCGCGCTGCCGGGTGATGAGGTCACCCACGCGTCCCAACTCTTCGAGCGCATCGCGCAAATCCTCGGTGTCGGGATCCTCCTCGTTGCTCTTGCGGCGGCGTCGGCTGGTGCCGAATACCTTTTTGGAGAGGGCATCCAAATCCGTACCGAAACGTTCCAGCACATCGGCCTGGCGATCAACCAGCGTCTCCAGCAGCCCGACAAAAACCAGATCACGGTTGGTGCCCGGGGTGCGCAGCAGTTGGTGCGAAAAGACGCGGAAGGAGTAAGAATCCGTGTGTCGAATGGTGATGATGATACGCCCTTTGAGGATGAACGTGATTTCGGCGATAATCGGGTCATCGGTCTCGACCCGCGAGAGCACCGTCGTCGTCATGAAGCGGGCTCCATCTTCACAGTACAGACGCGAGGTGGCTTCAATTTCGCGCATCTCGTCCTTCGTGGGCATTTCGAGGGCGGAAAGTTCCTCGGCAAAGCGTAATTCCTCCGCATCGGGCGTCAGCAAATCAATCCAGAAAATATCACCCCGTCGCTCGCCTTGTTCCTCCAGCCCTACGGTGCGGGAAATGCCGTTCTCTGTCTGTGTGTAAATGCGAATCATGCTCCGAAACGATTCCAGTTGAGGTTCGCCGCTCGCCGCGCTGGACGGCGTTGCCGTATTGTGCTCCCAATACGACCCAAAATCAAGCCTATTATCCGCCCGTAGCGGGTGTGCGCCGCAAAAATAGACCGGATGCCCCCGCTCGGGGCATCCGGCAACAATTTCCCCCGGGGGGAATTCAGGCTTCCGCAGGCGCAGGAGCTTCCTCAGCAGGCGCAGGAGCTTCCTCAGCAGGCGCAGGAG
>CAMACY010000069.1 GCA_945831585.1 uncultured bacterium | reverse complement strand
GAGCCCGTGTTCGAGTCGCAGACGAAAACCAAGCTGGGCAGCAACACGATGGGCCCGGGCAAGGAAACCATCCGCACCTTCATCGGCAACTTCCTCGCGCGCGAGTTGGACAATTACCTGCATCGTCATCCCGAAGTAGGCGAGGCGATGGAGGAGCGCATCCGCGAGAGTGAGAAGCTGCGCAAGGAGGTGGCGGGCGTGACGGGCAAGGTGGCCAAGGCGCGCGCCAAAAAGGCCAAGATTCACACGCGCAAACTGCGCGACTGCCGCGTGCACTACGACAGCCGCCACAAGCGCGCGGAGGAGACCATGCTCTTCATCACCGAGGGCGATTCGGCCAGCGGCTCCATCACCACGGCGCGCGATGCGGAGACACAGGCGGTGTTCTCCCTGCGCGGCAAGCCCGCCAACAGCTTCGGCATCAACCGCGCAGCGCTGTTCGAGGAGCGCCGTAACGAGGAGCTCGATTTCCTGCACCTGGCGCTCAACATCGACCGCAGCATGGACGACCTGCGCTACAACAAGGTCATCATCGCCACCGATGCCGACGTGGACGGCATGCACATCCGACTGCTGCTGCTCACCTTCTTCATTCAGTATTTCAAGCCGCTCATCGAGGAGGGGCACCTCTTCATCCTGCAAACGCCGCTCTTCCGCGTGCGCAACAAGCAGCGTACCCTCTACTGCTACAGCGAGGCCGAGCGCGACCGCGCCGTCAAGCAGCTCGGCAGGAACCCCGAGATTACCCGCTTCAAGGGTTTGGGCGAAATTTCCCCCGCCGAGTTCAAGGCCTTTATCGGTGAGGACATCCGGCTGGAGCCCGTCACGCTGGAACATGCGCACGACCTGCGTGCGCTGCTGCGCTTCTACATGGGCGACAACAGCGACGAACGTCGGCAGTACATCATCGACAACCTCATCATCGAAGAAGATTTGGCCTGAGTCTTTTTTTTCCCCCCCTCCACAGACTATGAAAACGCTCATCATTGCCCGTCACGGCAACACCTTTCGCCCCGGCGAGACCCCGACCCGCGTCGGCTCACGCACGGATCTCCCCTTGGTTGAAGAAGAGCGCGGCCGTGGCATCGGTCGCTGGCTGAAGCAGCTCGGCCTCGTGCCCGACCGCATCCTAGCTGCGCCGCTGCAGCGCACCCTGCGCACCGCCGAGCTCGCGAGCGAGGAGCTGGGCAAGCCTTGCCCCGTGCAGCCCGATGCGCGCTTCATCGAGGTGGACTACGGCCCGGACGAGAACAAGAGCGAGGAGGAGGTCAAGGCGCGCCTCGGGGCGCTGGCCGCAGCGGAGCAGGGGCTCGAGCCCGCCTCCCTCAGCCCCGAGGAGCTGGATGCGCTGGGCGCCGCCCTCATCGACCGCTGGAACGCGGAAGCCATCGTGCCGCCGGATTGGAAGGTCGATGTTCCCCAAATTATTCGCAACTGGCAGCAACTGGCCGACGACATCCGCGAGGGCGAGACGCTGCTCTGCGTCTCCTCCAACGGCACCATCCGCTTTGCACCCCACATCACCGGGGACTACGCCGGCTTCTGCGCGACGCACGATATCAAGGTGCCCACGGGCGGGGTCTGCATCTTCCTCAACGAGGGGCAGGGCTGGCACGCCACCGAATGGGCTGTCAAGGCTTTCAAGAAGGTACGCTAAAAGCCATTCAACATCTGATATACCATGAATCTCAACAAGATCAAACCGGCCTGGGTGGATGAGTTCAAGGCCTTCGCCCTCAAGGGGAACGTGGTCGACATGGCCGTCGGCGTCATCATCGGCGGCGCCTTCGGTAAAATCGTCAGCTCGCTGGTCGGGGACATCATCATGCCGGCGGTGACGATGTTGACGGGGGGTACCAAGGGCATGGCCGACCTGAGCTTTGCCCTGAGTGCCGAGGAGGGGGCTCCCGTCATCAAGTACGGGCTGTTCTGCCAGACCGTGGTGGATTTCCTCATCATCGCACTGACGATTTTCGTTGCCCTGCGCCTGCTGTGCTCCCTGCGCGCCAAGCGACGCGAGGAAGAAAAACCGGCACCCGCCCCGGCACCCGCGCCCACGCCGGAGGAGATTCTTCTGCTGCGCGAAATTCGCGACGCGCTCGCCAAGCGCTCATGAACAAGGGGCAGCTGATTGCCCGCGTGCAGCGGCTGATGGGACCGGGAGCCACACGCCGCAGCGCCTCGGCTGCCGTGGAGGCGGTGCTGAGCTCCGTCGCCGCAGCGGTGGCGGAGGGCGAGAAGCTGCACATCGCCGGCTGGGGCAGCTTTGAGCTCTGCGAGCGTCGCGCCCGTTCGGGACGCTTGCCCGGAGCCTCGGAGCGCTTGGCGATTCCCGCCAAGCGCGTGCCGACCTTTCGTCCGGCGGCGGGCTTCCCCGGGGAGGAGGATTAGGACTCCTTTTCGGGACAGTCGAAAACGGAGCGTGCGCGGGCAAAACTATACTCCGGTAACGGAAGCCCCTTTGCCTGAGCGGCGCAGGCGCGGTCGTAGAAGTCCAGCTTGAGCGTCAGGTAGTCCATGCAGCGCTGCAGGTCGGCCTGCTGGCGGCTCAGGCGCTCCTGCGTGCGCCGCAGCAGCTCGCGACGCTCGGGGATAGTCGCTTCGCCCGCACTCACCATGTCAAAATAACGGCGCATTTCGGGCAGGGTCAGCCCCGCAGCGCGCAGGCAACGGATGGTGTCGATGCGGCTCACCTCGGCCTCGCCGTACACACGGTTGTTGGCGTAGTCGCGCGGCACGGGGGGGATGAGCCCCTCGCTTTCGTAAAAACGCAGGGTCGGCACGCTTAGCCCGCTGCGCTCGGCCATCTGGGCAATGGTGTAGGTTTCTTCGCTCATGGCCGTGCTCCTTTCGCTGCGTTGTCGGCGGCGGCGTAGTCCTCATCGCTGACCGCTTCCTGCCACGTCGTGCGGTTGGTCGATGCCTCGGGCGTGATACCGATGTGTACAAACACGCTGTGTGGGGCGGCGCCGTGCCAATGGTCGGTGTCGGGCGGAATCTGCACCACATCGCCCGGGCGCAGGCGCCGCGCCGCCTTGCCCCGCTCCTGATACAGACCCTCGCCCACCGTGCAGAGCAGAATCTGCCCCTTGGTATGGCGGTGCCAATGATTGCGCGTGCCGGGGGCGAAGGTCACATTGTAGACGGCGGTGTCGTAGCTCCCCTTGTCCGTGAGCATGCTCACCCGAGCCGACCCGGTAAACACCGAGGCATCCGCCGGTTCGCCCAAGGGGAACATATCGCCCTTGGGCGCGACGGCCGCCGCTGTTTGCAGAACGGCCTCCACCTTCTCGGCGCTCAGTCCGTTGTGCCGACCGATGCCGATGTGGGCGCGGCACTGCGGTTCCGTGCCGGGCATGACCGACAGCGCGGCGATGGTGGCGATTTCGCGCGTGCGCCAATCGTGCAGCGGGCTGCCGAAGAGATCGCCGAAAAGATGCGCTTTGAGGTAGGCATCAATCGCAGGGGCAAAATCAAACAAGGCGCCCCTGACGGGCGCGCCGCACAGCTGCGTCTGCGTGGCGGTGCCGCGGTCGAGGGCATCCGTCAGCAGGGGGGAGGGATTGTCCTCCCCCCGGAGATCCTGCTTGCCCGCTGCGGCGCGCGTCTCCGTCAGCTCCCGCAGCACCCCGAGGGCGTTGAGCGCCTTCGGAAAGCCGCAGTAAGCGTAGAGCTGGGTGAGGATATCCTTGGCCTCGGCAATGCTCATACCCGAATCGAGAGCCGAGTTCAGCGCCTCGCGCAGGGTCGTCAGGTTGCTTGCTGCCGTGCAGGCGCTGATGCGTGCCACCTGCTCTTCGCGGGGCGAGAGTACTTGCTCGGCAGCGCTTGCCGACGAGAATGCCAGGGCTGATACCATGAGGGTCATGATTGTTTTCATCGATACGGCAGAGCTTAACCGCTCAAGTTACTTGAGGACAAGAAGATTTTTGAATTTTGGGGGCTGTTTCGGGGCTGTTTCCAATCCGCTGACCCCCCTCTCCCGCGTCAGCGGATTGGAAACAGCCCCGATTTATTTCGATTTCTGTGGCGCGGGGGCAGTTTTTGTCCTTGCGGCGTGCGAGGAAAGGTGCTAGTCTCTACCAACGTCATGAAAGCATTGCTCTCTATCTGTGCCTCGTGTGTGCTCGGCTGCGGCTTGGCCTGCGCCGGCGAGGAGGCCGCGCTCAGCTCCGATGCTCCCATTCTCTGGAACATCGAGCTTCCCTGCTGGCCCTACACACTCCCCATCAGCAATTCTATGCTCATGCTGGCGCTGGCGGTGCTGATCATCACGCTGTTTTTGCGGCTCGCCACGCGCCGCATGGAGCGCATTCCCGGCAAATTGCAGAATTTCGCGGAGTGGGTGTTTGAACTGCTCTACAACTTCGTCGAGGGGCTGACGGGGCGCTATTTGGCGCGCAAGTATTTTTGGTATTTTGCCACAATTTTCCTGCTCATCCTCGTGAGCAACTACATGGGGCTCATTCCCGGCGTGGGCGAGCTGACCTACGAGGGTAAGCCCATGTTCCGCGGCGCCAATGCCGACCTCAATGTCACCATCTTCCTGGGCTTCGGCTACGCCATCCTCTGGTTTATCTGGGTGCTGCGCGAGCAGGGCTTGGCGCACTTCCTCAGCCATACCTTCGGCCCCAAGGGCGGGCTGACGGGCTTCCTCAAGTATGCCCTGCTGCCCATCTTCTTCTTCGTGGGGATGATTGAGATTCTCTCCATCTGCGTGCGTCCCGTGGCTCTGGCCGCCCGTTTGTTCGGCAACATCTTCGCGGGTGAGGCCATTCTGGAAAAAATGGGCTCCATCAGCTGGCTGGCCATGCTGCCCTTCATGGGGCTGGAAATCATCGTCGGCTTTGTGCAGGCGCTCGTGTTCCTCATGCTCACCGCCATTTTCCTCAAGACGCAGGTAGGCGGCGAAGAAGAGGAGAGCGCCGGAGAACACTGAGTCCCTCCCCCCGTCCCGAAGAAAGAAGCCCCGAGATACCATTTTCCCCTGTCTGATCATGAAGAAAGCCGTGAGGGCAGGGGCAACACCAACAACAAACAGATACTAACCATGATTACTCCCATGATTGCAGAAGCAGCTGCCGCCGTCGGTCCCGCCGGTTTGGCCGCCATCGGTGCCGGTCTCGGCATCGGTCTCATCGGCGCCAAAGCCGCCGAATCCACGGGTCGCAATCCCGCCTCCTTCGGCAAGGTGCTGACCATCTCCATTCTTCTCGCCGCTCTGGTGGAAGGTGTGGCCTTCGTGGCCATCTTCATGGGCTGAGCGCGCGCTCGTGCCCGGCTGCGCTCCCGCTGCTTCTTCTCCGGCGGGGGTGCAGCCCGCCCCCTTTCTTTTACTTCGTTATCCGTTTCATCATTCTCAAGCCCCACACACCATGTTCAACCCCATTTTAGCCGCAGACCTCCTGCAATTGGTTGATAAATTCGGCCTGCATACCGAGGCCTTCGTCGCCCACCTCATCGCCTTCTTTATTCTGGTCGCGGTGATTGTCACCTTCGGTATCAAACCCATCGCGCAGCAGCTCGAAGAGCGCCGCCGCCGCATCGAGGAGGGAGAGGCCATGCACGCCCGAAGCGTGCAGGAGCTGGCTGAGGTGAAGAGTACGGGCGAGCAGCTGCTCAGCGAAGCGCGTGAGCAGGGACGCCGCGAGGTGGAGCACGCCCGCAGCACTGCCGCCCGCCTGCAGGAGGAACTGAGCGCCAAGGCAAGCGCCGAAGCACAGACCCTGCTGGACAACGCCCGCCGCCAGGCCGAAACCGACAGCCGCCGCGAGAAGGAGGCACTGCGCGGCGAATTCGCTCGCTTGGTCGCCCTCGCCACGGCGCAGGTGACCGGCAAGGTGCTGACCGAGGAGGACCACCGCCGCATCAACGACGAGGCCATCCGTAACCTCTGAACCGCCCATGAAAATTACCAAAGATGTGCAGGCACAGGCGCGCCGCCTCCTGCGGCTCTGCCGGGGGGCGGACGGGCTGCTTGATGAGGAGCGCGTACGCCGCGTGGCGACCGCCGTGCTCGAGCGCCGCCCGCGCAACGGGCTGGCGCTGCTGACCGCCTTCACTGAGCTGGTGCGCCTCGACTGCGAGGCACACACCGCCACCATCACCTCGGCCGTCCCCCTCAGCGAGGACGAGCAGCAGCGTATTCGCACCAAGCTCGATGCCCGCCATGCCGGGCTGCACTATGTGTGGCAGAACGACCCCGCCCTCATCGGCGGGCTGAGCGTCCGCGTCGGCGACTCCGTCACCGATGCCTCCCTGCGCTCGCGCATTGAGCGCCTCTCCCGCATCTGAGCGAAACTACTTCACGACATAGACACAACAACTTTAACCACCAAGGGTATGAGCAACATCGTACAAGAACTGGAAGCACAAATCCGCAACGCTGCCGCTGCCGCCGTTAGCGAGAACGTGGGCACCATCAAAGCCATCGGCGATGGTGTGGCGCGCATCGAAGGTCTGAGCAACGCCATGCTCAACGAAATGATTGAATTCCCCGGCGGCGTGATGGGGCTCGCCATGAACCTCGAGGAGAATGAGGTCGGCGCCGTGCTCATCGGCAGCGGCTCCCACCTGCGCGAGGGCGACACCTGCAAGACGACGGGTCGCCTGCTGCAAGTGCCTGTGGGTCCCGGTCTGCTCGGCCGCGTGGTTGATACGCTGGGCAACCCGCTGGACGGCAAGGGACCCGTCGAAGCCGCCGCTCACTACCCCGTGGAGAAAATCGCCTCCGGCATCATCTCCCGTCAGGGCGTCAACCAGCCTGTGCAGACCGGCATCCTGCCCATCGATGCCATGATTCCCATCGGTCGCGGCCAGCGCGAGCTCATCATCGGCGACCGCTCTACAGGCAAGACCGCCCTCGCCATCGACACCATCATCTCGCAGGCGCGCCAGAACAAGCGCGCGGAAGAGCAGGGCACCGAGGGCTACCGCCCGCTCTACAGCATCTATGTGGCCATCGGCCAGAAGCGCGCCAATGTCTCGCGCCTCGTCGCCAAACTGGAGGAGAGCGGCGCGCTGCCCTACACCATCGTCGTGGTCGCCTCTGCCTCCGACAGTGCCGCCATGCAGTACCTGGCACCCTACGCCGGCTGCGCCATGGGCGAGTACTTCATGGATCAGGGGCAGGACGCCCTCATCGTCTACGATGACCTCTCCAAGCACGCCGTCGCCTACCGCCAGGTGTCGCTCATCCTGCGCCGCCCCTCCGGTCGCGAGGCCTACCCGGGCGATGTGTTCTACCTGCACAGCCGCCTGCTCGAGCGCGCTGCCCGCATCAACAGCGAGGGCGGGCGCAAGGGTGGCTCCCTCACCGCTCTCCCCGTCATCGAGACGCAGGCCGGCGACGTTTCCGCCTACATTCCCACCAACGTCATCTCCATCACCGACGGGCAGATTTTCCTCGACACCGACCTCTTCTACCAGGGCGTTCGCCCCGCCATCAACGTGGGCATCTCCGTGAGCCGCGTGGGCTCCAGCGCGCAGACCAAGATTGTCAAGAAACTCGCCGGCTCCGTCAAGCTCGACCTGGCGCAGTTTGAAGAGTTGCAGGCCTTTGCCCAGTTCGGCTCCGACCTCGATGCCGCCACCAAGGCCAAGCTCGAGCGCGGCAGCCGCATTGTCGAGCTCTTCAAGCAGGGGCAGTACGAGCCCAAGAGCCTGGGTATCGAGGTTATCAACCTCTACGCCATCCAGCGCGGCTACCTCGACGATGTCCCCGTGAGCGATATTCGCCGCGTGCGCGCAGAGTTGGAGGAAGAGGCGAGCGTCAACGCCGCCGACCTGCTCGCGGCCATCGAGACCGAAAAGACGCTGACAGACGACATCGATGCCCGTCTGAAAGCCTTTATGACCTCCTTCAAGAACAGCCGGAAACACTAAGCCGCCATGGCCGGACTGAGAGACATCAAGCGCCGCATCAAGTCGGTACGCAACACATCGCAAATCACCAAGGCGATGCAGATGGTTGCGTCTGCCAAGATGCGCCGTGCTCAGGAGCTGGCGCTGGCCGGGCGCAGCTACACCGCCGCGCTGGCCAACGTCTTTCGCCACCTGCAAGAGAGTATCGCGGAGTGCGATTCGCCCCTCATGCGCCGCGCCGCGGAGGGCAAGCCCCTCGTGGTGGTCGTGACCACGGATCGCGGGCTCTGCGGCGGGCTCAATGCCAACCTCTTCAAGGAGGTGCTGTTGCGCTGCCCGCGCGAGGCCGACTACATCACCATCGGCGCCAAGCTCAACCCGCAGTTCGCGCGCACGGGGCGCAGGCTCATCGCCTCCTTCTCGCCGGGCGACAGCATCGGCGAGGCGGAGATGAAGCCCATCCTCCAATTCATCGGCAAGGCCTATTTGGAGGGAACCTACAACAGCGTGAGCGTGGTCTACCAAAAGTTTGTCAACGTCATGGTGCAGCGCCCGCAGCTCAGCGAGTTGCTGCCCATTACGCCCGAGGAGCTGCTGAGCATCGCCGGGCAGGAGGAGCCATCCGACACGGGTCGCGCTGATTTCCTGCTGGAGCCCTCGCCCGGAGCCCTGCTCAACGCCATTCTGCCGCTCTATGTGGCCAACCTGCTCACCCAGATGGTGCTGGAGGGCAAGGCCAGCGAGCAGAGCGCCCGCATGGTCGCTATGAAGTCCGCCACTGAGAACGCCAAGACTCTCATCGGCGAGCTCACCCTCGAATACAACAAAGCCCGCCAGACCCAAATCACCAACGAGCTGCTGGAAATCACCACCGCCATGAAGGCGATGGAGTAAGGCAGCCCATCGCATCCCACTCTTCATCCCCCCCCCCATTTTAACGCTTTTAATACAATGAATACCGGAAAAATCGTGCAGATTATCGGCGCCGTGGCCGAAGGTGATTTCTTGCAGGCAGAAATCCGCGCCATCTACAATGC
>CAMACY010000068.1 GCA_945831585.1 uncultured bacterium | reverse complement strand
TTTCTTGAGAAGCGGTGGGCGGTTGAGCCCTCGCGCGGGTTCAGTATACGCCCGGCACCGACTCTAGGAAAGCAAAAACTCAGTATGTTACTGAAAATGCTCACGGCGCGGGAAGCATCCGACACGAAATCCGCTTGCCTGGGCGTCGGCTTTGGGTTAGAATGCGCGGCGATGCCCGAAGAAATCCCGCCCTACGCCCTCAACGACACTCAGGAGCTCATCCGCTTGCTGCAGGAGGCCTACCGCCGCCGTCAGGACATCCTCATCCGCGCCGATGACTGCCAGCAACTGGCCGACAGCCTGCGCGAGCAGCTCCGCTCCCGCAGCTACGAGGACAGCGGCAGCCTGCTCTTCTGAGCGCGCGCCCTCACGGGGCGCTCAGAGCTCCACGCTCAGCCCGTCGTAGGCCGGGCGCAGGAAGGAGGGCCAGCCGGGGAAACGCCCCGCTGCCAAGTCCTCGTAGTCCGCGCGGTGCCCGGTGTGGGTCACCAGCCCGAGTCCGGGCTGCAGGCGGTGCATGAGAGCGATATTCTCCTCCACCGTCAGGTGCGTGAAATGCGGCACAGTGCCCAGAGCGTCCATTGCCAGCGCATCCAGCCCTTGCAACAGCGGTACCGAGGACTCGGGCAGTTCCTTGATGTCCGGCACATAGCCGAAACTCCTGCCGCCGCTGCGGAACACATAGCCAAAAGTCTCCACCCGGCCGTGAACCACAGGCACAGGGCAGACCTCCACATCGCCGACGACAAAGGGCTTTCCGCCGTGATCGTGCGCATCGGGGTGCACATAGCCTTTCCAGGTGTTGGAGGGGGCGAAAGCCCAGGCGTACATTTGCCGCAGCTGGGCCAGCGTTTGCGGTCCCGCGTACATCGGCAAGGGGCTGTCGCGGTGCCAGCAAAAGGCGCGCAACTCGTCGAAGCCCGCTACATGGTCGAGGTGCTGATGGGTGTAGACCACGGCATCGATGGCCGTCAGCCCGTAGCGCAGCGCCTGTTGCCGCAGATCGGGTCCCGAATCGACCAGCAGGGTGGTCTGCGACGTCTGCACCAGCACCGAGGAGCGCAGGCGCGCCTGGCGGCTGCCGGGGCGGCGCGCCTCGCAGCATACGCGGCAATCACACCCGATGACAGGCACGCCGGTGGAGGTGCCGCTGCCGAGGAAAAGGATGTTCATGGCCGAGTTTGGGGGTTGATTTCTGCCGTCATTATGCCATAATGCCGCCGTAACGCAATCCCAAAACCCATGCTCACCCTGCTCAAGATTCGCCACCTTGCCCTCGTGGACTCGCTGGTGTGGGAGCCGCAGCGCGGTTTTCTCGCCATCACGGGGGAGACGGGAGCGGGCAAATCCGTCATCATGGGCGGCATTGCGCTGGTGCTGGGAGAGCGCGCCGACAAAGGGATGATCCGCAGCGGGGAGACGCAGTGCAGCTTGGAGGCCGGTTTTTCCCTGAGCCATCCCGAGGCGACCGATGCCCTGCTGGAGGAAGCGGGTGTTCCGCCCTGCGAGGAGGGGCAGCTCATCATTCGCCGCGTCATCACCACCACGGGCAACCGCCAGTTTATCAACAACAGCCCGGTGACGCTACAACTGCTGCGCCGCGTGGGCGCCGGGCTGGTGGACATGCACCACCCGGAGTCGCATCGCTCGCTCACCTCGACGGAGCGCCAGCTCTGCCTGCTAGATGCGTTTGCCGAGGATAGCGCGCTGCTGCACGCCTACCGGGAGGCTTATCGCGCGTGGACGGAGGCTTGTGCCGCGCACCGCGAGCTGCGGGAGCGCGAGATGGCCAACGAACGCGAGCTGGACTTTCTGCGCCACCAGGTGCGCGAAATCGAGGAAGCCGCCTTCTCTACCGAGGAAGTGGCGGGGCTCGAGGAGCGCTGGCAGCGCGCGCGCAATGCCGGGCGGCTGCGCGACACGGTGACGCCCATGCTGCAACTGCTGGCGGGGGAGGAGGATTCCCTGCCCGCGCAGCTGCGCCGTCTCGTGCGGCTGGGGCACGAGCTCACGCGCCTCGATGCCGCTGCGCAGCCGTTGGTGGCTCCGCTGGAGGCGCTGGTGGAGGAGCTGGAGGACAACGCCGATGCCCTGCAAGATTATGCCGACTCGCTGGGTGGCGACCCCGCCGAACTCGCGGCGCTGGAGCAGCGGGTGGCCACGCTCGACAGTCTCAAGCGCAAGTACGGGGCGGATTGGGAGAGCATCTGCGCGCATGCGGAGGCCTGCCGCGCCCGGCTCGAGGCGGAGGACAACCGCGAGGAGCGCCTGCACGAGCTGGCCGAGGCCGAGCGCACGGCGCTGGAGCGTCTCCGCCGCGCCGGGGAAGCACTGGCGGCGGCGCGCCGCAAGGCTGCCCCCCGGCTGGAGCGCGATTTCCTGATGCACGCCGCGCAACTGGGCTTCCGCCGCTCGCTCTTCCGGGTACAGTTCGCCCCCGAGCCCAAGCCCGGCCCGCAGGGCACAGAAAGCGTAGATTTTCTCTTCGGCCCCAATCCCGGCGAGCCGCTCAAACCCCTACGGCTCATCGCCAGCAGCGGCGAGCTGGCGCGCGTCATGCTGGCGCTCAAGAGTGCGCTGGCCAAGCAGGACGACACCCCCCTGCTGGTCTTTGATGAAATCGATGCCAACGTGGGCGGCGAAATTGCCCGCGCTGTAGGGATGAAGATGCGCGAGCTCGGCACCGAACACCAAGTCATTTCCATCACCCACTTTCCGCAGGTGGCGGCGCTGGCCGACCACCACTACCTCATCGCCAAGGGGGTGGAGCAAGGGCGCACCCTGTCGCGCCTGAGCGAGGTGCGCGGCGAGGCGCGCGTTCAGGAGCTCGTGCGCATGCTCGGAACGCAGGGCGAGACGGCCGAAGCCCACGCCCGCAGTCTACTGCTCCGCCCGAACGAAGTCTGAGCCGCCGCCGGGCAATTGCCGCACCCCGGACACCCCGCGCGGGGCTTTACAGCACCGCCGTCACCAACTTGACCAGCGCGTAGCCGCCGAACACCAGCCAGAGGAAGAGCAGCAGCGCCAGCACAAAAGGCTTGGCACCTGCCTTGCGGAACTTATCGAAACTCGTCTCCACGCCCAGTGCCGTCATGGCCATGGTCAGCAGGAAGGTGTCGGCTGTTTTGATGGCTCCCGTGGCGCTCGCCACCCAGTCGGTCTGCGGCAGCAAACTGTTGAGCCCGATGACCACTAGGAACATGACCGCAAAGAGCGGTACCTGCACCCGACCGTGACCGCCCACCCCTCCCTGACGACGTGAGAGCAGAAAACTGAGTCCGATGAGCACCGGCGCGAGCAGAATCACGCGCAGCATCTTCACAATCACCGCCGGGCGCTTGATTTCCGCATGGTTCGGCACAGCGAAATCGGGCATCTCGCAAAAATAGCCGCGAAGCTCCTTGCAGGCTTCGTTCATGCGCGCGTGAGGCGCCGCCAGTTCGCTGCTCTGCTCGGGGTGCAGGGCCAGATACACACTCACTGTTTCGTTGAGCTCGCTGCGCGCCGCCGTCATGCGCCCGCAAGCTCCGGCCACGCTGTCATCCGTGCCGTTCATCGCCTCGCCCGCGCCGTAGACATGCGCCACCTCGTGCAGCGTGGCTCCCGTGTACAGCCCCACCTGCCGCGCGTCCATGTCGTACAGCCCGGCGCGGTAGCAGGCGGGGTACAGGAACATGGCCAGCGTGCCGAAAATCACCACAGTCGACACCGCCACCGCCGCCTTGTAGGGCTCTCCCTTCACCACGGGCTCGGCGGCCAGCACCGCCGCCGCCCCGCAAATCGAACTGCCCACGGAAGTCAACAGCGCCGTCTGCGCATCCATCTTGAGCCAACGCCCCAGCAGCACGCCGAACAACAGCGTAAGCAGCACCACCAGCGCATCGACCACCAGAGCCGGCAAGCCGAGCTCCATCACATCCCCCACGGTCACCTGAAAGCCGTAGAGCACAATCCCGAAGCGCAGCACCTGCTTGGAACAAAAGGTGATGCCGGGATTCCACTCAGCCGGCACCTGCCGCCGCAGGGTGTTGGCATAAATCATCCCGATGAGGATACCGACAATCAGCGGACTGAGCCGCAGGGAGCGCACCGCCTCGAAGCCGGCGATGTAGGTGGCCGTGCAGGCGAACAGAACAATCAACAGAATACCGGAGAAAAAAGTCGCGCGTGTATCACTCATGCGTACTCAGCCTAACACGAGTATTTCCGGGATGCAATGATAAAAACTCAGGTCGGCAAAATGCGTTCTCGGAAGCGCGCAGCCCACCCACAATAGACTTGCCTTTAGGGCTCTGCTGTGTTAGACTGCGGCGCTCATGATTACGGATCCACAGGCTCTTTACGACTGGAAGCAGCGCGCCGCGCGCCAAGCACAGGGGCGCACCGTGCTCGATTTGGAGGCAGACAGCCTCCATCGCCATCGCGAAAAGCTCTGTCTCATCCAGTACGCCGATGCCGAAGGCGTGTGCATCATCGACCCGCTGGCCTTGGAGGACATGAGCCTCTTCACCCTGTGGTTGCAGGAGTCGGATGTGTGGATGCACGGGGCGGATTACGACATGAGCCTGTTCCAGGGCGCCTTCGGTGTCCTGCCGCACATGATTCTGGACACGCAGATTGCCGCGCGTCTGCTCGGGGCGCGCCAATTCGGGCTCGCAGCGCTGGTGGAGCACTACTACGGCATTACGTTGAGTAAAAAAAATCAGAAGGCCGACTGGGGACGCCGCCCCATCCCGCCCGCAATGGCCGAATACGCCCAGGGCGATGTCAAATACATGCTGGACATGGCCGACCGGCTGGTTGCTGAGCTGCGCGCTAAGGGGCGTTACGAATGGTTCCTGGAGAGCTGCGCCACCAACCTGCAGCACGGCTATGAACGCTTCCACAGCAGCCACGAGGAGCCCTGGCGCATTCGCGGCTGCGGCAAGCTGGAGCGCCGCGGGCTGGCAGCACTGCGCGCCCTGTGGCACTGGCGCGATGCCGAGGCCGCTGACCGCGATCGCCCCGCGTTCATGATTTGCTCGAATGATGAGCTGCTGCGCTGGAGTTGCGCTCTGCAGGAGTTCCGCCCCGTTTTCCCCGGGCGCAATATGCCCCCCCACCGGGCGGCGCGCTTCCGCAAGGTCGTCGAGCGCTTCCAGTTGTTGGATGAGGACGAATACCCCACCATTCCCAAACGCCCGCGCCATGCGGTCGACCCGCATTTCGACGTGCATTTGGAGCACTGGTCCGCCCGCCGTAACAGCGTCGCCGAGGAGCTGGATATGGAACCCGCCCTCATTGCCGCCCGCTCGCAGCTGGAGGCCATCGCCGCCGACGAGGCCGCAGGGCTCTCGGCTCTCATGAACTGGCAGCGCGAGCTGCTGCTGGCATAAGCGACTTCCCCCCGATGGCTCCCCGTCTCCTCCTTTTCGGCAGCTCCGGACGCAGCGGGAGCGTTCTGGCGCGCGCCGCCCGGGCACAGGGCTGGGAGCTCGTGGCGCCGACACACGACGCCTGCCCCTTGGAGCATCAGGAGCGTGTCAGCGAGGCGGTACTGCACAGCGAGGCCGAGCTCGTCATCAACGCCGCCGCCGTCAGCGGGCTCGAAGGCTGCGCGGAGGATCCGCTGCATGCCCACCTCGTCAATGCGGTGGCACCGGCGGCGATGGCGCTGGCCTGCCGCCACACGGGGGCGCGCTTCATCCACCTGTCCACCGACTATGTGCTGGACGGTCGTCGCCCCGGTCTGAAAGCCGAAGACGCGCGCTGCGCTCCCCTGTCCGTCTATGCGGCAAGCAAACGCGAGGGCGAGTTGCAGATTGCCGAGGCACTGCCTGCGGCACTGGTGGTGCGCGTGTCGTGGATTTGCGGCAACGCCGAAAAGCCCTCCTTCATCGAGCAGACACTCTGCCGCGCCCTACGCGGTGAGCCGCTCGCCGCCATTGCCGACCAATACTCCCTGCCGACGGATGCCGAGGACATTGCGCGCATCCTGCTCGCCCCGCAGGCGGCGACGCTCTCGGGCGTGGTACAGCTCTGTGCGGACGGCGAGCCCCTGAGCCGCCACCGCTGCGCCGAGCTTGCCCTGCGCGAGGCGCTGCGTTGCGGCGCCCTGCCCGCACTGCCGAGCGTCGAGCCGCAGGAGCTGGCCCGAGCCCCCTTCTTTCGCGAACCGCGCCCCCGCCACACCGCCATGAGCCACGCACGCCTGACGGCAGCGGGGTTTCACTTACCCACGGCGGCTGAATGCATCGCCGCCGTGGTACGGCGAGCCCTCCCCTCCCTCACTCCGAAACACATATGATGAACAAACTCACCACCACCGCCGCCCTGCTGCTCCTCAGCACCTGGGCGCTCGCAGCAGACAGCGTTGTCGGTTTCTGGAAAACGATTGACGACGAGACCCACGAGCCCAAGAGCATTGTGCAGCTCTACGAATACCAAGGCAAGCTCTACGGTCGCGTGGTCGATCTACTGAAGGACAAGCAAGCCAAGGCCGCCCTGCCCGGCTCCCCCGCCATTCTGGGGCTCGACATCATCTGGGATCTGACAAAGAAGGGCGACAAGTACCGCGGCGGCGAGGTGCTCGACCCGCAGAAGGGTCGCGTGTACGACTGCCAAATTTGGCTGGAGGGCGACAAGCTCATCCTGCGCGGCAGTCTCTTCGGCATCGGACGCAAGCAGGTGTGGCTCCCCGCCAAGGATTTCAAGGGCGGCGCCTCGAGCCCCACGCCCCGCAAACCGCGCCTGAAGTGAAGCCTTGACAAGGCAAGCCCGACATACGATAATAGCTCTGTTATGAAGCATCCCTTCCTTTATCTGAGTCTGCTGGCAGCGGTGGCGGTGTGGTTCGTACCCACCGTCTGGGCCGACACCACGGAAACAATGACGGCGCAGGAAAAGCGCGAAGCCAAGAAAGCCGAGCGCGAAGCCAAGAAAGCCGAACGCGAGGCCAAGAAAGCGGCGCGCAAGGCCGCAGCTAACGGCGATTCAAGCTCCGCGACCACCTCGGCCGATGCGGAGAAGAAGGATCCCAAGGCCGTGTCCAAGGCGTTGAAGACGGCTAAGTTCAAAATCTACGGCAAGTTCAGCAAGAGCGCCCAGTATTACCTCTACTGCCCCACGAACAGCGCCGTCACCGGCTGCGAGGAGTTCGTCCAAAAGATTGCCTCCAAGGCCAAGGCGATGAAGAAAGCCAAGGTGGAGGTCATTCTCATTGCCCACGACTCTTCCCCGGAGGTGGCGCTGGACTTCCTCAAGAAGAACGGCTGCAACTGTGCGATGGTGCACAAGTCGCAGGAGGTGACGGAGGGGCTGCCCGGTTACGGCGGCGAGAGTACCATCCCCTATGTGATCGTTGTCGACGGCAGCGGCGAGGTGGTCGCCACGGGGGATGATAAGATCCTCGATGAGTGGAAGTCCTACACCGTCGAGCGCGACAAGGAGCAATAAACGCCCGAAGCAACCATGAACGCAACACTGGAGACCCTCAAATCGCGCCGCAGCTGCCGCCACTACCGCCCCGAGCCCATCACCGAGGCCGAGCTGGATGCCGTGCTGGAGGTCGGCACCTATGCCCCCACGGGGCACGGCTCGCAATCGCCCGTCATGGTGGCGGTGCGGAATCCCGAGCTACTCAAACGGCTCTCGGCGGTGAATGCCGCCATCATGGGGACGGACCGCGACCCCTTCTACGGTGCCCCGACGGCGATTATCGTCTTTGCCGATACCTCCGCCCCGACGGGGCATCAGGATGCCTGCATGGTCATGGCCAACCTCATGCACGCGGCGCATGCGCTGGGGCTGGGCTCCTGCTGGATCAACCGCGCCAAGCAGATGTTCGAGCTGCCGGAGCTGGCGGATTTGCGCGCCAAGTGGGGGCTGAAGCCCGAGATGGAGGGCATGGGCATCTGCATCCTCGGCTACATTCCTGAAGGCACCGTCCTTCCCTGCAAAGCCCGCAAAGAGGGCTATATCATCAAGGACTGAGGCAGGGAAATCCACTGCTTTTTCCCCGCGCCGCCGCCCACCCCGGGCTGCGGCGCGGCTCGCATTCAGCGGCGCTGCGCCAACTCGCGCCGGAACATCAACGCCGTGGTCTGCAGCAATTCCACGCGCGACAGCATCCCCGCCAAGCGACCGTCCGCCCCCATCACCGGCAGGGCGTCCCAACGCGGCGAGCGCTCAAACACACGCAGCGCTGTCGGCAAGTCATCCCCCACACGCAGCATCGGCACCCGCTCGGGCGACTGCCCCTGCGGCGGCACCAGCCCCACGAGCTCGCCCGCTGCATTGACCACGGGGAGGGAGGTGCCCGGGTGCCGCAGCTGCGCGCGCCACAAGCAGCTCAGCGGGGCATCCTGCGCCAGACGCAGGGGCTCGCGGCGCATGACATCGCCCACGCGCAACACCGCCAGCCCTTGCTCAAAGGGCGAGGTATCCCCGTCCGGCGCGCTGTCGTAGAGCGAGCCCCGAGGCAGCAAACGCACCACGGCGTAGCCCACCCCGACAGCCACCATCAGTGGGAAAATCAGCGACGCCTCCATCGTCAGCTCAATCAGTAGCAGGATAGCCGTCACGGGTGTGCGCGCCGCTGCGCCGAAAAACACCGCCATACCCACCAGCGCAAACGCCGTCGGAGCCTCCGGCCCGAAGCCGGGAACGGGTGCCAACACGCAGCCGAACAGCCAACCGGCAAAGCAGCCCACCATCAGCGTAGGGGTCAAGACACCACCCATCGTCCCCACACCAAACACCACCGCTGTGAGCAAAACCTTGAGCAGCAGCAGAAGCGCCGCCTGCACCGGGGGGAAGCTCCCGGCGAGCAGAGCGGCCACAGCCTCCTGACCATTGCCGACAATCGACGGCTGCCACCACGCTGCCAGCCCTACCAGCAGCCCCGCCGCCGCCATGCGCGGCAGCAAAAAACACAGCCGACCGCTCAGACAGCGCCGCATGTACCCCAACAGAGCCACCCACACCCGCCCCAGCGGAGCCAGCAACAACGCCAGCAGCACACAGGCCGCCACCGACCGAGCCGAATGGAAACTCAAATGACAGGCAAAAAGTGCCCCCTGCCCGCCCCAAG
>CAMACY010000067.1 GCA_945831585.1 uncultured bacterium | reverse complement strand
GCCGAGCTTGCGGGTGGCGGTGTACTCAGAGGCGGGAGGAGCCTGAATGTCCGCATAGGCAGCACCGGCCATCGCCACGATAAGGGAGGAAAGGAGTAAGCGCTTCATGACATCAACATACATAGCACAGCCCCACAGCTCATGCAAGAGAAAAGCGGGAAAAAAGGGCAATTTTTCTCATTTTTCAGCCGTCGAATTCAAAAAATCCGCCAAATCCGTCTGCGTTTCCTCGTCGGTGAGGTAGCACCCCGTATCCGAGCCGTACCAATGGCCGTTGAGGAAGGCCGCGCGCGTGCGGAATCCCCCGCCGCAGAGCGCAAAATGCTTGCAGTGAGCGCAGCGCCCACTGAGGCGGCGCTGGCGCTCGGTGGGGTCATCGCTGCCGCGCAGCTCGCGCAGCGCGGCCGCCGAGGGCTCGCTCGCCGCCTCCCACACGTCGGAAAATTTCTGCGTCTTGACATTGCCGAGCGTCACGCTCTGCCAGAACTGGTCGGGGTGGATGTTGCCCTGCGTGTCGATGTTGGCAAAGCCGCGACCGCTGGAGTTCGCGCCACCGCCGTTCCAGCGCAGCAGGCGCAGCGTCTCTGCCGCCAGCGGGCTACCCTCGCGCAGCTGGCGCAGCAGCAGGTAAACCCCGTCGGCAGGCTGCGTCACCGTCAGCAACTCGCGGTCATCGCCCGCCGCCGCCCACTTCTCCGCGCGGGCAATCAGCAGGTCGATGGCGCGCCGAGCCTCCTCCGGGCGCAGGCTCGCCACCTCCACCCCGCGCCCCGTCGGCACCAGGTGGTAGAAGCACACGCGGCGGATGTTCTCGCGCTCGATGAAGTCGAGAATCTCCTCCATGCTCTGCACATTGTTGCGCGTGAGCGTCAGCCGCAGCCCCGTCTTCTGCCCCACCTCCTCGCAGAGGCGAAAGCCGCGGATAGCCCCCTCAAAGGCGCCCGGCACGCCGCGGAAGGCGTCGTGCACCGCACCGATACCGTCCAGAGAAATGCCCACATAGGCCACCCCCAGCTCCTTGAAACGCGCCGCCAGCGCCGGGGTAATCTTCGTGCCGTTGGTGGAGATGGTCACCTTGAGCCCGCGTCCGATGGCGCGCTCTAAGATCTGCGGCAGCTGCGGATGCAGCAGCGGCTCGCCGCCGGAGAGCAACAAGGCGCTCACCTGATACGCCGCCAGGTCATCAATCACCGCGCAGCACTGCTCCCAAGAGAGCTCGCCCGGGTAGCGCTCGGCGTGCGAATCGGCGTAGCAGTGCACGCAGCGCAGGTTGCAGGTGCGCGAGATGTTCCACACCACCACGGGTTTGCGGGCGCGCGAGGAAACGGGCGCGCAGCAGGCCGTGCTCGGGTTGAGACGCCCCGAGCCGTCGCCCTGCCCGTAGCGCAGGTGGTCGGCAGGTTGCGCCTGCCCCGTCCACAGTTTGGTGATATTAATCATGAATTTGCCTTGGCGCGCCATGCGGCGGGAATGTATGCACACAGAGGCTCGGCGCCCATCATGTCGCCGAGCAACCCGTAGGCGCGCGAGCGCGAGCCGCCGCACACGCGGCGATACTCGCAACACCCGCACTTGCCGCCCAGCGCGTCGTCGTCGCGCAAGCGCATAAAGAGGGGGTGCGTGCGGTACACCTCGGCCAGGCGATCGGTGCGCACATTGCCCGCCGTCAGCGGCAAAAAACCGCTGGGCTGAATCTCCCCCGTGTGCGAAATAAACAGCACGCCCTTGCCGTCGCGCGTGGCGATGACATGGCGCAGCGGCGCCGTCTGCCCCGCGGCGGCCGCCTGCATCAGCGCACGGCGGTAGTGGTGCCCCTCGGTGGTCTTGACGGCAAAGGGCACGTCCGCGCGCAGGCGAATCAGGCGCTCCCACAGCTGCTCCAGCTCCGCCGCCGTCGGCAGCTCCGCCGCCGAGGCGCGCCCCGTGGGCACCAGCACAAACACGCTCCACACATCGGGGCGCAGCTCGCGCATCAGCTCCGCAAAAGCCTCGAACTCCGGCAGGGTGCTGCGCGCCACCGTTGTGTTGATCTGCAGCTCGATACCCGCCTCGCGAGCGCGACGCGCCGCCTCCAGTGTGCGCTCGAAGGTGTGCGGCACGCCGCGGAACGCATCGTGCGTCTGCTGCGTCGCGCCGTCCAGGCTCAGGCTCATGCTCACCACCCCCGCCGCGCGCAGAGCGCGAAAATCGCAACGCAGTAGGCGCGGGGTCGCCGCCGGGCTCAGCGCCACGCGCAGCCCCGCCCCCGCCAAGCGTTCTATCAGCTCCGTGACATCCGGACGCATCATGGGGTCGCCCCCCGTCAGCACCACCATGGGCGGGCGCAGCTCGGCAATCTCATCCGCCAAGCGCAGCGCCTCCTCGTGCGAGAGCTGCTGCGGGTGAGCCTGCGGCTGCGCCACCGCGCGGCAGTGGCGGCAAGCGAGAGCACAGGCGCGCGTCACCTCCCAAAAAAGGATGAAAGGACGTTCGTTGAAATCCACGGCAGAAACAGGCGGGTGAGCAGCCACGCGCGCATTCTACCCGAGAAGCACCCCCATGGCAAGCGAAACCGCCCCCGCTGCCACACTGTGGGGCAAGACTGCCGCCGCAGCGCGCCAACATTTTTTCACACTCTAACCGTTTTTCTGTTGACTCGGACCGCCCGCGGCATACAATGAAGGATGATGAACAAAGTGCTCACTCTCTGCCTGTTAGCCGCGACACTCGACGGAGCTGCCGCGGCCCCCGGGGAAACGGCCGCGCCCGCCGCCCCCGGCGAGACTGCCCCCGCGCCGCCGCCCATGGCCACGGTGGCGCTCGAGGGCTGGGCGCGCTTCACCCTGCCCGTCCCCCCCGGCTACGAGGTCGAGTGCCACAAAAGCGCCGACCACACCCTCTATTACCTGCGCCGCGCTAAGCAGACTCCCGACCTCATCCTCTACTCCGGCTTCAGCCCCAACATCGACACGAGCGGCAAGAGCTGCTACGCCGACATTGCGGGCAAGCGCACCAAAGGGCATGTGCGCCCGACCGCCGAGGGCGGGCAGGCCTGGGAGTTCGTGCTGGAGAAGGGGGTGGACGGTGCCGCCTTTGTCATCACCCTGCCGCAGAGCCCCGAGGTCAACACCATGCTGGAGGTGCTCAAAGGGCTGCAATTCCGCGAGGACACCCCTACCCCCAAGGATGAGCCCACCCCGGACATCAGCACCGCCCCCGTGCAGCACTTCAAATGCTGGGGCAGCTTTGCCCTGCCCGTGCCGCCCGACATCCGCGTGGTCAGCTCCTCGGGGGCGGAGTCCTACCAGTTCCACTTCATCGACAGCGCAGATAAGACCGCCATGATTATCTACAGCGGCCACACCCCCACCCTGCAGAGCGGCGGCAAGCCCGTGAGCGCCGTCATCGCCGGGCAGCAGGTGGAGGGGCAGATGCTCACCGGCAAGACCGAGGAGCTACAGGCGCTCACCCCCTCGGGCGCCGTGCCCATGAAGCTGGTGGACAAGGGGCGCGAGTTCGTGCTGCCGCGCGGTACGGACGGGGCGCTCTACCACATCGTCGTCTGCGAGGGGGCGCAGCGCAACCGCATGCTCGCCATGCTGGCCGCCATGAGCATCACCTCCGGCAGCAGCCTCTCGGAACCCGTCATGCAGCAAGCCAACACCGCCGTGCAGAACAGCCGGCTCATGCTGGCGCGCGCCGACCGCATCCTCGCCAAGGTCACCAACCGCAAAACAGCCGATGCCGCCGTGCCGCAGCTGGAGGAACTGGTCGCGCAGCTGGCCGCGCACGACAAAGTGGTCGACGCCCTCGTGCGCAAGCACGGCAAGGGGGTTAACGCCTACGTCAACACCATCGACCAAAGCGGCGACAGCCCGCAGGGCAGCGGCGAGCACGAGATTCAGCGCGTGTACGAGGCAGACTGCTACGGATCCGAAGCGCTGGAGGCCATCCTGCAGCGACTCATGGGCATGGAGGAGGAGTGAGCGGCAGCGGATCGATTCCAGAACGCCGCCGCACAGCGCATCGAGATGCCGACGGTGTGCACATAGCGCGTGCGTAGCAGCGAGACATCGCGGTGCCCCATCTCCTGCTGCAGCAGGGCGTAATCGCGAAAGTACACCGCATGGTAGCTGGCAAAGGTGTGCCGCAGCACATCCGGCACCCAGCGCGCAAAGCCGGCGCGGCGCCGAAAGCGCTGCCACAAGGCGGGCGAAGGCCCCGGCGGAAAGCTCCTCGGCAGGGAGCTCAGGTCTCCGCCACGCAGCGGCACCACGCGTCCGCCGCCGGTCTTGGAGCAATTCGGGCGAATAGTCACCGTGCGCTCGCGCCAGTCGATATCACGGAGCGGATCCAGGCGTCTGACCTCGGTCGGTCGTATCCCGCAATAGAGCATCAGGTGCAGCGGCAGGCGCAGCGAGCGGAAGGCCGGCAGCTCAGCCGTTTGCTCCAGCCGCGCGACCTCCTGCAGGGTCAAGGGCAGCACCTCGTGCTCCCGTACGGTAGGCACCTCCACACGGTCCACCGGGTTCGATTCGCACCACTCGCGGCGGAACCCGAAAGCGAACACACTGTGCAAAATCGAACGCCCCTTGCGATAGCTGTGCACGCTCGCGGGGAAGGCCCGCTCCAGCAGCTCGCGACACTCGCGCGCCGTCATTGCCCGCAGCGGGCGCTCAGCCACGCCCGGCACCCGCAGCATGCGGCGCACAAAGTAACACAAATCGGCATGCGTTGCCGGGCGGCGGTGCTCGCGGGCACGCACGCTAGCCCAAGCCGCCTCCTCAAAACAAACCGTGTGCTCCTCACGGCGCAGCGCCTCGACCCCGGCGCGAATCACGCGGCGCATCCGAGCCAGTAAAGCCAGGCGGGAGAACGATTCTCCCGGCAAAGCCGCCTCCTCCAATAATTCCAAACACAGACGAACAGCATCGGACACCGACAAGGGCAAATGCTCCATAAGTGAGTCAACGGAATGATTCATGGCGAAAATAGCTAGGCGTGTCAAGCTGCATTCTGAATGCAGTATGGATGTTAAGCAATCAAAATCAATGCATTACGAAAAAACGCCTGCGAGACGGGTAAAATTTTTTTGTATTATGTCAGACTTTAGGGTGTACAAATTTCAATGAATTATGATTTTCTTACGCATTCCATTTGACAACTGCATTCAGAAAGCATAACATAGTGGTACGGGGCATTCTGCCCATACCACATCCAAAGAGACCATAACTCTTTTACCACCATGAAATTACATCTACCTGTCAAACTGAGGAGCAACCTCATCGCCGCCGTGATCGCGGTGTCGGCAGCCGTTTACAACGCGCAAGCCACCACCTACACGGAGCCGATTCAGCAACTGACCTCTCAGTACCAGCAAACGGCCGGCAATACCTACCATGCCGCTACCTCCATCACCATCGGGACCACGACCCCCACCGGGGACAAGCTGATCACCTTCATCGAAGGTGAGACAACGCTGAACACCGATGCCCTGATCATCAAGAACTCGGTCATGCTCGGCGCCACCGGTACCGCGGAAATCCACGGCAACACCAACATCGAGGCCGCCAGCTCCATCACCATCGAGAAGGACAGCAACAATCAGGGCTCCCGAGTCGAGCTGGTCGATGCCAATGTCACCACAGCCGCGACCTCGGTTGCCCAGGCCTCTGCCCTCGTCATCGTTGATGGCACGCAAGACCTGAGCGACGCGCAAAAAGTCTCCCTCAACATCACCGGCACCGATCTGCACACCGATCTGGTCCATAACGACACGGAGCACACCATCGCGCTGGGCGCCCTGACCAACAACGGCAGTGTCACCCTCATCGGCAACAAGGAACACTCGGAGGCCACAGTCGATGCGGACAGCAGTGTCACCACCGCTCAGGCTTGGGAGAACGCCGCCGCCATCGTCGACGATGGCGTTGACCTCACCCTCGACGGCGTCACCGGAACCGGCTCGCTCAACATCGGCAACGCCAACGCCGCCATCACCGGCGACGTGACTCAAAATGACCTCAACCTCGTCAACAGTGCGACCGCCGTCACAGGCACCGTCAGCACGAAAGGCATTGAGCTCAACAACGAATCCTCCCTGGTAGCCACGGGCGACATCACGGCCGGGGAAGCCAACAGCGGTGTTTCCATCGCCGGTCAGTTGCAGAGCACCGGCGGCAATATCAGCCTCACCAACGGTGTGCACGGCCGGGGCAATGGTCTGCGCGAGGGCGCTTCTGTCGTAGCCACCACGGGCAACATCACGCTCGACAATGTCGGCGGTCAATCGCTGCACGGTCTTGAGGCCGGGAATGAGATCCGCCTCACCGGCTCGGACACCATCATCACAGACACCGACAACATTCAGGCCGGGGAGCGGCTGACTGTCGAAAATGGTGCCATCCTGCGCCGCGATACCGTGGGAGACATGAACGATGACCTCACCATCAATCAGGGCGAACTCGAGGATGTCACCATCGGCAACGTCGGCGGTGATGCCTCCATCACCGACAGCACGCTGACGAATACCGAGATCGGCGCCATCACGGGCGACCTCACCATTGAAGCCACCCCCGGGAACGACAACACGCTCACCAATGTCACCATCGGTACGGTCGACGGTGATGCCGACATTACCAACAGCACGCTGACGGACACCGAGATCGGCGACATCGACGGTGATGCCGACATCACTGACAGCACGCTGGAGGGAACCGCCATCGGCAACATCGGCGGCAATGCCACCATCAGCGGCAGCACGCTGGGCGACACGACGACGACCGAAGAAGACGGCAGTGTCACCACCACAAACAGCACCCTCGGCGATATCACGGGCGACCTCACCATTGAGAACGGCAGCGAGCTCACCAACGCCACCATCGGTACGGTCGGCGGCAACGCCGACATCGACGACAGCACGCTGACGGGAACCGAGATCGGCAACATCACGGGCGACCTCACTATTGAGAACGCCAGCGAGCTCACCAACGCCACTATCGGTACGGTCGGCGGCGATGTCACCATCAACAACAGCACGCTGGCGGGCGTGTCGACAACCGATGAGGACGGCAATATCACGGTCGATACAACCACCATCGGCACCATCAGCGGAGCCCTCGTGATTGAAAACGGCAGCGACATCTCCGACACGGAGATTGCGGGCGCGGGTTCGGTGGCGGTTGACGACTCGACCGTGAGCGACACCTCCGTCACCAACATCAAGGGAGACATCACCATTACCAACGATTCCGACGTCAGCAACACGGTACTCACCACGGCTGACGAGGCCGTCACCGGCAACATTACCATCAACGGCTCGACGGTTACAACGACCACCATCGGTCTGGACGAGAACAACACCAACGGCACGCTGGCGGGCGATATCGACATCACGAACAACAGCACCGTGCAAGGTGCCACCATCAGCGCCACCCAGGGCCATCTCCACATCGCGGACAGCACCCTGCTCGGCCACACGGACGGCACGACCTACACCAAGACGGACATCGCCCTGAGCGGCAGCACGACCGATACCCTCGGCGTGACGGACAATGCCAACACCATCGCGAGCAGCTCCGTCAGCGGCACAAACATCGAGCTCAGCGCCCCCACGAGCAATCTGACCGTGAACGCTGACTCTCACATCACGGGTGACACCAACATCAGCGTCGGCGATACGCTCACCATCACGGGGGGCTCCGAGCTCGCGCTCGACGGCGCCGCCCAAACGACAGACGGCACCGATGCGAGCATCAGCGCCGACAAGCTGGTTCTGGAGACCTTGAACAACAACAGCGCCTCCATCCGCAATGGGCAGATTCATGTGGAAACCCAAACCACCATCAAAGACGGCAACACGCTGACGCTGACGGCGGTCAACGGTGGCACCGCAGTGGATGGCAGCACCAACCCCGGCACGCTGGGCGATTTGGTGCAAACGACCAATGACGGCACCGTCAACACCAAGTTGAATGTCCTCGGCGGATCGACCATTGAAACAGGCGCCATTGCCACCCAGGACGGGTTGAGCGGGGACAAGCAATCCTTGGACCACTACTTTGATCAGGTGCTCGTCAAAGAAGACTCGCAACTCACCGCGACCGAAACCGTTGCTCTGCGTCAGCTTTACGTCGGCTCTGAGGCCGGGGGCTATACTGCGGACAGCGGACGCGTCGGCAGCAGCGTCACCTTCGAGAAAGATGCCTGGTTGGTCGCCGCAAGAGTCAACGGTAACGAAGGTGCCGGGCTCGACACCAAGCTGACCATCAACGGCAACGCCCACATCGGCACCCTGACGCCCAACAACGGCGGCTCCGTCAATCTGGTCGCAACAGAGGACGGCGTGCACTCCTATATCGCCAACATCTCCAGCGGCTCCTACGGAGCACCTCACACGGCGCTGAACGTCGTCAACGAGGAACTCTCCACCCCCGTTCTGCGCAGCGATTTCGTCGATCTCGGTCTCAAGGGCGGCACCATCACGCTGGAGCGGGTCTCCGCGGCCAACGGAGCCACGGTCGCCTCGACCACAGACGTCAATCCGCATGTTTTGGTGCGTAAAATCACCAATGCCTCTGCTGCGGGAGCTCCGGACGGAACCGCGCTGGGAAGCTCCACCATCCGCACTACGCTGAATCACGTGTCCGTCCCCTACTCCTACTCGCCAGGAGAAGCTGTCACAACCGAGTGCCGTACGTATTACTACGTCGCACGGATGGACGGCACCCTGGACGACGGCCGCACCGTCACCGCCGGGCAGCTCATCGAACGTAAGGATCTGATCGTCACGACAAGAACGCTCAGCGACGGAACCATCGTCAAGATCGGAGTCACCGATCAGGATGCCACCACACTGACGGCCAACGATGCGCTCATTCTGGATCGTATCGATGTCCCCGCTTTGGACGATAACGGGAACCTTCAGTATGCCCCAAACGGGGAAGTGTTAGTCACCGGTCAACAGGTCACAACCGAACTCATCACCTACTATCCCCAGGCAACGGAAACCCTGGGCACCTTGGAGACGGTCAACGATGGCATCGCCTCCCTGACCGTGAAGCAGAATGTTGATGCTGACTCCCTCACCATCAAGGCCTACGAGACCGGAACGCTCGATACCAACAATCGGGTAGTTGCCGATGCCAACACCGGTTACATCACGATTGAGGGCAATTTGACCGGAACGCACGCAGACTTCACCGCTGACAACAACATCAGCATTGCGGGCATTGTGGTCAATGATCAGGCTACGGACGCCTCCAACACCCTGCTCTCCAACCGCGGCAACATCGCCATCGGCGCAAACGGCATCACGGGGAGTTCCAACAGTCTGACCGCCACCACGGGCAGCGTGAGCGTGCAGGGAGCCACCAACGGCAACGAGAACGTGCTCGACGCAGGCACCAGCATCACCACCGGTGCCCTCACCGGCGACGAGAATGAGCTCACCGCAGG
>CAMACY010000066.1 GCA_945831585.1 uncultured bacterium | reverse complement strand
GCCATAAATGGCACGTACGGTGGTGTGAGAGGGGGCGAAAGCCCCCTACTCGATTCAAGGGGGGGACGGCGACCATGGCGATTTTTTCAAAAAAAGTGCTGTGCGTGTAGATTTCTGCGCGCTGATTACGTTTCAGCGGGTGAAGCAGACAGGCAGTGGCGCTGCTTGACATTCCAAACACCTGCCGTACAATCATGAGCGTGAACAGTATCATCAAATGGGGCGCCGTGGCCATCGTCGCGGCTGCCGGTGGCGGGGGGCTTTGGTACAGCCTCTCGCGACCCGAGGGCAGCAACAAGGTGCTGCGCACCGTCACCGTCAGCCGGGGCGATTTTGTCAGCAAGGTGCAGGCAACGGGCACGCTGGAGCCGCAAGAGCTGGTGGATGTCGGCGCGCAGGTAACGGGCGAAATCAAGGAATTCGGCACCGATGTCGACGGCAAGCGCGTGGATTACGGCAGCGAGGTCAAAGCCGGGCAGCTGCTGGCGCGCATCGATGACACCATCGTGGAGCTCGACATCCAAAAGGCCGAGGCCCAGGTGGCACAGGCCAAGGCGCAGATTCTCACCGCCGCCGCGCAGGTGGCGCAGGCCAAGGCTACCATCGAGCAGCAGACGGCCAACCTCAACAAGGCCTCGCGCGACCTGACGCGTGCCCGGAAACTCGGCGTGGGCGATGCCCTCTCGCAGGCCGACTTCGACAACTACACCAACGCCTTTGAAACCGCGCAGGCCAATCTCGCCGGAGCACGCGCCCAGCTCGCCTCGGCCGAGGCCGGGCAGAAAACCGCCGATGCGCAGCTGCTCAGCGCCGAGGCGCAGTACAAGAGCCAGCTGCGCAACCGCGACTATACCCACATCACCGCCCCCGTGGACGGTACCATCGTGGTGCGCCAGGTCAACGTGGGGCAGACCGTGGTCAGCAGTATGAACGCGACCACGCTCTTTCTGGTGGCGCGCGATCTGAGCAAGATGCAGATTTGGGCCAGCGTCAACGAGGCCGACATCGCCAAGGTCATTCCGGGGCAGGAGGTCCGCTACACGGTGGATGCCCTGCCGAATGAGGAATTCAAGGGCTATGTGAACAAGATTCGCCCCAACGCCACCATGTCCTCCAACGTGGTCACCTACATCGTGGAAATCGACATCGACAACCCCGAGCGCAAGCTGCTGCCCTACATGAGCGCCAACGCCAACTTCATCGTCAAGGAAGTGAAGAACGCGCTCATGGTGCCGGAATCCGCCTTTAACTTTGAGCCGGAGGAGGCCATGGTACAGCGCCCCCAAGGGGAGCACCCCCGCAGTAAGCGCCCCGAGCCGGGTGACGAGGAGGGAGAATCCGCCGCTACACCGCCCGCCATGCTGTGGAAGAAGACCGATGACACCCATGTGAGCCCCGTGTTGGTGCGCAAGATGGATAGCGACGGCACGCGCGCCGTCATCGAGGTGCTGCGCGGGCGCCTGGAGGAGGGCGATGAGCTGGCCACGGGCGTGACCGAGCGCGCGGAAGCGCCCGCCGCTGCCGCCCCCGGCAGCAACAACCTCTTTGGCCCCAAGCGTCCCGAGCGTCGCCAACGCGGCACCGGGGGAGCCGAGGCCAAGCCCGGGCAGAGCGCCGGCAACGACCGCCCCGGCCCTCCCCCCATGTGAGCCCTCCCCAACCCAGCGCCTACGACCGTGATTGAACTCCGCAATCTCACGAAAGTCTACCATGTCGGCGAGCTCGACCTGCCCGTCCTCAAGGGCATCTCGCTCCGTATCGAGGACGGCGAGTTCGTCTCGCTGACGGGAGCCTCCGGCAGCGGAAAATCCACGCTGATGAACCTGCTGGGCTGTCTGGATCACCCCAGCGGGGGCGAATACCTGCTCGACGGGCACAACGTGGCGCAGCTCAACGCAGATGAGCGCGCGCGGCTGCGCAACAAGCGCATCGGCTTTGTTTTCCAGAACTTCAACCTGCTGCCGCGCACCTCGGCGCTGGAGAATGTCATGATGCCCGCCTACTACTGCCACCCCCGGCGCCCCGGCAACGAGATTCGCCGCCGCGCGCTCGAACTCATCCGCATGGTCGGGCTGGAGGAGCGCATGCACCACACCCCCGCGCAGCTTTCCGGCGGGCAGCAACAGCGCGTGGCCATTGCCCGCTCCCTCATCAACAACCCCGGCATTCTGCTGGCGGATGAACCCACCGGCAACCTCGACTCCACCACCTCCGTCGAGGTCATGAACATGTTCCGCGACCTGAACCGCCGCAGCGGCATCACCGTCATCATCGTGACGCACGACCGCAAAACCGCCGCCTTCACCGATCGCGCCATCAACATGGTCGACGGTCTGATTGCCGAGGGCGTGTCCGATGAACTCTCTGCCAATTTGGTCAAATGAACCTCGCGCAACTCCTCCTCACCTGTCTGCTCGCCTTGGTGCGCAACCCCATGCGCGCCGCGCTCACCGTGCTGGGCATCGTCATCGGCATTGCCGCCGTGGTCGCCATCATGGAAATCGGCAAAGGCTCCTCGCAGCAGATTCGGCAGTCCATCGCTTCGCTGGGAGCCAACACCGTCAACGTCATGGGCGCTTCCGTGCGCACCAACGGCGTCGCCTCCGGCATGGGGGGGCGCGCCTCGCTCTTCGCCTCGGATGCGCAGGTCATCATGAGCGAGTGCCGCAACACCGTGGAGCTCGCCTCGCCCGTCGTCCGCACCAGCGGGCAAATCATCGTCGGCAACACCAACTGGAGCCCCAATTCCATCATCGGCGGCAACGAGCACTACCTCGCCATCGAGGGCTGGGAAGTCGCGCAGGGCTCCCCCTTCAGCGCCGAGCAGGTCAACAACTCCGCCCGCGTCTGCCTCATCGGCAACACCATCGCCACCAAACTGTTCGCCGGGAAAGACCCCATCGGCCAGGAGGTGCGCATCAAGGATGTGGTGTTCAACATCATCGGCGTGCTGGCTCCCAAGGGGGCGGACATGATGGGCAATGACAAGGATGACTGCCTCATCCTGCCCTGGACCAGCATCCGCACCCGACTGGCGGGCGCCGGAGGCACCGCCGCCATCGGCAAGGCAGGAGCTAGTAACAGCACCTCTTCCGTCTCCTCCACCGACACCTTCTCCACCTCGGCCGTTAGCTTTTACCCCGGCTGCGATGTGCAACCCTACACCAACGCCCCGCACCCCCTGCGCACCCGCACGGTGGATTCCCTCATCGTCCGCATTCGCGACAGCGAGAACGCCAACCCCGCTATGGACGAGATGACCACCGCCCTGCGCCGCGCGCATCGGCTGGAGCCCGGCGTGCTGGATGACTTCGAGCTGCGCGACCGAGCCCAATTTTCCAAAATGGTCACCGGCACCAGCGAAACCATGAGCAACCTGCTGCTGGCCGTCGCCCTCATCTCGCTGATTGTCGGCGGCGTGGGCATCATGAACATCATGATGGTGAGCGTCACCGAGCGCACCCGCGAAATCGGCCTGCGCATGGCTGTGGGGGCTCGCCCGCGCGACATCATGTTCCAATTCCTCACCGAGGCCGTGCTGCTCTGCTTGGCGGGCGGCGTGCTGGGCATCATCATCGGCCATGTCAGCTCCGGCGTGGTCAGCTCCATGTTCGGCTGGCCTATCGCCACCTCGCCCGGAGCCATGATGCTCTCCGTGACGGTTGCTGCCGGCATCGGCATCATCTTCGGCTGGTACCCCGCCTTCAAAGCCTCGCGCCTCGACCCCATCGACGCGCTGCACCACGAATAACCGCCCCCTCAATCCCCATGAACACGCGCGTTTTGCTCCCCCTCATCGCCCTCTGCCTCGCTTCCTGCGCCGTCGGCCCCGACTTCGCCGGCGCTCCCGACCAGGAGCTGCCCGCCGGCTGGGTGAACCACCTGCCGCCCGCGAGCGACGCCCACAGCCTGAGTGCCTGGTGGGACTCCTTCGGCGACCCGCAGCTCAGCGCGCTCATTGCCCGAGGCTTCGAGGCCAACCCCGACATGGTGAGCGCCGCCCTCAGCGTTGCCGCCGCGGAATCGCAGCTCCGCAGCGTGCGCAGCGGGCTTTTCCCCGGTGTCTCCGCGAGCGCCGGCGGCAGCAACAGCGGCAGCTATCAGACCAGCACCTCGCACGGTGGCTGGAGCGGCGCTCTCTCCGCCTCGTGGACGCCCGACATCTGGGGCGGCACCCGCCGCGAGGTCGAAGCCGCCGCCGCCACCCTCGGCTCGCAGTATGCCGCCGCCGCCGCCACCCGCACAGCGCTGGCCGGCAGCATTGCCGCCGCCTACATCCAATGGATTACCGCCAAGGAAAGCCTGCGCATTGCCCGCGAGCAGCTAGCCTACCAAGAGCGCACCTACAGCATCGCCAAGCAGCGCTACGACAACGGCATGAGCACAGGGCTCGACCTTGCCGAATCACAGGCTACCATTGCCTCCACCCGCGCTCAGATCCCTCAGTACGAGGCCAACATCCTCAGCTATGAAAACGCGCTGGCCACCTATCTGGGCACCACGGTCGACAAGCTGAGCCTGAGCCTGCCCGCGCCCGCCGTCTACAACCGCATTCCCGCCGTGCCCACCGGGCTGCCCTCGGAGCTGCTGCGCCGCCGCCCCGACATCGTGCGCGCCGAGCACGAGCTGCACGCCGCCACCGCCCGCATTGGCGTCAGCGTGGCCGATCTCTTCCCCAAGCTCTCGCTCACCGGCAGTACCGGCAGCCGTGCCGGCAGCGACTTCGCCCAATTCTGGAAAAACAGCACCTGGGATCTCGGCGCCAGTGTCGGGCGCAGCATCCTCAACAACACCACCCTGAACGAGGCCGTGCGACAGGCCGAACTCGCCCAGCAAAAGAGCGTGCAGAGCTACCGTCAAACCGTTCTGGCCGCCTTTGCCGAGGTGGAAAACTGCCTCATCGACTACGCCCGCCTGACCAACCAGCTCCCCCGCTACGAGGAGGCAGCCGCTGCCAATCGGCGCAGCGCCGAGCTCTCCCTGCAACTCTTCAACGCCGGCAACAAGGACTTCCTCAATGTCGCCGCCGCCGAGCGCCAGTGGCTCAGTTCGGAACTCAGCATCATCGCGGCGCGTCAGAACATCCGCCTGACACTCGCCAAGCTCTGCACCGCTCTGGGCGGCGGCTGGGAACCGTGAGGGGCGGTGCCTCGCGCCGCTGTGTAGCGCCCGCATTTTCCGCTTGCGGAGCCGCGCTGCCTGTGCTACGCTCGTTCTTGCTATGGAATCAGATTCGCCTCACCTAAGGGGTTCACTCATTGTTTTTGAGGGTATTGACGGCACGGGTAAATCCACGCAGATGCAGATGCTGGCCTCGTATTTGGCGGCGCGCGGCGTGGAGGTGATTGCGGATTGTGAACCGACGCACGGGGAGTGGGGCATGCGCGTGCGCCGCGCTGCGCAGCAGGGCGAGCGCCTGAGCATCGAGGAGGAGGTCGATTGCCTCCTTCAGGATCGCCGCGAGCATGTGCGCGACGTGATTGAGCCCGCCCTCGCCGCAGGGCGTTGGGTGCTGCTGGATCGCTATTACCTTTCGATGATGGCCTACCAGGGAGCGGCCGGCGTTTCCGTGGAGCAGATCCGCGAGTGGAACGAGGAGTTTGCCCCCATCCCGGATGTAGCCTTCTGGCTCGATATTCCTGTGGAGGTAGCGCTAGAGCGCATGAAGGCTCGCGGCGGTGAGCAGGATGCCTTTGAGCAGGAGCCTTTTCTGGCAGCCTGTGCGGCCATCTATTCCGCGATGGAGATGCCCTGGCTGCACCGTATCGAGGCCGACGGCGACGCGCACAGCACCCAGCAGCGCATTCGAGAGGTGTTGTGCGAGGAGCTGGGCATCTGAGACCGCTTGTGTTCAGCTTGTGAAAACGCCCGCTTTGCCGATGGGCAAGGCGGGCGCATCATGTTGGAGCAACGCAGGGGAGCTCAGACCTGCTTCTTGGCCTTCTTCTTGCCTTTTTTGCCTTTCTTATCGGCTTTCCCTGCTTTTCTGCCGCCGCTCAGGGCATTGGTGCCCTCATAGACCAGCACCTCGGCAGGCTTGAGGGTGATGTCGATTTCCTCATCAATGTCGACCGCCTTGCCCGACAGACCGCTGAGTTTGCGCTGGTCGGCGTAGGAATCGTTCAGCGTCACCTTGCCCTTGTAGGCCGGGGGAATGTCGAGAATACGGCGCAGGGTGGAGCGGAGTGTCTTTTCCGAGGCCGAGGAGTTGCGCAGGGTCAGGGTGCATTTCTCGGCATTCCACGAGGCCCAGCCGTAGATGTCGCCATCCTGACCGTCCCAGGGGTTGCCGCCGACCCAGTGGGTATCGGCCAGCACATCGCTGTTGCGGCGCAGCCACTTGATGCCCGCAGCCAGCTCGTCCCAGAGCTCGCCGCGACCCTGATTGAGCAGATCCTGATCCGCGTAAATTTCCAGCAGCCCCGAGCCGCAGCCGAAAGCCGCGCGGATCTCCTTGACGCAGTTGGCGGGCTCCGTGCTCATGCACTTGGGCGGGCCGTTGCGGGTGATGATGATGCCGTGGGTCATCAGCGAGTTGATGGGGAAGAGCGGCGCGCCGGTGACAAAGACCTCGTGCACCAGGCGGTCGCGGTAGGTAATCCACTGGTCGCGCGGGTCGCCCGCCGTTCCCTTGCGCCCGAAGTCGTTTTCCTGGCGCCAGATGGAGTCGGCATACATGAACCAGAAGGGGCTGGCCCAGGTGCCCACCGTGGTGTTGATGAAGACATCGGGGCGCGCTTGGCGCAGCTCGGTGAGCACGCGCAGGATGCCCTCGGCATCTTCAGCGCCCGTGGGGCTCTTGGCCGGGCCGTAGGCGTGCGGAATGGCCGAGATGCCGTCGAACTTGAAGTAACGCATGTCGTAGCTCTTGATCATCTGCTTGCAGCGCCCCGTGAAGGCTTCGAAGTACTCATCGTTGGAGAGCTGGAAGTTGTTGATCTGGTTGTTGGGGTGGTTCTTGTTCCAGAAGGCCAGTCGCATCTTTTTGGACGCGCCGTAGCCGCCCACGGGCCCCAACCAGGTGCCGATGCCTGCTTTCTGCTGCTTGGCCTGCTTGTTGATGGCGCTGAAGCCCTTAGGGAAGCCGCAGTGGAAGTCCCACAGGCTGTTGAACTCATCCCAACCGTCGTCGATGACGAAAGCGTCGAGCCGCACGCCGCGCTTGGTGTAGAGCTCGCGGTTCCAGGTCTTGAGCAGCTCCAGCCACATGGCCTCGTTCGTGCGCTTGGCGGGGTCTTGGTTGTCGTGCAGGCGAATGCCGATTTCGTACCAGTCGTTGTAGTGCACGAAGGGGCGGTAGGGAGCCGCTTTCTCACGCTCGGTGTAGTAGAGGAAGGAGCGGCGCTTTTGCTCGGGTGCAAAGATGCCCAGCACACTCGACACCTTCCACGGGCGCTTGGGCTTGAGCGTGGTGGCGCGCACCCACTGCCCCGTCACCAGCCCGGCAGCGCCGTCCTCGTGGCGGCTCTCGGCCTGCGCAGCCTGGTGGGGCAGGGAGATGCTGACCGTGCCCTTGCCCTGCACGGGACCATCCTTGGTCTGAGCCCAGTAGCGCAGGGTGTACTCACCCGCTTGCACGCCCTTGAGCGTGTAGGTTTTATGATCGCCCTCGTGCATGTCTTCGCTGACCACGGTTGTGCCGTCGGTGCTGAGCAGCTGCACGCCGATGATGCGGAGTTGCCCGCCCGGCGCAAAGGTGATGGTGCAGTCGCCGCCCTGGGTGAACGTGACCTCTCCCCCGGCCGCCAGCAGGTGCTGAGCCATCGGGCCGTCCATCTTGCTGTACTTGTTGCCGTAGGCCTTGGTGACGGAGGGGTGAATCTCAAAAACATTGCCGAAATCTTCCTGGGTCCATTGTTCCGGGTTCCAGCCCGTGGCGGCACTGCCGCCCTCCTGAGCGCCGATGTGCATGAGCCCCATCGGGGTTTCCAGCGCGGTGAACATCAAATCATTCACCACCACACGACCGTGCGTGGTGTTGCCCGAGATGCTCAGCTCGCCGTGTGGTTTGATGGCGTACTGCAAAGGGGTGATGGAGCGGAACGCGATGTCCTGCGCGGCGGAGAGGGTGAATTCCTGGCGCAGGTAGGACGAGCCGTCGCGCAGCACGGCGCGCCATTTGACCGTCAGTCCGCTGTCGGGCTCGGTGAAGGTCGCGCCCAGACTTTTGCCGGGGAAGCGCGGTGCCAGACGCACGGATTGTTCATTGGCGGGCAAGTCCTTGCAGCTCAGCTCCGACACGTTCATTTGCGAAGACTTGAGGGTTTTATCTCCCTGCAACTCCACGGTGAAGAGCTCGGGACTCGAGCCGGCCACGCGTGTGCCGTCGGCCAGCTTCATCCCTGTGAAGCGAATCTTCCCACCTTGTTGGGCGAAGGTGGCGCTGAACAGATCATTGCTGAGGGTATAATGTCCGTCGTCCGTTACCTGAGAGGCGGCGACTCCCGGTTCCTTGCCCGGGTAGTCGACGGCTGCGGCCAGTTGCACGCCGCACCATGCGGCGAGGAAGAGGGGGAGGTGTTTCATCAGGAGCACATGCTATCACAAGACGCATGAGTCTGCAAACAGAAAACGCCGTCGGTAATGCCCCATGGATAGCTGGCCGGGGCAAACGCATTGGGGAATGGAAAACCAATGACATTGGGTGCTGGATGTGGCTTTCAATGAGGATGCTCGTCCAAAGAGGGCGGGAAACTCAGCGGAGAGCTGTTGCATGACACGATTCCAATGCGTTTGCCCTGTCTAGCTGGCATGATGGGCTTTCTTGTGATCTGTTTTTATGATAGAATTGTTCGGGCGCAAGACAAAAATCATTTGGTGCTGCGCTCTCAGAGATGAAGGTTCGTGCGCCAAGCGGCTGTTCCGTCCGCGTGGGAGAACGACCTACCGAGACTTATCATGAAAACGAATCGCTTAACGAACCGCTTGCTGGCGCTGCTTTCCTGCGGCGCATTGCTCCTGAATTCTTGTGTCTACGAGCTTCCGACGTGGACGGGTACTTCCTCCGTGCCCGTTTCTGCCGGAGTGAGCTATGTTTCGGATGCAGCGTGGACGCCCGCGAGCTATGATGCCAACGGCTTCCCCATTTACGGCTACAGTTACGGTCGCCCGGTGTATGGCTACACGGCAGAGGGCGTGGCTATTTTCACCGTGGCTGCGCTGACGGCTGCCTGCCTGGTGCCCTTGTGGGCTCCGGCGCCCTGGTATCACGGTCATTGGCACTACCCGCCGCACATTCATCGCGTGGCGGCGCCCCCGCGTTATCCCGCCGGGCATCGTCCCGCCGTGCGTCCCCATGGGGGCATCGACGCCCCGATTCATCGCCGCCCGCACGAGGTGTTGCGCCCCGCACACCGCCCGCAGCCCCCGAAGGTGAACCGTCCCGCAGCGGAGCACCGCCCGCAGCCCCCGAAGATGAACCGTCCCGCAGCGGAGCACCGCCCGCAGCCCCCGAAGATGAACCGTCCCGGGGCGGCACATCGCCCGCAGGCACCGCAGATGAACCGTCCTGCGGCGGAACATCACCCCCAGG
>CAMACY010000065.1 GCA_945831585.1 uncultured bacterium | reverse complement strand
CAAAAATATGCACATCAGGGGCATTTAACAATTACAGGCACTCGCACGCCCCTGCGACCCAATCTGTAAGTCAATGATCGTGAATCATCATTCTCCGATAGCATCCGCAATGCTGTAACCCTCTCCGCCGGAGAAAAAGCGCCCTCGTTTTTTCTAGCAACTTTCAAACCATTTCCACCGCCTAGCCCGAACTTTAGGATTGCCAAAAGGAGGTCGGGGGTGTAGAATCGCGCGCCTTTTCCCGCGCAGCGTGGGGCGTTCTCCGCTGACGGGCATGAGGTTTAACCCAATCGAACAGACATGACTCCCGAGATATTATTCTGGATTGTCCCGTTCGCCTCGCTGGTGGCTCTCTTTATGGCTGCCAAGTTCTTCTTCACCATGAAGAAGGCCGATGAGGGGACGGATCGAATGAAGGAGATTGCGGGCTATGTGCGCGAAGGCGCCATGGCCTACCTCAAGCAACAGTACAAGGTTGTGGGCATCTTCTTCGTGCTCATCGCCATCATCTTTGCGGTGATGGCCTTCTACGGCATGCAGAACAAGATTGTGCCTGTCGCCTTCCTCACCGGCGGTTTCTTCTCCGGTCTGGCAGGCTTTATCGGCATGAAGACGGCCACCTATGCCTCCGGTCGCGTGGCCAATGCCTGCCGCGACAAGGAAAATGGCCTCAACAAGGGTCTGCAGCTCGCTTTCCGTTCCGGCGCCGTGCTGGGTCTGACGGTGGTGGGCTTCGGTCTGCTCGATATCGCTGGCTGGTACCTCATTCTCGACAACTGCTCCTTCCTGGTGAGCGCCGAGGGCATTGATAAGCTGGTGCAAATCACCACCATTATGCTGACCTTCGGCATGGGTGCCTCGCTGCAGGCCCTCTTTGCCCGCGTGGGCGGCGGCATCTACACCAAGGCTGCCGATGTGGGCGCCGACCTCGTTGGCAAGACCGAGTACCACTTCAACGAGGATGATCCCCGCAACCCCGCCACCATCGCCGACAACGTGGGCGATAACGTGGGCGATGTGGCCGGCATGGGCGCCGACCTCTACGAGTCCTACGCGGGTTCGATTCTCGCCTCGGCCGCTCTGGGCGCCGCCGCTGCTGCCGGCGCAGGCTGGAGCTATGCGCAGGGGCTGCAACTGGTCATGGCGCCCATGATTATCGGCGCGGTGGGCACCCTGCTCTCCGTGCTCGGCATGTTTGTCGTGCGCACCAAGGAGGGAGCCAGCCAAAGCCAGCTCATGGCGGCACTCAACAACGGCGTCAACTTCTCCAGCGTGCTCATTGCCGTCTTCTCGGCCATTGTGCTCAACCTGCTGGGCATCGACAACGCCTGGGGACTCTGGGGCTCCATCGTCATCGGTCTGCTGGTGGGTATCGCCATCGGCAAGGTGACGGAGTACTACACCTCCTTTGAATTCAAACCTGTGAAGTTCATCGCGGAGAACGCCACCACCGGTCCCGCCACGGTGATTATCTCGGGCATCGGCGTGGGCATGATTTCGACCTGCTGGCCGGTCATCTTCATCGTCATCGGCACCATCGGTGCCTACCTCTGCGCGGCTCAGTCGCTCGCCTTCACGGGTGAGAACATGAGCATGGGGCTCTACGGCATCGGCATTGCCGCCGTGGGTATGCTCTCCACCCTGGGGCTCACCCTGGCTACGGATGCCTACGGTCCCATCTCCGACAACGCCGGCGGCAACGCCGAGATGAGCGGTTTGGGTGAGGATGTGCGCTCCCGCACCGATGCGCTCGATGCCTTGGGCAACACCACCGCCGCCACCGGCAAGGGCTTTGCTATCGGTTCTGCGGCACTGACGGCGCTGGCGCTGCTCGCCTCGTACATCGAGGAGCTCAAAATTGCGGCCAAGAACTTCGGCGAGTTCAAGATGAGCGTTTTCAGCGATGTTACCATCAACCCCGCCGACATCGTGAATCTGAACATTGCCCAGTTCATGGCCAAGTTCGATGTCACACTCATGAACCCGAAGGTGCTGCTGGGCATCTTCATCGGCGCCATGCTTTCTTTCCTCTTCTGCGGTCTGACCATGAACGCCGTGGGGCGCGCCGCCAAGAGCATGGTGGAGGAAGTGCGCCGCCAGCTCTCCGACAAGGACGTGCTGGAGGGCAAGAAGAAGGCGGACTACGCCCGCTGCGTGGGCATCTCCACCCAGGGAGCTCAGCGCGAGATGATTGTGCCCTCGATGATTGCTGTCATCGTGCCCATCGTCACGGGGCTCGTCATGGGTGTTGCCGGCGTCTTCGGTCTGCTGGCCGGCGGTCTGGCGGGCGGCTTCGTGCTGGCCATCTTCATGGCCAACTCGGGCGGTGCCTGGGACAATGCCAAGAAATACATCGAGACGGGCGACGCGCCCTTCTGCGGCAAGCACACGGCCATCCACGATGCATCCGTGGTGGGCGATACCGTGGGCGATCCCTTCAAGGACACTTCCGGTCCCTCGCTCAACATTCTCATCAAGCTGATGAGCATGGTTTCCATCGTCACGGCGGGTCTGAACATCGCGTTCACCCTCCTGTAAACCGCGCTCCGCAGCTCTTTGCAACAGCAACGCCGCCCGACTCTGCGCCGGGCGGCGTTTTTCTCAGGGGGCTCAGGAGCAACAAGACGACTTAGCCAAGCAAGTCCTCGGCCAGTCGGGTGCAGGCCTCCTCGAGTAGCTCCACCACCGTGTCAAAGCCGCGCTCGCCGTCCCAGTAGGGATCGGGCACCTCCGTGAAGCGGCAGTCGGGCAGGAACCAGCGGCTCATGGGCTGCACGCGCGCGCGCTCCTCCGCACTGCGGGCAAGAGCGAGAATGTCCTCGCGGTTGCTCGCATCCTGCGGGATGATAAGGTCGAAGTCTGCAAAATCGGCGCGGCGGAACTGTCGCGCGCGGTGGCCGCCCCAGCGGTAGCCGTGGCGCTGCAAGGCCGCCAGCATGCGAGCATCGGGCTTCTGCCCCACATGCCACGCACCCATGCCGCAGGAATCGACCTCGAAAGCCGCGCGGCGACCGTGCGCCTCCAGCACGGCGTTAAAAATAATCTCCGCCGCCGGCGAGCGGCAGATGTTGCCGAGACACACGAAGAGGATGCGGCGCGGGGCAGCACTTTCGGGTTGACCGCCGGGGCTTGCTTTGGTATGAATGCTCATGTCCGCCCATTGTAGCACCTCGCTATGCACATCGCACGCCTGAACAACGCCCCCGAGCTATTTTATTCCCTACAGGGAGAGGGCGTCAGCTGCGGTAGCCCCGCTGTCTTTCTGCGCTTGGCGGGCTGCAACCTCGCCTGCCGTTGGTGCGACACCAAGTATTCGTGGGGAGCGGGGCTGTACCTAACGCCCGCCGAGCTGGCGCCTCGCATCGCCGCTCTCTGCCCTCCGCGCCTGATCATCACCGGGGGCGAGCCCCTGTTGCAGCAGGACGAACTGGGTGAGCTGCTGGCGCTTCTCCCCGCAGAACTGCCCATTGAGGTCGAAACCAACGGCACCCTCTCCCCCCCGGCAGAACTGCGGGAGCGCGTGACGCAATGGAATGTCTCGCCCAAGCTGCCGCACGCCGGCAATGCCGCAAAGCAGGCGCTGCGCCCCGAGGTACTGGCGGCTTTTGCCGAGCTCCCAAATGCGTGGTTCAAGCTCGTCGTGCGCGGCGAGGAGGATTGGCCCGCCATCGCCGCCCTTGGTCTGCCGCGCGAGCGCTTGCTGCTCATGCCTTGTGCGGAAACACGGGCGGTCTTGGAGCAACGGCGCCCCGCCATCGCGCAGATGTGCCTGCGCCACGGCGTACGGCTGGGGGAACGCCTGCACCTGGTGCTCTGGGACACGTGCAAGGGGGTGTAGTTTTTCTGCGACCGATTGTTGAAAAGGGCTTGCTATTTCCTGTCTTCTGTGCTAAAGAGAAACTGTCTATGAAAAAGCTCCTTACCATTGCTTCCCTCATGGCAGCTCTGTCCGGTGTCGCTTCGGCCGCGCCCTATGTCCTGCCCTCTCCCCAGCCCGGCGCTCTGACTCCCTACGACATGCAGCCGCACTACGAGCTTGACGCCGTCTACACCATCTCCGGCGACAGCAGTGCTCCCGATGTCTACGGTGTTCGCCTGAGCTTCAACCTCTACAACAGCGGCGAGGATTCCGTCCGCCACCAGTTCAGCCTCAACGTCACCCCTCAGATGGGCTCGGATGACATGATGGTTGACGGCGACGCTTTCGACGTCGATCTCAAGTTCCTCCCCATCACCTGTGGCTACGATCTGAACCTCGAAATCACGGACAAGGCCCTGTTCTACATGGGTGGCAAGGCGGGCTACACGCTGGCACAGACGGAAATCAAGGATAAAGAAACCGGCTACAAGGATAAAGACAACTGCAGTGGCTTCACCTTCTCCGTCGGCGCCGGTCTCAAATATCAGGCCAGCGATGCCGTCATGCTGAAGCTCGGCTATGAATTCGGCAAAATTTATTTGGAGGATAACGCCGATGAGGACGCCATCTACACGGGGCATTCCATCATTCTCGGTGTCAGCTGTGTCTTCTGAGACAGCGTCGTAACCGACTTGCTTTTCTGCGACCGATCGGGGGGAAGCTTACCCCGGTCGGTCGCTGTTGTTGCGCCCCCCGGGGAGGCTGTTTAGGGCTTGCCTTTTCCCGGGCATTGTCCTAAAATGCGCGCGGATATGAAGAAAAGCTGCGCCCTTTTTGCCATTCTAGCCCTCCTGACAACCGGAGCCTCGGCAGCTCCGCGCGCGGGAGCTCCCGCCACCCCATCCGTTTCCCTCGACACTCAGCGCTATTCTGAACACGATTCTGCCTCCTACCTTGGAGCGGACGCCGTTTACACCATCGCCGGAGAGCGTGAGCACCCTGATATCTATGGATGCCGCATGAGCTACAATCTCTATGACAACGACCATGACCGCGTGCGGCACATGTTCAATGTCAACCTCACCATGCAAAAGGGCACAGAGACCTGCACCAAGGCAGGGGGCTTTTCCAACTGGCATGTGCCGGGCTACACGCCCCCCTACGATATTGAACTGACCATTCTCCCCATCACGGCGGGTTATGATCTCAATCTGGCCATCACGGACAAAACCATGTTTTTTTGCGGCGTCAAGGCCGGTCTTGCCATCGCCAAGGTGGAGATAAGCGGCCATGGGCAGGAGCACAAGGACAACAGCATCGGTATCACCTATGCTTTCGGTGCCGGATTGCGCTACCAATTCAACGAGTTTCTGATGCTACGTCTCGGCTACGAGCTCAGCCAAATGTACCTGGATCACATCGCAGGTAACAACTACTTGGGGCACTCTTTCCTCCTCGGAGCCGGTTGCTCTTTCTGAGCCCCCGACAGTCTTGCTGACAGAGCAGCGGTACCCGCCCGGCCATCACTGACCGCGCCTTCCGAAAATTGCCGAGCCGACACGCACGATGGTTGCCCCCTCCTCGACCGCCACGGCGTAATCGTGGCTCATCCCCATCGAAAGCTCGGGCAACGGCAGGGGACCGCGCTCCCGCAACTCCTGCGCCAGCGCGCGCAAAGCCGCAAAGGCAGGGCGAGAGTCCTCGGGCGACTCCGTCGGTGCGGGGATACACATGAGCCCGCGAATCTCCGTCGACGGAAGCGCCACGAGCGCCTCCCACTGTTCGCGCAGCTCCTCGGGGCTAAAGCCGTGCTTACTCGGCTCGCCGTCAATGTTGACCTCCAGCAGAATCGGCATGGATTTGCCAAGCTCGCCCGCCACGCGCGACACGGCCGCCGCCGTCTTGAGCGAATCCACCGCCTGCAGCAGAGCGATACCGCACTCCAGCGCCTTGCGCACCTTGTTGCGCTGCAGCGGACCGATGAGGTGCCACTCGCAGTCCGGCGGCATCTGCGGCATCTTCTCCATAGCCTCCTGCAGACGATTCTCGCCAAACAAGCGCTGGCCGTCCTCATAGGCCTGCATGATGTCCCCGACGGGGAAGGTCTTGCTCACGGCCAACAGACGCACCGATTCGACGGAGCGCCCCGCCCGCGCCGCAGCCGCCGCAATGCCGGCGCGAATTTCATTCAGTTGCTCACGAATATACATGGTTTTTCGGACAAAAGGGGCGGCAGAAACCTGCCGCCCCATCAGTTGTTCTGACCGGGGGCTCAGCTCTCCTGCGTCTCCCCCTCAGCGGGAGTATCCGCTGTCTCGGCGGGCGACTCCGACGCCTCCTCGCTGCGCTCGGTCTTGTCGCTGGCGGCGCTCACCATAAGCTCGCGCCCCATGAAAGGCTGCCCGTGCAGCACCTCCGCCGCGCGGCGGGCGTCGTCCAGATTCACCATCTCCACAAAAGCATAGCCCTTGCTCTTGTAGGTGCGGGAGTTGTAGATGACCTCGACGCTGCGCACATGCCCAAAGCCCTTGAACAAATCCTCCAGCTCCGATTCCGTCGCTTCGTAGGACAGATTGCCGACGTAGAGACGGGCGTTGCGCGTGGGCGGCGTGGAGGTTGCGCGGCGACCTTTTCGGGCGGCGGCGGGATTCCCGCCACGGTTGTTGGTGCGAGCCTTGGCCACGCGCACATTGCTCTTGGGAGCTTTGCGCTTGTCGCTTGTCTCGGGAGCTTCCTTGGCCTTGCCGATGCCGAAAAAGCGCAGAATGCGCTTCACGAGCGAAGGTTTGGAAACGGGTGCGGACTCGGGGCGGGGCATGCGACGGCGGCGGGCAGCATTGCCGCGATTGCCGTTGTTGCGGCGGCGGCGGGAGCCCTGTCCCTGCCGTCCCTGTGTGTAATGTTCAGCCATAACAGTTAATCATGTGTGGGGCGGCGCGCGCGGGGCAGATCTGTGAACCTTTGCTGCGCATCCGCGGCAACCGCTGTATTCTGTAAGTGAAAGTGGCTGCGGAGCGCGACTCGTGCACAGCCCACACAACCACCACTATGATACCGATGAGCCCCGCTGCTGCAAGCTCAAAATGAGACAGCAAGGCGAAAAGAATGCTTCCCCGCTGCCTAGCAAGCGCAACGGAGAAGCACTTGCAAAGGGGGGGGGGCTTACTTCTTCCAGATGGTCTCGCGCTTGCCGTCCCACTGCACGGCCTTCACGCTGTCGGCTTCCTCGGGCACAATCACCGTAGTGCTCACATTGTCCTCATGGTCCAGCCCCAGCAAACTAATGCGCAGGAGCTGCTTGCCGGCATAAGCCTCAAAGGCCACGGCATTTTTCCAGGTTCCGGCGGGAACCACGAAGCGCCGGTCGCGGACTTCAGGCTTAAAATCGGGCGAAGGCACGAGCTTGGCTTTGCTACGGTAGATGTTGTAGTTGTTGCCGTTGATGTAGTAAATCACCTTGCTGTCGGGCTTGGGATAGTGCGCGGCTTTGACCTGATTCATGGCTTCCTGAATCATCTGCGGCGTGACGGTGACATAGGTGCTACTGTAGTCGCCCACCATGCGGTTCATGGGGGTCAGCATCTTGGTGGCGACAAAGAAATCCGTCAAATCAAGCTTGGCAGCTTTGCAGGCGTTGACGTAGAAGAGAGTGCGCAATTCCCCCATGGTCATGTTCGTCGCATCGGTGTTGCGCGCCATTTCAAACAGATCCGGGTAGAACATATCGTTGCCGCGCGCGGCCGTCAAGTAGAGGTAGAGCTGCCAGTAGGGGATGCAAATCACGAAGGGATCCCCGGGTTTGCTGCCGTCCACCGGGCGGTTGCCGTCGTCGGGGCCGGCTTGGAACTGCCACATTTGCTTGCGGACAATGGCGCTGTTCACATAGCTGTCGTAGCGACTGCCGCGCAGTGTGTAGCCGTCCGGCGTGCGCCCTTTCTCGTGTTCCAGACGCAGGAAGGAGGGGCTGAGCTTGAACTGCGCCAAGGCAGAAAAGATGTTGTTGGTCACTTCTGTCATGCCCGTCCACATCATGACGGGGCGCGTCTGGTTGACGTGACCGAACTCGTGGGCGATGGGCCAACTTTGCCGCAACATGGTCTCGGGATTGATAATGGGTCCCATGTGCGTATTGACAAAGGCGGCGCCCAGCCCATCGGCGTGCATGAAGCGGTCGTACATCACGCGCCCCATGATGTGGTTGCCGGGATGAAGTTTGTATTGATCCCAACCCAGGATATCTTTCTGCTGGATTTCGATGATACGGTCGTAGTTACGCAGCATGCTCACGCCGTCCTCGGGCACGAACTCGCGAACGTTGTCCATGTCCAGCAGGAGCTGGCAACGCTCGCCCACGCAGTCAAGATTGGGTGCCACAGCCTTGGCAACCAGTGCCTTCCAGGTGTTGTTGTCGTCGTGGCGGGTGAACACGCCGTTGACCTTACCGCCCGCGATGTCCAGCTCGATGGGCGGGGCGGCGGCGGGGTCGTCGGCGCGGTAGTTGATATAGAGCAAGCCGTCGTGCTCCATGCGCAGGCTGTTGTCGCCCGGTTGCAGCACAAAGGTCGTTTCCTTGCCGTCCTTGGCAAAGCTCTTGAGGTAGGCCTCTACCGGGGCGGCGGCCGCAAGCTTGATGCGCGCCGTCTCGCCGGCGGTGAACCAAATTCCCGTGGGGTTTTCGTAGCGCGAATAATTGCCCACTTTCAGGCGCTTGTTGATGTAGGTCAGCGGGCGGTAAGCGCGCATCACGCGGTGGCGGTACTGTTTCTCACGGTTTCCGGCAGCGTTGAGGGTGCTGACATCGGTGCCCGCAGGCACCTCGGCGCGCAATTCGGCGGGCGCCGCGACCAGCAGCGCCAGGGCTAAACTCAGTATCAGGGGTTTCATCACGTGCGTATACAGGGGAAAATGGGGATTTACTTCTTCAGGAGCGGGCGCAGCGCGGGGCTTGCCACATCGAGCGCGCATTTGCCGTTGGCAGCCTTGATGGTCGGGTCGCCGCCGCGCGCCATCAGTGCCTTGATGACCTCGGGCGAGGCGTTGCGTTGTACGCAGAGGAAGAGGAAGGTTTCGCCCTCCTTCTGAGCCACCTTGTTCGGGTCCGCGCCGCCATTAATAAACGCCATTTGCAGGGCGGCGCCGCGCGCCGAGGCCATGGCCAGCGGGCTGGGCTGGTTCTTCCCATCGGGGCAAAAACCGCAACTCTTGTAGGCGGGCAGCAGGGCACGCACGCAGTCCACGCGCGAAGTCCAAGCGGCATTGTGCAGGGCGGTGGCTCCGTTCTTCGCCTGATGCATCGGGTCGGCTCCGGCCTTGAGCAGCAGGGGGATCAACTCAGCCGCACCGGCATCCACCGCCACGTGCAGCATGCCGCGCCCGTCGGGCAGCACCGTCTGCGCCTTGGCTCCGGCAGCCATCAGCAGCTGCGCGATATCGGTCTTTTTGCACGTCACGGCCAGCGCCAGCAGGTTCCCCTTGGTGGGATCGGCGGCAAAGGCTTCGGGATTCACCCCGGCCGCGAGGGCTTCCTTCACGGCGGCGGCATTCCCGGCTTCGATCTTCGCAGAGAGCTCAATTTCCAGCCGACGCTTGTCGAGAGCCACGGCGAGCACCTTTTTCACGCCACTCTTCGTGGCCAGATCCATGGGGGTCTTGCCGGACTTGTCGGGGCGACACACATCCGCTCCCCCGGCCAGCAGGGCTTTGACAGCAGCGCGATGCCCTGCCACCGAGGCGAGTATCAGGGGGGTGTTGCCTTGCTCATCAAGCTCGTTGACATCGAACCCCTCGGCCAGGCGCGCTGCAATCACGTCTGTATCGCCCGCCGCAGCAGCTTCGTGCAGCGAAAAGATACCGTTGCTGCTCTGCAAGGCTGCTCGTTTGTGCGTTTTGGCAGCTTCTTTTTTCGGCGCCGAGCTTTTGTCTGCGGACGGCGCCGCCGACACCATTCCCGCCAGCAAGAGAAATAAGAGTGTTCGCTTCATGGATGAGAGAGAGGGGGGGGGGCTGTTGTGCCCATCCGCATGTTCATTTTGCCACAAAAGGTGCCGCTGAATCAAGAGAGAAATTGCCGCTGTGCAGGTTCAGGGGCTGCTGCATGATACCCCGACCTGCCGCAGACGCACCTCCCAGCCCACGACATCAACCTTGCCAAGGTTGATGATGGCCGTTCATCGCTCTCCATAGACAAGGAAGCCCCCTCAGGCTGACGCCTAAGGGGGCTTCTTTGTCAAGCGGATGATGGGACTCCCCCTCCGGGGCCGCCCCCTGCGCCGCGTCTGCT
>CAMACY010000064.1 GCA_945831585.1 uncultured bacterium | reverse complement strand
CCGACGACCGAACGTCAAGCACCTTTTTGAATTTTTTTCGGATTTTTTTGACAAGGACATCCGACAAAATCGCCTAAAACATTCAACAGGAAAACATAACGAACACGAAATAAACATCGACAGCAACACTGCCGCTCAATCTCTCGAGCACAACATCCACGCAACATCTCGCGCGCTCGCCACCCCGGGCACGGTCATCACCCCTCGTCAGACGCCCACCCCACAACCTGCGAAAAAACAGGCAACACAGGCTGTTTTGGGTTGATTTAACTGCGGGTGAGGTGTAGGATGAGTCCCGGTGGGGATTCGTCCACTCCGTTTGGCGGGCTGTCCCCTCAGCATGTTTCACTAACCGCACATATGAGCACGACATACAGCACAATCGATGCGAATGAGGCCGTAGCCTCCGTCGCTTACCGTTGTTCCGAAGTGGCCGCGATCTACCCCATCACCCCGTCCTCCCCGATGGGTGAATCGGCGGAGACATGGACCGCCGTTGACCGTAAAAACCTTTGGGGGACGGTTCCCAGCGTCGTCGAAATGGAGAGCGAAGCCGGCGCCGCCGGTGCCGTTCACGGCGCCCTGCAAACCGGCTCCCTGGCCACCACCTTCACGGCATCTCAGGGGCTACTCCTGATGATTCCCAACATGTTCAAAATTGCCGGCGAGCTGACCCCCTGTGTCTTCCACATCGCCGCCCGCGCGCTCGCTGCTCAGGGTCTGTCCATCTTCGGCGACCACAGCGACGTCATGGCCTGTCGCTCCACGGGCTTCGCCATGCTCTGCGGTGCCTCCACGCAGGAAGCACCCGATATGGCCGCCATTTGCCACGCCGCCACATTGGAGAGCCGCGTACCCTTCATCAACTTCTTCGACGGCTTCCGCACCTCGCACGAAGTGGGCAAAATTGCCGACATCTCCGACGACACCCTGCGCGCCCTCATCGACCAAAAGCTCGTGGACGCCTTCCACGCCCACGGTCTGACCCCCGATGCCCCCGTCATCCGCGGCACCGCGCAGAACCCCGACGTCTACTTCCAGGGTCGCGAAACCGTCAACAAGTACTACGAAGCCGTCCCCGGCATCGTCAAAGCCACCATGCAGAAGTTCGGTGAGCTCACGGGGCGCTACTACAACCTCGTGGAGTACATCGGCCACCCCGAAGCCGACCGTGTCATCGTCATCATGGGCTCAGGCGCCGAAGCCGGACTGGAGCTCGTCGAGGCAATGCCCGAGGAAAAAATCGGCCTGCTGAAGGTGCGCCTGTATCGCCCCTTCCCCGCCGCCGACCTCATCGCCGCTCTGCCCAAGAGCGTCCGCAAGATTGCCGTACTCGACCGCACCAAGGAGCCCGGTTCGCTGGGCGAACCCCTGCGCCAGGACGTGGTACAGGCGCTGGCCGACGCCGCCGCCCGCGGCACCCTGCCCTTCGCCCTGCCCACGGTGGTGGGCGGTCGCTATGGTCTGGGCTCCAAGGACTTCACACCCGCCATGATTAAGGGCGTATTCGACGAGCTCGCCAAGGAGACGCCCATGGACAACTTCGCCGTGGGCATTGAGGACGACGTGCTTGGCAAGAGCATCGCCTATGACCCCGAGTTCTCCACCGAAGCTCCTGAAGTTACCCGCTGCCTCTTCTACGGTCTGGGTTCCGACGGCACCGTGGGCGCCAACAAGGACGCCATCAAGATCATCGGCAAGCACACCGACCTCTGGGTTCAGGGCTACTTCGAGTACGACTCCAAGAAGTCCGGTTCCTCGACCATCTCGCACCTGCGTTTCGGACCCAAGCCCATCCACAGCACCTACTTCATCCACAGCGCCAACTTCATCGCGCTGCACCAGCCCAGCCTGCTGAACATCCTCGACTTCCTCAAGAATGCGGCCGACGGCGCCACCTTCCTGATGAACACCTCGGTGGCTCCCGACAAGGTGTGGGACTCCCTGCCCGCCCGCATGCAGCAGCAGATCCTCGACAAGCACATCACGATGTACTGCATCGATGCCTTCAAGGTGGCCAAGGCCACGGGCATGGGCGGTCGCATCAACATGATTATGCAGACCTGCTTCTTCAAGCTCTCCGGCGTCATTCCCGCCGACGAGGCCATCGGCTACATCAAAGAAGCCATCAAGAAGACCTACGGCAAGAAGGGCGAAGAAGTGGTTGCCAAGAACATCCAGGCCGTGGACGCCACGCTGGAGAACCTGCACCAAGTGGTGCTGGGCGACAGCATCACCGGCCACGAAATCCCCGCCTGTGTGCACGGCGACGCTCCCGCCTTCGTCAAGAACGTGCTCGGCAAGATCATCGCCGGCGACGGCAACGACGTCAAGGTCTCCGAGATGCCCGTTGACGGCACCTTCCCCAGCGGCACCACCCAGTATGAGAAGCGCGATCTGGCGCTCATGATTCCCGTGTGGGAGCCCGACAAGACCGAGACCTCCAAGGCCTGTATCCAGTGCGGCAAGTGCACCCTGGTCTGCCCTCACGCCGCCATCCGCGCCACCATGGCCGACCCCGCCGATCTGGAGGGCGCCCCGGCCACCCTCAAGAGCGCCGATGCCAGCCGGATGCATAAGAACTGGCAGGGCAAGAAGTTCATCATCCAGGTTTCCGCCTCGGACTGCACGGGCTGCACCCTCTGCTCGCGCGTCTGCCCGACCGCCAGCCTGACGATGACCCCCGCCTCCGAAGCGCTCAAGCCGCAGGCCGAGAACTGGAAGTTCTTCGACGCCCTGCCCGACCCCGACCGCACCAAGATTAACCCGACTCAGGTGCGCGACGCGCAGTTCCTGCGCCCGCTCTTCGAGTTCTCGGGAGCCTGCGCCGGCTGCGGCGAGACGCCCTACATCAAGGCGCTCACCCAGCTCTTCGGCAACCGCCTCGTGGTCGCCAACGCCACGGGCTGCTCCTCCATCTATGGCGGCAACCTGCCCACCACCCCCTGGAGCCACGACAAGAACGGGCTCGGCCCGGCCTGGGCCAACAGCCTCTTCGAGGACAACGCCCAGTTTGGTCTCGGCTTCCGTGTGTCGCTCGACAAGAAGCAGCAGTTTGCTCTGGAGCTGTTGGACGCCGCCGCCCCCGCCATCGGTGAGGCGCTGGTCAGCGCCATCAAGGACAACCCGCAGAAGACGGAAGCCGAGGTGCAGCAGGCCCGCGAAACCGTAGCGGCCATCAAGGCGGCCTGCGGCGAGACGCCCGAGCTGGCCGCCCTCAAGGCGCACGCCAACTACCTTGTCCGCAAGTCCGTGTGGATTCTCGGCGGCGACGGCTGGGCCTACGACATCGGCTACGGTGGTCTCGACCACATCCTCGCCTCCGGGCGCAACGTCAAGGTGCTCGTACTGGACACCGAGGTGTACTCCAACACCGGCGGTCAGTGCTCCAAGTCCACCCCGCGCGGTGCCGTGGCTAAGTTCGCCACCAAGGGCAAGGATCAGGTCAAGAAGGACATCGGCTACATGGCCATGACCTACGGCAACATCTATGTCGCCTCCATCGCCTTCGGCGCCAACGACGAGCACACCCTCAAGACCCTCGTCGAAGCCGAGGAGTACGACGGGCCCGCCCTCATCATCGCCTACAGCCACTGCATCAACCACGGCATCAACATGGCGCTGGGGCTGGATCGCCAGAAAGCGGCAGTCGACTGCGGCCGACTCCTGCTCTACAACTTCAACCCGGACAACATCAAGCAGGGCAAGAACCCGCTGACCATCAAGAGCAAAGCGCCCAAGATTTCCGTGCGCGAGGCTCTGATTGGTCCCGACGGCAAGGGTGGCGAAAACCGCTTCCGCCTGCTGGCGCGCAACAACAAGGCCAACTTCGAGCACCTCATCGAGCTCGAGGAGAAGGATGTCGCCCGCCGCTGGCGCCTGTATCAGGCTCTCGCCGCCATCGACTACTCCGCCGAGGCCGAGAGCTGATCGGACATCACCCGAATCACCTGCAACTTCCGAGGGGAACGGCGCTTGCCGTTCCCCTCGTTGATGGTGCGCCAAGCCCCTGCTGCGGTAGCGTAAGGCTCACACCACCGCGAACGCCTGCGCGTCCCCGGCTCGCTCTGTTGTGCAGCTTGGTCGCGTTGCCTCAACATCAAAGCGCACGCAAAGGGGGTGTGGGCGCGAACATGTGCCCTTTGCGCGGGAATAGACCGTCCTCGCCCGTCCGAGAACGCTTTGACGTTCTTATACTCTCATCCGCTCCCTGAGCGTGCGCGAAAAAGGCTTGAACGCGCGCGCTGCGGGCGCTACAATGCCCCAAGCTCGATGGCCGATTCCGCCCGCATCAGCCCCATGATGGATCAGTACCTGCGCATGAAGCAGTCACTGCCGGGGGATGTGTGGCTCTTCTTCCGCATCGGCGATTTCTACGAGATGTTTTTCGAGGATGCGGTGGAGTGCTCAGCCGCGCTGGGGCTCACACTCACCAAGCGCCAGAGCATCCCCATGTGCGGGGTGCCGTTCCATGCGGCGGAGGGCTACATCGGCCAGATTGTCAAACTCGGCAAGCGCGTGGCCATTGCCGACCAGATGACGGTGCCCGTGCCGGGCAAGCTGGTGGAGCGCGAAATCACCCGCATTGTCTCGGCGGGCACGCTGGCGGATCTCTCGCTGCTGGATGAGCACACGCACAACTACATCGCCGCCTGCTACAAGCACAAGAACCACTGGGGGCTGGCCTGCGCCGACCACACGACGGGCGAGTTCAGCGTGGCCGATTACGAGGATGCCGCCGCCATGGCCGACGAGCTGGGGCGGCTCCACCCCAGCGAACTGCTCATCAGCGACGAGCAGCGCGAGCTCTTTGAGCCGCTGCACCTGCCCGTCACCCAGTACTACGACGCTTACACCTTCCTGCCCGCGGTGGCGCGCAGCTTCCTGACAACCCATTTTCGCGTGCATTCGCTGGAGGGCTTCGGCTGCGCGCATCTGGAGGCCTCTATCGGCGCGGCGGCGGCCATCCTGCACTACCTCAAGCACCAGCTGCGCCGCAACACCGAGCACCTGCGCAAGCTGAGCCTGCGCCGCACCGACAACACCGTGCTCATCGACGCCGCCAGCCGCCGCAACCTCGACCTGACGGAGGCGCGCGGCGGCGCGCGCCACACGCTGCTGGGCACGCTGGATCGCAGCTCCACCCCCATGGGCTCGCGCCGCCTGCGCGACTGGATTCTGCACCCGCTGACCGAGCTCGACGAACTACAGCGGCGGCAGGATATCATCGCGGGCTTTCTGGCCGAGCCTTTCCTGATGAGCAAGCTGCGCGCGGCGCTCAAGGGCGTGCGCGACACAGAGCGACTCGTCTCGCGCCTGTCGCAGGGGGCGGGCAATGCACGCGATTTGCTGGCGCTGGGGCTCTCCCTCGCGCAGGTGCCCGACATCGCGGCCGATCTGCACGCGCTGGAGCTACAGCACCCCGTCTTTAGCCCCCTGCGAGAGCGCATGGGCGATTTTGCCGAGCTGACCGAGCTGCTAACCCGTGCTGTGGTCGATGAACCGCCGATCACGATCAAGGAGGGCGGCATGATCCGCGATGGCTACGATGCCGAGCTGGACGAGCTGCGAGCGGCCTCGCGCGACGGCAAGAACTGGCTGGCCGAGCTCGAAGCCCGAGAGCGCCGCGCCACGGGCATCGAATCTCTGAAGATTCGCTACAACAACGTGTTCGGCTACTACATCGAGGTCACGCGAGCCAACTACGCCAAGGTGCCGACCGAGCGCTATGTACGCAAGCAGACGCTGGCCAACGCCGAGCGCTTTGTGACCGAGGAGCTCAAGAAGATGGAGAGCACCATCCTCGGCGCAGATGAACGCGCCCGCCAGCTCGAGTACGAAATTTTCGGGCGCCTGCGCACGCAGGTGTCCGGCTTTATCGACCGCATTCAGAGCACGAGCGATGCGCTGGCCGAGCTGGATGTGCTGCTGGCGCTGGCCGAAACCGCGCGGCAGCACCGCTACTGCCGCCCGGAGCTCGACCTCAGCCGCGATCTGCACATCGTCAACGGTCGGCACCCCGTCATCGAGCAGGTGCAGGCGGACTGCTCCTTCGTGCCCAACGACACGGCGATGGACGCGACGGACAACCGCGTCCTCATCCTTACCGGCCCCAACATGGCGGGCAAGAGCACCTACATCCGCCAGGTGGCGCTCATTGCCCTCATGGCGCAAATCGGCTCCTACGTCCCGGCGGACGAGGCGCGCATCGGGCTGGTGGATCGTATTTTCTGCCGCGTGGGTGCCAGCGATGACATCGCGCGCGGGCAGTCCACCTTCATGGTCGAGATGAGCGAAACGGCGCTCATCCTCAACAACGCGGGCGAGCGCTCGCTCGTCATCCTCGACGAAATCGGCCGCGGCACTGCCACCTTCGACGGGCTTTCCATCGCCTGGGCCGTGGCCGAGCACCTGCACGATGTCATCGGCGCGCGCACCCTCTTCGCCACGCACTACCACGAGATGGTCGAGCTGGAGCACAGCCACCCCGCCGTGAGCAACTGCCACGTGGAGGTGCGCGAGTGGAAGGACGAGATTGTCTTTCTGCGCAAGGTGCTGCCCGGCCCGGCCGACAAGTCCTACGGCATTCAGGTAGCACGGCTCGCGGGCTTGCCCGCGCCCATCATCGAGCGCGCCAAGCAAATTCTCACCCATCTGGAGATGAGCGCCGCCGCGCGCGAACCCAAGACCGCCCGCCGCAAGCGCTCCGCCGCAAGCGGCATGCCCGCCGCCGCCGAGGCCGATGTCACGCAGCTCGACATGTTCGACATGCTCGACAGCGGCATCTGAACGCCCGCGCCCGATGCGGTCGGCAATCGTCGAGCGCCCGTTGCTGCAGCTCAGAGCTCGTAGTAGGTGTAGCCGTTGAGGCCGTCGCGGTAGGCCTCCAGCGCGGCGCGGCGCTGGCGCGGGGTCAGCCGCCCCTCCTCCACCGCCTGCTCGGCCAGCTTGCGGAACTTGGCCACCAAATCCTTGGCATCGTACTTCACATAGGAGAGCACATCGGCCACGCAGTCGCCCTCCTCCTCGTCGGTAAAGACGGGGCGTCCGTTTTCCAGATGCACGCTGACCACGTTCGTGTCGCCCAGCAGGTTGTGGATGTCGCCCAGCGTCTCCTGATAAGCGCCCACGAGAAACACGGCGATGTAGTAATTCTCATCGGGCTCCACCTCGTGCAGCGGCAGCGACTTGGCCACATCTTCGCGGTCGATGAAGTGGTCGAGCTTGCCGTCGCAATCGCAGGTGATGTCCACCAGCACCGCCTTCTGCGTGGGGCGCTCGTTGAGCCGCTGGATGGGCATGACGGGGAAGAGCTGGTTGATGGCCCAGCTGTCCGGCAGGCTCTGGAATACCGAGAAGTTGGAGTAGTAAAAGTCCACCATGTTGTCGGAGACCTCCTTCAAGTCCTCGGGGATCTCGCTCATCTCGGAGATGCGGTGGGCAATCTGCCCCATGATGTGCCAGTAGATGGCCTCGCCCACCCCTCGCTCACGCAGGCTGGTGTTGCCGTAGAAGAACTGCATGCGGAGCTGGTCGCGGTAGTAGTTAGCATCATTGTAGCACTCCTGAATGTTCTTGCGCGTCAGCATGCGCTGCGTCTCGTCCAGCGCCTTGAGAATCTCGCCTGCCCCCTCCGGCAGCACGGGCACCTTGGTGTCTGCGGCGGGAGCCGTCGTCACATCCAGCACGTTGAACACCAGCACCGCGTGGTAGGCCGACACCGCGCGCCCGGACTCCGTGACCAACGTGGGATGCTCCACCCCCGCCTTGCTGCACATCTCGCCCACAATCTCCACAATGTCGCGAGCGTACTCCTGCACCGTGTAGTTGCAGGAGGAGTGGAAGTTGGTCTGCGAGCCGTCGTAGTCCACAGCCAGCCCGCCGCCCATGTCCAGCGCGCCCATGGCCGCTCCCTCGCGCACGAGGTCGATGTACATGCGGCAGGCCTCGGTCAAGCCCTCGCGCACCACGGAGATGTTGGGAATCTGCGAACCCTGGTGGTAGTGCAGCACCTTGAGGCAGTGCAGCTTACCCGCCTCCTTCAACGCGTCGACCACCTCAATGACCTGCGCCGTGTTGAGCCCGAACACCGATTTATCGCCGGCGGACTCGCTCCAGTGCCCGCTGCCTTTGGCAGCCAGACGCACGCGCACGCCCAGGTTGGGCTCAATGCCCAGTTTCTCCGCGCGCTCCAGAATAGCGGGCAGCTCGTTGGGCATTTCCAAAATGAGGTGGATATTCAGCCCCATGCGCTGCCCCATGAGCGCGAGGTCGATAAACTCGTCGTCCTTGTAGCCGTTGCACATGAGGAAGGCCTCGGAATCCCGCATGTTGGCCATGGCGGCAATGAGCTCGGGCTTGCTGCCTGCCTCCAAGCCATAGTGGTACGGCGCGCCGTGGCGCACGATTTCCTCGACAATCTGGCGCTGCTGGTTGACCTTGATGGGGTAGACCCCGCGGTAGACCCCGCGGTAGCCCGCCTCGGCAATGGCGGTAATGAAGCTTTCGTTGAGCTCGCGGATGCGCGCGCCGAGCAGATCGCAGAAACGCAGCAACACGGGCGCATCCGTCCCGCGCTCGGCCAGCCCCTTCATCATGTCGTAGAGGCTGACGGATTTCATGCTGCCGTCCGTGTCCGTCAGGCGCACCGCCACTTCCCCCGCGCGGGTCACGTTGAAATAGTCGTTGCTCCAGTTGTCCACACCATAGAGCTCGGCAGAGTCCGAGGGGGTCCAATTGCGAACCTTGCGTTTGACGGGGGAAGAATGGGATGGCATGGCGGTGAGTAGGGGAATGTGGCTTCGGAACAGCGCCGCCCGGCAGCGCAACGCGCGCGTTTATATACCACACACCGCGCCTTGTCAATGCGAACTTAGCCTTTTCCCCGCCCCGAGGAGCAAATTCTGCGCGAGTCAGGGCTTCCGCAGCGCCCGGCGACCTCCCCTCGCGCAAAAAAATGACCCTACGTGTGAAATTTGGATTGCCAAGGGGGAAAAAATCATGTAAAATGCCGCACCCACCACAGGCCGGGAGGCCGAAGTGACTCAGCCGGGAGGCTACAGCAACATTTCAGACGAATACAAAGGAGAGATTACGATGAACATTCTCGACACAATTGGTAAGGAGCAGATGAAGGAAGACGTGACGCCCTTCAACGTTGGTGACACCGTCAAGGTTCACTGCCGCGTGATTGAAGGTGGCAAGGAGCGCGTCCAGATTTTCCAGGGCATCGTCATCGGCAAACGTGGTGCCGGCATCAACGAGGCCTTCACCGTCCGCAAAATTGCCTACGGCGAGGGTGTGGAGCGTTCCTTCCCCCTGCACACGCCCAAGATTGCCAAGATCGAGGTGGTGACCCGCGGCAAGGTGCGCCGCGCCAAGCTCAACTACCTGCGCGACCGCGTGGGCAAGGACGCCGTCACCGTCAAGACCGCCCGCTGAGCCGCTCCCGGAGCCTCAGTTCCCCCTTTTTGCACCGCCTTCCCGAAGCTCGGGAAGGCGGTTGATTTTAAGCCGAAAGTTTGAACAATCAGGTAAAGCTAACAAAACGGAGAGCCCGCGCAGGGCTGATTCTCGGGGCTGCGAGGTTTTTTCTTGTCGTCGCGCGCTTCCACCTCTAAAATACGGGTCGCGTTTTTATATGTCCCGCCTTCTCGCTTTTCTTCTGCCTTGTGCCGCTCTGTTCCTGCTCCCTGGTTGCTTGCAGCAGGGGCAGCAGCAGCGCAATGCGCGCACGCCGATGTATGTGTACCACGAGGGTTACACGGCGCGGTTGCTGCCCAACGGCAAGGCCGGCATCCCCCGCTACGCGCCCGCGCGCGTGAAGCGAGCCATTGCCGCGGCGAACCGCATCGTGGGGCGCCCCTACCGCTGGGGCGGCGGTCACGGCAAGCACGAGAGCGCGGGCTACGACTGCTCAGGCAGTGTGGCCTATGTGCTGCGCGAGGCAGGTATGCTCAAGAAGGGCGTGGAGCCTACCTCGGGCTACTTCCTGCGCTGGGGACGCCCCGGCTTCGGCAAGTGGATTACCGTCTACGCCAAGCGCGGGCATGTCTTTGCGCTCATCGCGGGGCTGCGTTTCGACACCACGGGCAGCGGCGCGGGGGTGGGGCCGCGCTGGTACACCGCCTCGCGCGGCGCGGGCGGCTTCTATGTGCGCCGCATTCCCGGCTACTAAGTCCCTCTCATGAACGAAGCGAATGAACTCAACCACGGCACGCAGCGCCTCGATGCGCTCATGCAGTGCTGGCATCTCGACAACCACGACCTCGTCACCCACTCCACCGAGCAGCTCACGCACAAACAGGTGCAGAAGGCGCGCGCGGGGCGGCAGCTCACCCTCAAGCTCATGCAGAAGGTGGCGCGCGCCCTCAACGTGGCCATCTGGGAGCGACTGAGCACAGAAGAGAAGGAGCAGTACTACGAGTACATCCACCGCGA
>CAMACY010000063.1 GCA_945831585.1 uncultured bacterium | reverse complement strand
TGATGCTGCGCAGCTGTTGCTTCATGCCCGGGCTTGGTCGCTTTGGCGTTGCGCGGCAAGGGTGTCGGTGGCGTCGTCGTGGGGCTTGGGGTAGGCGATGCGGTTGTGGTGCATCACCTTGATGGTGTTAAAGAAGGTGATTTTCATCTTGGCGATGTCGCCGAGGGTCAGCCCGCTGTCCTGCAAATGACCGTCGAGTATGCGCCCTTTGAAGATGCTCTCAATCATGGAGCGGATATCCTCCTCGGTCGGGTGCGCGAGGGAGCGGGTGGCGCTTTCCACGGCGTCCGCCATGCTGACAATGCCGCTCTCGCGCGTTTGCGGGACGGGGCCTTTGTAGCTGTAGAGCGCTTTGTCAACGGGCTCGGGGCAGGTGTCGATGAGCCCCTCCTCGAACTTGCTCTTCTCCTGCTCGTACCGGTCGAGTGCTTTGCGGTAGAAGAAGTAGGCGGTGGAGACGCCGTGGTGCTCACGGATGACGGCGATGATGCGGCGGTTGAGCCCCGCTTCGGTGGCCAGTTGGACGCCCTCCTGTACATGGCCGATGATGATGCCGGCGCTCTGCTCGGGGGAGAGCTCAGCGTGGGGCGAGTTGTTGTAGTCGAGGATATTTTCGGCAAAGTACTGGTCATTCTTGATTTTGCCGATGTCGTGGTAGAGCGCGCAGACTCCCGCGCGCGTGACATCTGCCCCGATGGCTTCGGCGGCGGCCTCGGCCAGCCGTTGCACCACCATGCTGTGGTGGAAGGTGCCGGGGGCGGCTACGCTGAGGCGTTTGAGCAGGGGGTGGTTCATGTCGGCCCACTCCAGCCAGGTGATGGGGGTGGAGATGTTAAACAGATTCTCGATGGCGGGCATGGCGCCGCCGATGACGGAGGCCAGCACGAAGTTGAGCACCAGCGTTACCCCGACTTCACCCGCAAGTCCACCGAGGTGGAAGCCCCGCCGCAACCCGGCGAGGACATGATCTCCACCGAGGGGCAGGCTCTGCAGGATGACGAGCAGGTAGACGGTCACCACGATGATGAGGGCAGCCAACATGCCCGTTTGCAGAATCTGCCCGCGCGTGTGGACGCGCCCTGCGTATTGAGCAACGACAATGCCCGTGACCAGGCTGGTGGCGGCGTAGACGGGCAGCAGCTGCAGCGGGATGATGGGGGGCAGCAGGCAGATGCCGCAGGCGGTGCCCAGGAGGGCGGCCAGCATGCCGATGCGCCGCCCGATCATGATGCCCATGATGGCCGGGGCGAGCATGTAGGGCATCCACAGCAGCGCCTGCGCCGGCAGACTGTAGCCGGGGATGACGCCGCAAAAGCTCGTAACCCCTATTTGAGCCAGCATTTGCAGCAGCACGGCGATGGTCAGCAGCGTGGCACTGCGCAGCGAGAGCAACAAGCGGATGCGGAAAGCGTGTGCCAGGACCAGTAGGGCAATCGTGACGATGCAGAGCGCGGCGACGCGGTAGGCGGCATCGGCTGCGGAGGCAGCGATGGAGACTGCCATGAAGCTGAGTGCCACCAGGGCGATGGCCGCTAGGGAAATGGCCGTTCCGTAGCCGATTCCCTTGCGGGAGGCGGCGTCATTGGCCTTGTTGAAGAAACTCATGAACATGCTATGAAGGGGAGGTGCCCGCCTGCGCTGTGCTTAGCGAGCCGCCGCAGGGGTGATGCGGATGGGAATGCGGAGCGCGGGGAGCCCTTCGGCCTCCACGGTCAGGGTGCCCGTGCCTTCGCTGCCGGGCAGGCTGCGCACGATGGCGAGCAGCTTGCCGTTGAAGAGCTTTTGCTGTGGTTCTTGCAGCCCGGTGGCATCCGTCGGGTCGCCATTGCAGAAGCCCGCGAGGCAGATGGGGCCGCTGGCGCGGAAGCGTACGCGGCGGTTCTCGGTGGGCACGGGGATGCCCCGGCGGTCAACCGCCGTCAGCTCAATGAAGGCCAGCGCGTGACCGTCGCCCTTCAGGGTGCTGTTCTCGACCTTGGCCTTGAGCTCGGTGCATTCTCCGGCGGTGCTGCGCGTGGCCTCGGCCCAGGGCTTGCCGTTCTTCTTCACCACGACCTTGAGGGTGCCGGGCTCGTAGCGCACATCCTCCCACACGAAGCGGTAGGCATTCTTGGGTAGGGTGATTTTGCGCTGGGTGAAGGTGTCTCCTTCGCCGCGGCGGCGCACGCCCAAGCTGCGGCCGTTGAGGAAGAGCTCGGCTTCATCGCCGGAGCTGTAGACCATGACGGGGGTGACTTGCCCCTCGCGTCCCGGCCAGTTCCAGTGCGGCAGGATGTGCGCCTGCGGCAGCTCGGGGCGCCAGCGACTTTGGAAAAGGTAATAGATGTCTTTCGGGAAGCCTGCCAAATCGATGATGCCGAAGTAGGAGCTGCGGCTGGGGGCGCATTTGCCCATGGCGCGCAGCTCGGCCAACGCTTTGTTGCGCTCGGCCGCGCTCATGCCCTTGAAGTTGGCCTCGTTGGAGCGGTCTTGGTTGTAGGGAGTGGGCTCACCAAGGTAATCGAAGCCGGTCCACACATATTCGCCGGCGACGAAGGGGGCGGCGTCTTGGGCGGCAAATTCCACATCGGGGCAGTTGCCCCAGTGCGGCGCGGCGGTGCCGTAGGAGCTGACCTGGTGCTCGGCAGCGCCATTGCCCACGTTCCAGCCAAAGGGGAAGTGGTACCAATCGCGGGTGGCGACGCAGGAGTCCGTTTCGGAGCCGTAGACGGGTTTCTCGGGGCAGCGTTGGCGGAATTCGGCGTAGTAGAAAGGACGGTAGTTGAAGCCCGCCACATCAACCGTGTTGACAAAGCCGGTGTCGATGAGGGAAGTGGTGTTGGCGCCGACGGTGTAGGGGCGGGTGGTGTCGTACTTGCGGAACTCCTCGCGCAGGGCGGCCGAGACGGCGACACCTTGAGAATATTCCAGCTCGGGTACCTCGTTGCCGCCGCTCCAGGCGATGATGCAGGGGTGATTGCGATCGCGCAGCACGAAGTTACGCACATCCTTTTGCCACCACTGCGGCCAGTACAGATGGTAGCCGTTGATTTTGTCGTATTTCTGGAACTTCCAGATGTCGAAGAGTTCATCGATGACGAGCATGCCGTGCTTGTCGCACAGGTCGAGCAGCTCGGGCGCCGGGGGATTGTGGGCAGTGCGGATGGAGTTGCAGCCCATCTCCTTGAGAATGCGAATCTTGCGCTCAAAGGCATCGCTGTGGAAAGCAGCACCCAGCGCGCCGAGGTCGTGGTGCTCGCAGACGCCCTTGAGCGGCACGCGTTTGCCGTTGAGGTAGAAACCGTCGGCCTTCCAGGCGATGCGGCGCACGCCGAAGGGGGTGCTTTGGCTGTCCTGCACCCGTCCGTCCCGGAGAATCTCGGTGTTGAGGGTATAGAGGTGGGGATGCTCGGTGCTCCAAAGTTTGGGCGAGGGCAGGGTGAGCGTTTGCGTGACACTGCGGCGCTCGCCCGGTGCCAGTTGCAGGCTGAGGGGTTCGGTTCGTACGCTCCCGACGCTGTTGCACACCTGCAGTTCGATGGGCGTTTTACCCGTGTTCACGAGCGTGGTTTCCACGCAGACATCGGCGCTGTCCTCGCGAATGTCGGGGGTGGTGACGCGCACGCCCCATTGCTCGATGTGGGCTGTGGGTTTCTTCACCATCCAGACATGGCGGTAGATGCCGGCGCCGGGGTACCAGCGCGTCGAGAGGGGGAGATTACTCGCCATCACGGCAACGAGATTCTTCCCCGGCTGCAGGTAGGGCGTGATGTCCACACGGAATGAGTTGTAGCCGTAGGCCCATTCCCCCGCCAACTGACCGTTGACATAGATTTTCGGGTTGGACATCACGCCGTCGAAATCGAGGTAGCGACGCTCGGTTTCGGGGTTGAAGTCGGCAGGGAGTGTGAATTGCTTGCGGTACCATCCCCAGCCGTTCCAGGGCAGCTTGCCGGTCTCATTGGGCTCTGCGGCTAAGAAAGGGCTTTCGATGGCCCAGTCGTGCGGCAGTTGCACCTCGCGGAAACCCCGCGCGGCAAATCCGCTGAGCCCGAGGGTGCGGGTCAGCTCGGCATCCTCCTGCGCACTGTAATCCGGGCTGGCCGGGCGGTAGGCATCCGCACTGTGGCGCGGGACGATGGGTTTGCCCTCCGTGTCGATGAGGGTGATTTCGCGCGCGCCGGCCCAGTGGCGCTGCCCCGTGCCGTAGAGGGTGAGCTTTAGCTCGCGGATGCAGCGCCCGCCGAGGGGAAGACGCGAGGCGCTCTGCCCGCCCACGTTGAATTCCGTGCTTTCGGCCTTGCCGTCTGCGATATATTCGCAGCGCACGCGCATGTTGTTGGGCTTCTCCCAGTCGATGCGCAGCTCCTTGGCAGGGCGGTCGACCCCCGGCACCAGTTGGAACCAGTGTCCCTCCTTGGAGCTGGTGGCGCACCAGCGCGTGTCGAGCCTGCCGTCGATGGCGCAGGCGGCTTCGTGCCCTCCCTGGGCACTGTCGGCGGTGGCGGGGGAGCCGATTTGCGCGGGATTGCCCGAGCCGAAGTAGCGGAACTGCCAGCCGAAGTCGAAGCACTCGCGTTCACTCACGGCAGCGCATGCCAAGCCGGAGACGAGTAGCGAAAGTATCAGATGAGGGGCGTGAGCCATGGTTTGAATCAGGACGCTCCCGCTAGGGTAGCAGAACGAAGCCGGGGGCGCAAGTTCAAATCGCGACACCTCGTCAGGCGCTACACGTGTCCCAACGATTTTTCCTAAGAACCGGGAGTGCCGATCAACACGGGCATGGTCGATGGGGGGGGCTTTGAAGCCCCCCTGAGCTCATGAATACGCTTCTTCTACCCAGCCCGGAAATCGTTGGGACACGTGTGGGGCTGAAAGCAATCCATTGAACGACATGCCCCGCTACCGTGCCCCTACCCAACAGGTGGAACAGCGTTTTTCGCGGGGATGCGGGCGCCGCGGGGGGCGTGCTGACCGGCAAAGGCATTGAGCAGTCGGGCTTTTCCCTTGACGGACTACCCGCTGTTTCGCTAACATGAGGGCGTATGAATCGTTTTCCGCTGCAACGAAGCGCCGTGCTGTCCGCGCTGGCCCTTTCTCTTTCCGCGCCTGTGAGTGCTCAGAGCTCGACGGGCGATGCTTTTCTGGATGCCATGATGGCCGACCAGCAGGCCGATGCCGCAGCACCGACCGAGGCACTGCCGACTCCCCCGAGCAAGAGCGCTGCGCCCGAGGAGCCCAAGGCGGAAGCGAAGGAGCCCGTCCCCGCCCCCGTGCAGACGCGTCTGGTCTCTGCGGCCGATGAGACCAAACTTCTCGACGATGCCGAAGTGCGCCGCGAGCTGGGCCCGATGACGGGACTCTTCCTCAACGATGCCGCCTTTGACGGCAAAAAAGTCTCCTCCGTGCGCTTCCGTTACCGCGGTGGCGACAAAACGGTGCCCGACAGCCGCTTGGCCGATTTGGTGCAGACCCGCGCCGGCTCCCGCTACAGCGCGACCCGCGTGAATGCGGATTTGGAGCGCCTGATTGAGCGCGGCATGGTGGCGCCCGACACGAGCGTCAGCGTGCAGCCGAGCGGCGACAGCGTGGCCGTGATTTTTGAAGTGGCTGCCAGCCAAGCACTCGCCGGGGTGGGATTCACGGGCATTCACGAGTTTACGGAGCGCGACCTGCGCGAGGAGACCAAATTGCAGACGGGCTACGTCATCAACGACAAATCACTGGCCACGGCGCGCGCGGCCATCATTCGCGCCTACCAGGAAGCCGGCTACCCCGACACCAAGGTGAGCTGGCGCACGCTCCCCACGGCCAACAGTGCCTACCGCGACGTCGTGTTCGACGTGCAGGAAGGGCGTAAAATCAGCATGAACAGCATCGAGTTCTCGGGCAATCACGCCTTTGACAGCGAACAGCTGCGCCAACTCATGCAGACCAAGGAGCGCGGCCTGCTGACCTGGATCACCAAGAGCGGCCGCATCGACCGCGAGCAGGTGGAGGACGACCTGCAAGCCATCGTGCGCCAATACCGCAACTACGGCTACTTGCGCGCCCGCATCGCCAAGGTGGAATACACCGCCAGCCCCAACGAAACGGGACGCAAACGCCTCTACATGCACATCACGCTGGATGAAGGCCCCCGCTACAAGGTGCGCCGTGTGAGCTTCGGTCCGCTGAAAGCCTACACCCCCAAGGAGCTGGAACCCGGCATGAGCATGCTCGACGGCGACATCTACTCGCTCAAAAAAGTGTCGGACGACTGCGACATGATTCGCAAATACTACGGCGCCAAGGGCTACGCCGATGCCGATGTGCGCCCCGACATCAACGAAGTCGGCGTGGAAGCCGACGGCACGCACCTGGTGGACATCCGCTACGACGTCAGTGAAGGGGCGCGCTACAAGGTCGGCCGCATCAACGTGCGCGGCAACACCAAGACCAAGCCCCACGTCATCCTGCGCGAACTGCCGCTGCGCCCCGGCGAAAACCTCAACTCCGTGGACCTGGAGACCGCCAAAAAGCGCCTGGAGAACCTCAATTACTTCGATGCGGTCGAAGTCTCGCAGGGCATGACCACGGTGGACGGCTACCGCGACATCAACGTCGAAGTGCACGAAAAACAGACGGGCAGCCTGACCTTCGGTGTCGCTTTCTCGACGGTGGAAAACGTGTACCTCTACACAACCATCACCCAATCCAATTTCGACATCAGCGGCTTTTGGGGCGGCTCCTTCGTGGGCGGCGGTCAGCGCATGACCGTCTCGGGCAAGCTGGGCACGGAGTACCAAAGCGCCTCCGTCTTCCATTTGGAACCCTGGTTCCTCGACCGCAAACTGGCCTTGGGTAACGAGCTGTACTACACGCAGTCCTCCTACATGAGCGACTACTATCAGCAGACCAACTTCGGCTATGCCGTCTCGCTCAAGCGCGCGCTCAACGACCTGACCGCAGCCAAGGCCGAGTACCGCATCGAGCGCTACACCATCGACCCGGAGGGCAACGCACCGATCTTCTTCCGCGAGCAGGAGGGCGACTACAACCGCAGCCACCTGCGCCTGTCGCTGGAATACGACAGCCGCGACGCCATGATCACGCCGCGCAAGGGCGGGAGCCTGTCGGGCTATGTGGGCTACAGCGGCCCCGGCAGCACGGTGCAGACCTCGAGCGCGGGCATCTCGGGCAGTTACTACTACAACTCCTTCTGGGACTCGATTTGGAGCATCAACTTCGGCGCCGACACCGTGCATTCGCTCGACAAGGATAAAGACGTGCCGATCTTCGAGCGCTGCTACCTGGGCGGACCGAACAACATGCGCGGCTTCAAGTACCGCGACATCGGCATGATCGACCCGGCACTCTCGGGCGACGAGACCATGGGCGGCAATTCCTCGGCCTACGCGCAATTCGAGCTGACGCTGCCGGTCATCGAAACCATCCGCTTCGCCGTGTTCATGGACGTAGGCTTTGTGCATGAGCATGCGATGGACTTCGACGGCTCGGACATCGCCGCCGACTACGGTATCGGCCTGCGCATCAACCTGCCGATGGGTCCCTTGGCGGTGGACTACGCCATCCCCTTCAAATCGGGCAACGCGGCAGACGACGACGGCCAGTTCCAGTTCTACGTCGACGTCAAGTACTGATGGGCGCCCGCCCATCCGAGGAATGGTATTTTTCCTGCGCCGGGGGTGTCTCACCCCCGGTTTTTTGTGCCCCTGAGCTTCGACCTTTTTTAACATCAATATCATTTTTGTCCGGCACTGCGTCAAACCAAAGTCGCGTGAATGACGGGGAGGTTAGCTGCCTGAGTTTGAGGCGGAGTTAATCAACGGAAGGTAGTCCTCGGGTTTTGAGTTGAACACGTGAAATCATCGAGTTCATCCCTTCAATTCGTCCCGAGCTCAACCGGTATCGGAAAACGTTAAGCACCTGCTGTGCATGCCTAGAAAGCGTTTTCGCTAAACGTTTGAATGGCTTTAGAGTTGACGCTTCGGCCAACGCTATCCATTCCCGCAAAAGCGGTAGCACACTTCTTGAAACTCAAAAACCGAAACGCACCTGAATGCCTCAGAAGAGACAAACGCGTACTTGAAAACGATCTGATTCCCAGTACAATCTGACGCAGAGGTGCGCCAGCCCTTCATCTCAAGAGCCGGTATTATGTTCATTCTAACTACGTATTACAACAACTCTTGGTGCTTGGCGCACCTCAGTCCGTCATTCCGCGACTTTTTTGACGCAGTGCCATAAATCCAAGCCCGCTTGCTGAGCATCTCGTGAAGCGTCACAGCGTACTCCTTACCATCATGGCACAGCGCAACGCAGCGGGGATGCACTTCCGCAGTGACAGTAAGCCGGCAGAGATGGGGACAGTCGAGCGCTAACAGCTGCTTCCTGATCTGTTCCTCGATCACGCCGCTATGCTCCTTTCCGTTAAGTCCCGGAACTCTTCAAGGCCGGTACTATCATGAGCCGGAGCCCAGACCCATTTCCTGTCGCAGACCAGGTAGAGGTACACATACTCCCTATACCCACCTTCAGAGCGCATGAGCTTCTTGTACTCATCGTTTGGTCGTTGTTGGGTTATCTATGGGAAGGCGCGCACATTCCATGCATGAGGAGAGGGCGGAATACCCCGCTCATACCTATATAGCCCCCGGAACGACCGTTTTTCACCGGCATTCAGGAAAATGCTGTTTCTATGGTCATGGTGCCCTTGTTCAGGCCAGGCGGCGGCGACGTGCTGCCAGCCCCGCCAGAGCCAGCAGTCCCAGCGTGGTGGTCGTTGGCTCCGGAATGGAGAGCGAGTTCACATTCATCACCCAGAATGATCCTGCCTCGGCATCGTAGGTAAAGGTCGTTGAGTCGTTGATCCATGCCCCGGTGAAAAAGTCTCCCGGATTGACGGCGGCACTGTCTGTCAGTTCTGTCCTATTGTAGATGAACCGCATGCTCTCTACTCCCGTAAAAAGAGTGATGGGAACATCCGGCTCGTATACCATCCCCAAGGTAAGAACAAGATTAATCTTCTTCTCATCGCTTGCGTTGAACGTGAGGACAGAACCTTTCGTCATGCAGCCATGAGCATGGTCAGCCACCAACGTCGCGCCGCCCTTCAAGGTCAGGTCTCCATCGATCACCACGGTGTTACCGGTATTGTAAGCAGTCGTTCCTGCCGCAACCGCCTCGCTCAACGCAAAGGTGGCACGGGTCTGCAAATCCGTGCAGCTCAAGGCCAGCGTGGCCTCATCATCGATTCTGATTTCATTTGCTCGTACGATAGCACCATGGCTCAGTTCCAGCGTGCCGGTTGCGCCGATGGCGATATCGCTTGTGCCGGCATCCAGCTCTGCGTGATCAATCTTTACCGTGGCATTGCTGTCCGCTGCAACGGTAAGACCTGCAGTAGTCTTCAGAACGGCCTGCTCCTCCACCCTGAGGCGTCCGCCGTACAAATGAACGGCGCTGTGAACTTCACTGGTGCGGGAGGCTTGAATCTCCTCTTCTGTCCCATCGACATTTCCTTTCACCATATAGAGGTCATTCACCGTGGTAGCACCAGTGAAGATGATATCGCCCTTCTGCTCTCTATATCTATAAGTTTCATTCAGATTCAACGTGTTGCCACTGGCAATGTAAATAGAATCCCGGAACTTGATGCTCTTTCCTTCTGCCGCAGAGAGAGATATCACATCTCCGCTGCCACCGGCATAGATGCTACGTAAGCGATAGGAGCCGGCTCTCACCTCAGCATTCTGATAAAACTCTACCGAATCATTATTCCGGATGTTCAGGTTGCCATATGAGTAAATCGCGCCGCCATAGGCGGAGGAGCCTTCCGAATGAGCCGTATTCCCGCTGAAGGTCACGCTCCCGTTATCGCTCAGCGTTATCGTGCTCCAGCCATAGCCATAAATCGCGCCGCCATGGGCATCGGAGTCGCTGGACGTAGCCGTGTTCTCGCTGAAGGTCACGCTGCCGTTGATGCTCAGCGTGATGGTGCTGTTATACACATAAATCGCACCGCCGGAGGCACCGGGTCTACCGCTGGCCGTGTTCCCGCTGAAGGTCACGCTGCCGTTGTTGCTCAGCGTGATGCTGTCGCCACAAATCGCGCCGCCGGAGGCAGGGTCCCAACTGCTGGCCGTGTTCCCGTCGAAGGTTACGCTCCCGTTATTACTCAGCGTGATAGTGCGGCCATAAATCGCGCCGCCAAAGGCAGCCTCACCGCTGGCCGTGTTCCCGCTGAAGGTCACGCTGCCGTTGTCGCTCAACGTAATGGTACTGTAAGAGTCCCCATAAATCGCGCCGCCAAAGGCTGAGGAGGAGCTGGACGTAGCCGTGTTCCCGCTGAAGGTCACGCTCCCGTTATTACTCAGCGTTATCGTGCTGTTGCCATAGCCATAAATCGCGCCGCCATAGGCATAGGTATAGTCGGCGTTGGACGTAGCCTCAGCCCTGTCCCCGCTGAAGGTCACGCTGTCGTTGCCGCTCAGCGTGATGGTGTCATAGCCATAAATCGCGCCGCCAAAGGCTGAGGAGGAGCTGGCCGTAGACGTGTTCCCGCTGAAAACCACTTTACCATTA
>CAMACY010000062.1 GCA_945831585.1 uncultured bacterium | reverse complement strand
TCGCTACGCTCGCCGTCGTTTTGCCCCCGAAAAATGGTGTTTTAGCCTTGAAAAGGGGTCAATTCCTGGCTAAATTTTCGGTGACCGTAATTTTGAGGCATCCAGTTTTCGGTGACCGTTTTTTTTTGAGTCAATACGGACGCTTGAAGATGGTAAAAAGACTGCTGCACCACTTGTTGCAACGGTTTTGGCAGAGAAGGATTTTACATGAAGAATCAACGGCGCCGACGCGCGGCGAGACCGAGAAGAGCCAGCAAACTCAGTGTGGCCGTGGCAGGCTCGGGAACCGAAGGGGCTGTTGCCGTGCAGGTCAGAGCTACCTGATTGAGCGGGGTGCGGTGGAAATCGCTTCCGGATCCGCTCAGCGTCAGAGTGAGCAGCCCGTCTGCGCCCACCTCAATGCCGGAGGTGGTGAATTGGTAGCCGTGAAGATAGTTATTCTGCGCATTGACACCGTTGGTGAACGCAAGAGAGGTGGCTCCGTTCTCTGCAGAAACGGATTCCCAACCATGGTCGCCGGAGGTAGAGGTCTGCTGCGCCGTCCAAACAGCGTTGCTCGTGGTGCCTTGTGTGTAGGCTGCGGTGACGGCTGAGAAGCCGTCTTTGCCGACAAAGGCTCCGAACACGGACAGATCGTATGTGCCGGCAGTGAGTCCGGTAAAGGCCAACGTGATGACAGACGTCACACCTCCTGACGCCATGACGGTAATGCCGTCGATGTAGGAAGCCGTATAACCGGTAGGAAGTTGTGAGGAAACCAAATCATCACACCAATTGTTCTTACTGCCTTCCGCATTTGTGTAGGAGTTGGCAGCGCCACCGAGCGATGTGCTATGAGAATACGTTAATTGTGCGGTGCTGCCGAGGTTAGACAAGGTAACCGTTTGGGGAGCACCTCCCGGCTCGTAATTGGCTGTTGTATCCAAGCCGAGATAGGCATTGGCAGAGGAATCTTGGTTGCCTTCTCGGCCGAAATCAACCACGGATGTCACCGCTGTGGCACCGGCAAGACTCGGCAGAAGCAGGAAAGTAAATAATGTGTGTTTCATATGCGTGAATGCTGAGATTACGGAATCACGGTGAGCGTCTGAGGCGAATGTTCACCGAACCTCCGCGGGGATACTACAGCATTCAGCATGCTGTAGCAAGTTTTTTTTTCAATATCCCTTTTATGATATGAACCTTAAGTATCAATTCTTCATCGTAGCCGGCACTGCCGGGTGTCCATGAATTTCGTTACCTTCGCAAAAATAAGTATTCAACCGTCTACAGCATGCTGAATGCTGTACCCCCTGTGGGGTCTGCCGTCGCACGAAGCCAATGCCGCGATTCACGAATGGCGCGCCTCTGCGCCCCTTTTCAGCGTACGCGCAGGCGCTGCTCCTTGCGGCGACCTGTAGCGCAGTCGCGGCGCAGGTCAATCTTTATCGGCTAATTTAGCCGATAATTAGCCGATATTAGCCGATAGCGACCTCACTTTTTCTTCTGCTTGAGCAGCTCGATATCGCCGCCGCGTTGGCGGATGCGCTGGGGCTCGGGGCGTTTGAGGCGCAGCTTGACGCGGTGGCGGTAGCCGCCCGCGCGGGTGCTGACGCGCACGGTGCTGAAGCGCGATTTGTCGCACTGGTGCCCGCGCCCGGCGGGGGAGGCTTCGGGCGCCTCGCGCACGGGGGTTTGCACGCGTTGGAGCAGGTCGAGGAAGTCCGGCCCGTCGAGCTTGAGATCGGGCTCGGCGGCGGGCGCGTTCGGGTCGCTATTCGGCAGCTTGTCGGCATCGCGCGCCTCGATAATCTTGTTCATTTCGGGATCCTCACGGCGCAGGGCGGCGGCCTCATCCTCGGGCTTGATGCTCTCCAGCAGGTCATCACCCGGCTGCTGCGCGTTGTCGGGGTGGTTGCGCAGGTAGTTCTCGAACTCGGGATCGGGCTCGGCGCCGTTGCGGATGGCGCGGTCGTAGGCGCGCGCAGCGTCGGGGATACGCTTCATCTCCGCATACAGGCGCGCCATGTTGTAGTGGGCATCGCCCAGCCCGGGTTTGAGCTTGAGGGCGGCGGCAAAGTGCTTGAGCGCGCGCTCGTATTCGCCGCTGACACCCTCGATGTTGGCCAGGTAGAAGAAGGCCTCGGCGTTGCCCGGGTCCAGCTCGATGGTGCGGGCGAAGAGCTGGCGCGCCTCCTCCATGCGGTCGAGGCGGTAGTAGCAGATACCCGCCATGTAGTACGAGAGAGCCAGGTCGGGGGTAAGCCGCGTGGCGCGGTTGAAGTATTCGACCGCCTCCTCGCATTTGTTGCGGTAGAGCAGAATGGTGCCGAGGTTGACCAGCCCCGCCACATGGTCGGGCTGCGATTCGCAGAGGGTGCGGTAGAGCTGCTCGGCGGCGGTGTAGCGCGCCTTGGCGAAAGCCTTGGCAGCCAGTGAGGCCAGCGCTTCCACCTCCAGACTGTCGCGCACGGCTTGCGCGGCCTCTTGTTGCCCCTTGTCCGTGCCCTGCACGGCATCCATGATGCGGCGCTCGGCATCCGTGAGGTCGAGGCTGCTCTCCTCATCGAGCTTTTGCAGGGCGGCGAGGGTGCCGGGGTCTTGGTTCTTGATTTGCTTGTAGGTTTCGATGAGCAGCTTGCGCCCTTCCTCCTGCATGGCGATGGTGCGCTTCTGCTTGGCAATCACGTCGCGCAGCAACTGGTTTTCCTCCGCCAGCGCGGGGTCGACCACGGGGCGTCCCGCCTGCACTTCGAGGTCGGCTTCCAGGTTGTTGAGCCGTTCGGTGAGCTCGGAGACGCGGCGGCGGTAGCCCATGTTCTCGTCGTAGATGCCGCTCATTTCCTCGCGCAGGCGCTCGGCCTCACTGCGCGCCTCGCTGAGCTGCTGCGTCAGTACGGCCTGCTCGTCGCCGCTGCCCGAGGCCTGCGCCTCCAGCGCGGCGATGCGTTCCTGCGCCTCCTTGAGCTTGCGGTCGAGCGTGAGGTTTTGGTCGAGCAGCGCCTTGGTTTTCTCGGGGCTGTTGAGCTCTACAATGGCGCGCAGCTGCTCGTTTTCGGCCTTGAGGGCGTCGCGCTCGCGCGTCACACGCTCCAGTTCCTCCTGCGTCTTGGCCAGCGTGGTTTCCAGCTCGGCCACCTTGGCTTCGGCCTGCTGCCGCGCCGCTTCCGAGGCGCGGTACTTGGCCTCCATCTCCGCGAGTTGCTGCGAGAGCGAGTCCACCACCTGATTGCCCGCCGCGCGCTCGGTGGCAATCTGCTCCTGGAGGCGGTCGTAGCGGTCTTTGTATTGCTGCTGCGCCAGTTTGGCGGCGCTGAGTTCCTGTTGCTGGCTCTCGAACTTGGTGTTGAGCTCCCTGTAGGCCAGCGCCATGCGGCGGCACTCTTCCTGCGCGCGGGTCAGCGCATCGTAAAGCTTGCGGTACTCCCGGCCGCTGTCGGCATTGGGCGCCTTGGGTTCAGGCGCGCCGGGTTGCACCCCGGCGGGTCCCGGCAGATTCTGCGGCAGGGCGGGCTCCAGCGCCAGCGGCTTGCCCGGCTGGCGCCCCGTGGGCACAGGGGCTTCCTGCGCGCGCTTCTTGTAGTTGGCCAGATTCTCAGCCAGCAGCTTGCGGCGCGTGGCGACGAGATTGCTCTTCCACTTGGGGAAATCCTTGACAATGCCGGCGAGTATCTTTTCTGCCTGATTCCCCTTGGCGATGGCGGCGTTGTAGTTCTGCTGCGCGGCCAGCTGTTCGGACTCGCGGAAGAGGCGGTAGGCCGTCAGGTAGTATTCGGCGGGGTCTTTGATGGCGCGGGAGGCAGCGCTGCCGGGGGTAGTGCCCGTGCGCACCACTTGCGCCTGCACGGGGCATCCCGCCGTGAGGGCGAGGGCACACAGGGTCAGGGCGGTGGCAGTGAGAGGTCGCGGCATGGTGGGGGGAGTGCGCGTTATGATACCCGCTTGCGCGCGGGGGAGCAAGGGGAAAGTGCGGCACCACGTGGCGGCAGGGGCAGATTGGACTCGCCACGGCGCGTCACTTGTGTTATCCTGCGCCGCATGAGCGATTTGCAGTGGAATAGCGTCGAGCTGGCGCCCGAGGAACAGCCGCGCGTGGCGCTCGCCGACCTGCGCGAGATGGCTGCTGACCTCGACCCCGAGGATTTTGACGAACCCGTGCAGGAATTTTTGGAGGAGCTGGAGCGTGCCGAGAGCGGCGAGGAGCTGGCGCGCGCGGCGACCCTGCTGTTGCAGGACGAGGTGGATTTAGCGCCGGACTTGGCGGAGTACGGGGTGGAGCCGGATGAGGCGCTCATCGCCCTGCTGCTGGCGGCGGGGGCGGATGTCAATGCGCGCAACGCCTACGGCCAGTGCCCGCTGCATCTGGCGGCGCACTACGGCTACGAGCGCGTGGTGGACATGCTGCTGACGGCGGGAGCCGACCTGCGCGCCAAGAACGCGCAGGGGCGTTTTGCCGCCGAGGTCGCGGCCACTTCGGCGCTGCACGAGCGCCTGCGCCCGCCCTACCGCCCGGCGGACGATGAGCCGCTGCCGCCGCATATCGAGGATGCTGACCTCGAGGAGCCGGAGGAGGGGGAGCCCTGCTCCTGCGGACACCACCACGGCGACGATTGTTGCTGCGGGAACCATCATTCTTAAGACGAAACATCGATGCACGAATTTCTCAATCTGTGTATGCAGTGCATTGCCGACTGGGGCTATGCGGGGGTTTGCCTGCTCATGGCGATGGAGAGCTCGATTATTCCGGTGCCCAGCGAGGTGGTGGTGCCGCCCGCGGCGATTGTGGCGGCGCAGCCCGGGGCTCCGATGAATTTCTGGGGGGTAGTGCTGGCGGGCACGGTGGGTTCTTACCTCGGCTCCTGCTGCATGTATGTTTGCGCGCTGCTGCTGGGGCGTCCGCTGGTGATGCGCTGGGGCAAGTATTTCTTTATGCCGCCGCACAAGGTGGAGACGGCGGAGCAGTTCATGCGCCGGTATTCCACGGCGGGCATTTTCTTTGCGCGCTTTCTGCCGGTGATTCGTCACCTGATTTCCATCCCGGCGGGCTTGGCGCGCGTGAACTTCGCCTCCTTCAGCGCGGCGACCATCATCGGCTCGGCTATTTGGTGCGCTGTATTGGCTTGGTTCGGCGACAAGGTGGGTAGTGAGCACCCGGGCATTATGGACAGCCCCGAGGCGTTGGTGCAGGCGGTGAAGGCCGAGTCGCACTTGGTGGTGCTGGGCGTGCTGCTGCTGGCGCTGCTCTACGCGCTGATGAAATACCTGACCCGTCGCACAAAACACTGAGAGCTTTGCGTATGTGGAAACAACTGTTTTGGAGCCTGTGTGCCGCTTGGCTGGGCTGTGCGGCTCCGGCGGCGGAGATGCTGCTCATCCCCACGCCGCAGAGCCTGGAGTGGCGTGCGGGGGAGCTGCGCCCCGGTGCGGCGGGGGTGGAAATCGGCTTTGAGGCCGGGGAGGCGGGGCATGAGCTCTACAGCATGTTGCGCGAGCTGGGGGTGCCGGCAGCGGTGGTGAACGGCGCGGGGCAGGTGCGGGTGCGCCCGATGGCGCTGCCGCCGGGGGCTTACCTGCTGGAGGTGGCGCCTGAGGGGCTGACGCTGGCGGGCGATGTGCATGCCGCGGCGGCGACCTTGGCGCAGTTGCGGCGCGAGGGGGGGGCTTTTCCTGCCTGTCGCGTGGTCGATGCGCCGCTCTACGCGCACCGCGGGCTCCTGCTGGACGAGGCGCGCAGCCCCCTGGGGGCGGAGGAAGTGCGGCGCGTGCTGCGCCTCATGGCGCGCTACAAACTCAACCGCCTGCACTGGCACCTGACGGATGACCAGGGCTGGCGCGTGGAAATCCGCAGCTACCCGCGCCTGACGCAGGTGGGGGGCAGCCGCGCGGAATCGCCCCGCCCCGAATCGCGCTACGAGGGCGACGGCCGCCCCCTGAGGGCTTCCTACACGCAGCAGGAGATTCGCGAGCTGGTGGACTACGCCCATCGGCTGGGCATCACCATTATCCCCGAGTTTGAGATTCCCGGCCATGCCACGGCCATTCTGGCGGCCTATCCCGAGCTGGGCAACACGGACATCCCCGGCTATCGCGCGCCGACCGTGTCCTGCAAGTGGGGGGTGCACCGCACGGTGCTGGCACCCAAGGAGGAGACGCTGCGCTTCATCGGGCAGGTGCTCGATGAGCTCTGCGAGCTCTTCCCGCACGCCGAGGTCATCGGCATCGGCGGCGACGAGGTGCCGCGCAGCGAGTGGGAGCAGAGCCCCGCCGTGCAGCAATTCATGCGCGAACGCGGCATGACGCGCGCGGCAGAGGTGCAGGATTTCTTCACGCGCCGGGCGGCGGCGATGCTGGAGGCGCGCGGTCGCCGCGCGCTCTGTTGGGACGAGGTGCTGGAGTCCGACTCCCTGCCGGACAATGTGCAGTGCCTTGTGTGGCGCGGCACCCCCGCTGCCCGCCTGGCTGAGCAAAAGGGCGTGCCGGTCATCCTGTGCCCGCGCTCGCATTTCTATTTCGATTACCCGCAGGGGCATGCCCCGCGCAACGGGCAGTACAACGGTTTCCCCGCCAAGGGGGTGTTCCCGTGGCAAAAGCTGCTGCGCTATGACCCCACGCAGTACCCCAACGCCGTGGGGGTGCAGGGCAACGCCTGGGGCGAGGCCATCCAAAGCCCTGCCAAGCTGGAGTACATGCTGCTGCCACGCCTCTGCGCGCTGGCGGAGGTGGCTTGGGCTCCCGCCGAGACGCGCCCGAGCGAGGCGGACTTCCGCCGCCGCATCGAGGCGCAGTACCCCGCCTGGGATGCCGCCGGGCTCAACTTCCGCGAGGAGGACGGCACTCCGCGCCGCGATCGCGCCGCCGCTGCCGCGCAGGGGCCGGCCGAGGAGGACAACCCCCATGCCTTCGACATGACCGCCGGCGAGGAGGAGCCGGCGGGCAGCGCTCGCTGAGGGGGAATCGGCGGAGGGTCGGGCGCAAGATATGGGGGTGCCGGTGCGCAAAGTCTCTCCAATGTAGCGATTGGGGCTTCTTTTCGCTTGCCATCACACGCGCGGGACGCTACAATGTCATGCAACAAAGGACATTTATGAAATTCTCCCTCGCGAAACAAGTGCTGCTGGACGGCTTGAACAAGGTGGCGGGCGTGGTATCCACCCGCCCGAGCATGCCCATTCTCTCCAACGTGTGGTTGGAGGCGAAGGAGGGCACCCTGCGCCTCAAGACCACCAACATGGAGCTCATCATCGCCACGCAGGTGCCCTGCATGGTGGAGAAGGCGGGTGCCATCACCCTGCCGGCTAAGAAGTTGCAGAGCATTATCCGCGAGTTGCGCGACGGCGAGGTGACGGTGGAGGTTTCGGGCACGGTGGCCACCATCCGCTGCAACCGCGCACAGTTCAAGCTCAACGGTCTGTCCGCCGATGAGTTCCCCGGCACGCCCGTGTTCAAGGAATCGCGCGAGTTCCGCGTGCCGCAGGCCATGCTCAACAAGGGCTTCCGCTACACGGAGTTCGCCATCGCCAACGACGGCATGCGCTACGTACTCAACGGCATCTACACGAGTTTCCGCGACGGCAAGCTGACGCTGGTCGCCACCGACGGTCGCCGTCTGGCGCTCTTCGAGAACGAGCTGGAGTTCCCCGAGAGCTTGGCGGTGGACATCGACATCCCCAGCCGCGCCGTGGCCGAGCTGCACCGCCTGCTGGGCGATACGGGCGAGGTGCAAATCCGCATCACCACGAATCAGGCGGCCTTTGACTTCGGCGATACCCTGCTGGTGACGAAACTCATCGACGGCAATTACCCGAACTACCGCCAGGTGATTCCGAGCCGCTACAACGAGCGCATCACCCTCTCGGCGCAGGAGCTCAACGAGACGGTGCGCCGCGTGTCCCTGCTTTCTGCCGAGAAGTCCAACACGGTGAGCTTCCACTTTGTGCCCGGCATGATGAAGGTGCAGTCCAGTGCCAACATGGGCGAGGCTTGCGAAGAGGTGCCCATCGACTACGACGGCCGCGAGCTGCCCATCGCGTTCAACGCCGACTATGTGCTCGCGCCGCTCAAGGCCGTGGGCGAGGGCGAGGTCTACCTCGACCTCATCGACTCTTCCAGCCCGGGGGTCATGCGCGTGGCAGACGAGTTCCTCTACGTGCTCATGCCCATGCACCTGTAAGGACCGGTCGAGGGCATCGGAACACGGGCGGGTTTCCGGCAAGGGAAGCCCGCCCGTGCTGTTGTGTGGGGGGGGGAGAATCCGCGGTCGTGTCGTTCCGCGCAGGAGGGCGTCGCTGCTCAGCAGCTTTCGGGGTCCAGCGCGTAGCGCGCTGCGGCCAGGCACATGAACACCGCCGTTTCCACGCGCAGGATGATGGACCCCAGCGAGGTGGGGATGTAGCCCGCAGCCTCTGCCGCAGCGTACTCGGCGGGGGAAAAATCGCCCTCGGGACCGATGAGCACGAGCGCCTCGCGCTGCCCGTGCGCGCGCGCTTCCTCCAGCACCGCACGCAGGGGGCGGGCGTGGGGCACGATGGCGGCGTTCAGCTTCAGCGCGGGCAGATCGTGGCGCTGCAGGAAGGCCGCGTAGCGCTGCGGCTCCTCCACCAAGGGCAGCGTGTTCACGCCGCATTGCTTGCAGGCCTCCAGCGCCGTGCGCCGCCATTTCTGCGCCTTGGCGCGCCCCTCCTTGGCATCAAGCCGCACGATGGTGCGCTCGGTGAGCAGGGGAATGATGCGCGCCGCGCCCATCTCCACCGCCTTCTGCACAATCAGATCCATGTTCGAGCCCTTGGGGATGGCGAGCGCGAGCGTGAGCCCCGCCACGGGAGGCAGGGCGGGCAGCGGCTCGCAATCGCCCAGCACGAGGCATCCTCCTGCGACCGAGAGGATGCGCGCCCGCGCGGCCGCCCCCTCGCCATTGAAGAGCTCGCAGACGTCGCCCTCGCGCAGGCGCATCACGCGCAGGGCGTGGTGCGCCTCCTCGCCCTCCAGCGTGAGCGAGCTGCCGCGCGTGAGCGCAGCGCCGGGGCTGTAGCAGCGGTGCATGGCGGCAGGCTTAGCGGAGGAAGCGGTCGGCGCGCTTGCGGAAGGCCGTTGTCTCGGGCTGATTGGCGTCCTTGAGCGTGTCGCCGAAAGCCTGCAGCGCCTTGGTTTGCGCGCTGTTGAGTTTGGCGGGGGTCTCCACCGTCACCTCCACCATCAGGTCGCCGCGCCCGCTGCCCCTGAGCTCGGGCACGCCCTTGCCGCGCACGCGGAAAATCGTGCCGCTGACGGTGCCTGCCGGCACCTTGAGGGTGGTGGGGCCGTCGAAGGTCGGAACCGTGAGGTTGCCGCCCAGCGCCGCCGTCAGGAAGGGGACGGGCATGCTCAGGTGCAAATCCTGCCCCTCGCGGGAGAAGAGCTCGTGCGGCTTGATGTCGATGAACACATAGAGGTCGCCCGTCTCGCCGCCGTGGGTGCCGGCATCGCCGTTGCCGCTGCTGCGCAGCTTGGTGCCGGTGTCCACCCCGGCGGGCACATGCAGGGTGATGGTCACATCCTTGTGCACACGACCCTCGCCCCGGCAGGCGGGGCAGGGGTTGGAGATTGTCTGCCCCGCGCCTCGGCAGGTCGGGCAGGTGCTCTGCTGGACAAAAAAGCCGCTTTGGCGGGTGACAACGCCCGAGCCGTGGCAGGTGGGGCAGGTCTTGAAGCCCGCCGAGCCGTCCTTAGAGCCCGTGGCGCCGCAGGCTTCGCAGGGCACGAGGCGCTCGATTTTGAGCGTCTTGTCGCAGCCGCGCACCGCCTCCTCCAGCGTGAGCTCCAGGTCGTAGCGCAGGTCGCTGCCGGGTTGGCGCGGGTCGGCCCGGCGTTGGCGCGACTGCCCGCCGAAGCCGCCGAAGCCGCCACCGAACATTTGGGCAAAAATATCCATCGGGTCGGAGAAGCCGCCGAAGCCGCCGCCCCCGCCCGCGCCGTTCATGCCGCCGTTTTTGAAGGCATCGTGCCCCATGCGGTCGTAAGCGGCGCGTTTTTCCGGGTTGCTGAGCACCTCGTAGGCCTCGCCCAGCTCCTTGAATTTCTCCTCGGCCTCCTTGTTGTCGGGGTTGCGATCGGGGTGGTACTTCATCGCCAGCTTGCGATACGCCTTTTTGATGGTCGCATCGTCCGCATCGCGCGCCACCTCCAGCACCTCGTAATAATCCTTAGACATCGTGTTCGGTCGGGGTTAGGCGTTGGCGTCCCCGGCGGGGGCGGGTTGCTCGGGCGCGGCCGCCGTCACCACATTGACCGGGCGCAGCAGGCGCCCGCGCAGTGTGTAGCCCTTGCGGATAATGCGCAGGATGGTGCCCTCGGGCTGTTCGGAGGCTTCGCTCATGATGGCCTCGTGCAGGTTGTGGTCAAAGGGCGCGCCGGGCTCGCAGGCAATGGGCTCCACCCCCTGCCCGGCGAGGAAATCCTGCAACTGCTTCTGCACCATGCTCATGCCGATGTAAATCATCGACGAGCTGTCCTGCCCGGCCATCTGCATGCCCATCTCGAAATTATCCACCACGGGCAGCAGCTCCTCCAACAGACTGCGGTTGGCATACTTGTTAAACTCCTCGCGCTCGCGCACGCAGCGCTTGCGGTAGTTGTCGTACTCGGCGGCGGTGCGCAGCGCCTTGTCGCGCCAGCGCGCCAGCTCATCGACCGCGGCGCTCGCTTCCTCGGCGTTTTCCTCTACGGCGTCGGCAAATTCCTGCTCGGGCTTGGGCTGCTCGCAATCGCAGGCATCGCATGGTTCCTTAGGTTCCTGTTTCATGGCTTCATCTTACCCGTTGCCCCCTGCGGCGTCAACCCCTGCGCGCGTGTGCTGTCGCATTTGACCCTGAAGGTAAAAAAATACCACACGTGTCCCCAAGATTTTCCTCAGGAGC
>CAMACY010000061.1 GCA_945831585.1 uncultured bacterium | reverse complement strand
ATCGCGCGCGGGCGGAAAGGCAAGAAGGTGCGGGGGTGCGTGGGCGAATCATGCGCAGTGTCCTGCGCCGAATTCCACCTAGAATCGCTAGACAGAGCACGCGAGAAAATGCGTCATGACTATCAGCACGAAAACGGCACGAGGGGTGTATAACCCACTAAAAGACAAAACATTAAGTTCCCGCCGGGGTTATTCTCCAGAAGATTACTAATAAGCGCAACTACTTGATTTTGCTTGCTTTGAAAAACTGAAAACCGCTTAATCGACGCTCCACAAAAGTGCCCACCGCAGGCGGGCGCTTCGGCGATGAAACACTCACACGCGCCCAGGCGAAACGCTGCGCGCTGCAAGTCGCCTTTTCCATCGCCCGCGCGCGAAGCGTTTTTCTTGCCCCCATCGTCGTGCTGTGCTAAGCTCACCGCGCCGCCGCTTCTGATAGCCGCGGCGGTGTTGCTTCATGAAGCAGACCATAATCACCCTGTGGCCACACATATGCGACCTGCTCGCCGTGGTCACAGACCTTCATGAAATGATATAAAGAAGGCACCCCCGCATCCGGTGCAACGGATGCGGGGGGTGGTGTGATAGCAATGAAGCAAACGATAATCGTTGCAGCTTTTCAGCTCGGGTTCATTTTAGCACCCTGCCGCACCGTGTCAAGCGCCTAAGCAAAGTGGAGAGCTCGTTTTTTCTCAAAACTGCATCACAAAGCACACCCCTTATTCCAAAAAACGCCCGTTTCTTGGAATAAGGAACCGCATCACACACTCTTACTCCGCCTGGATGGAATAAGCACCCCCCCATCGGCATCACTCCTCCTCCCACTTCATCCGCTGAATCAGCGGGCGCACATGATTCACCACCGCATTCGCCCCCAAATCCGCAGCATCAAACATCCCGCGTCCACTCAGCGAAAAAGACAAACTATTTTCCTCATTATACTTGACCAAATCAGCAGGCTTGAGTACCTTCTTCCCCGGAGCACGTCTCGGCTGAATAGGTGCGGGCAATTGGAGCCTGTAGTTATTCAACCAAGGACGTGCTTTTGCTTTATTCCAATACAGCATGGGGTGCGTAAGCAAAGCCCCGATCTTCTCCTTATCATACATGCTTGCTAGGCGGTTCACTTTAACCTTGTAAAGAGAAGAATGCTCGCTATCCAACTGCACCGCCACCAGCACATTGTGCAGCCCCTCCTACAGCTCCGTCACCACCTCCAGGCAGCCAGGCGTATCAGACACCGCAACGCAAATCGGGTCAGACAAAGCAGCAGGCAGCTGCTCCAACGCTGCCGCGCTCACCGAGTGCTTACCCTTCGTTACCTTATCCAAAACACCGGGCGTAACGACCATATCCCACCCCCTAGCCCCCACCATCCGCATCACGGCAGGCGTCGGGCACACAACCAAATCATGCGCCGCATCCTCACGGTACACATACGACATGATACGCGACGCGCCCGCACGCCTGGCAGCATCCAGCCGGTGCCTGCCTGAAATCACTTGCAGAGAACCATCCGCCCGCTGCCACACGCGAATCGGGTCATGATCCGGACGATAATCCCCGCGCAGCGGCTCCACCACGCCGGACTCCGCATCCGCCCCCAGCAACTCAAACAACTGCTCCCGATCCGCATCCGGCAGCTCCCGTATGTATGCGTCCGTCAACGACGCCGTGACAAGCGGCAGGGGACATGGCGTTACAGCATCACCACTGATACAAAATCAATGCCGTCTACCGGCGCCGGAGACGCCCGGAGGCTCGGCTTGTTCTGTGCGAGCTGCCGGTGTTGCCTTTGCTGTTTGTCGGCTCGCGCTCGCGCACGCGCTTCGTGCTTGCATTGCGGGTGGTTTTGCGTTACAAGAGGGGGTATGAAGACGCTGCTTTCTCTCTGTCTTGCCGCGGTGGGGCTGCTCTCGCTCAGCTCCTGCGGTGAGTGCAACTGCAACTCCTACAACAAGGACTACCTGCGCGATGTGCCCGTGAGCAGCTCGCGCGCGTTCAACTGAGCCCTTTGCCGAGCATCCCCGTGTCCTTTGAAATCCGAGAAAAACCCGAGCGCATCGAGCGCGCCTTGCTCGTGGGGCTCGGCTTGCCGGGTGAATCGCGCCGGGAGCGTAGCGCTCTGCTGGCCGAGCTGCGCGACTTGACGGAGAATCTGGGCATCGGCATTGTCGACTGCCGCTCGGAGTTCACCCGCGAGATGCAGGCCAAGTACCTCTGCGGCATCGGCAAGGCCGAGGATCTGCGCGCGCTGGCCGAGGATCTGCGCGCGGACTGCCTCATCTTCGACAACCTGCTCTCGCCGAGCCAGCAGCGCGAGTGGGAGAAGCTGACGGGCGTACCCGTCATGGACCGCGAGGAGGTGATTCTCGACATCTTTGCGCAGCGCGCCCGCTCGCGCGAGGCCGTGATGCAGGTGGATTTGGCGCGCATGCAGTACGCCCTGCCGCGCATGGCCGGCATGTGGAAGCACCTCGACCGCCAGCGCGGCGGCAGCGGCGGCGGCAAGGGTGGCGGCGCTGCCGCACGCGGCGAGGGCGAGAAGCAGATTGAAGTTGATCGCCGACTGGCGCACGAGCGCATCGAGGCCATTCGTGCCGAGCTGGAGACGGTGCGCCGCCAGCGCGGCACGCAGCGCAAGGAGCGCCTGCGCCAGGGGATTCCCGCCGCAGCCATCGTGGGCTACACCAACGCCGGCAAGTCCTCGCTGCTCAACAGCCTGACCGATGCCGGGGTGCTGGCGCAGAACATGCTCTTTGCCACGCTGGATACCACGAGCCGCAAGATTGAGCTTCCCGACGGTCAGCCGCTGGTGCTGACGGACACGGTGGGCTTCATCCGAAATCTGCCGCACCGCTTGGTGGAGGCCTTCAAGTCGACCTTGGAGGAGGTGACGACGGCGGATTTCCTCATCCAAGTGGTCGATGCCTCGGACGAGGAGGCGCTGCGCCATTACGAAACTACCTGTGCCGTGCTGGCCGAGCTTGGCGCGCAGGACAAGCCCATGGTCGTGGTGTGGAACAAGTGCGACCTCATTCCCGAGGAGCGGCGCGAGGCTCTGCTGGACGCGTTGACGACCAAGGTGAGCTGCCCCAGTCTGCCCATGAGTGTGCTGCGGGGGCAGGGGGGGGCGGAGTTGCTGGTCGCCTGCGCGGAGATGATGAGCCATCGCGTAGCGCGCGAGCGCTACCGCATCCCGCTGGCCGAGAGTCGCATCCTTGCCATCATGCACCGCGACGGCAAGGTTCTTTCCACCGAGTACGAGGGCAATGATGCGCTGGTGGAGGCGATTCTGCCGCGCGAATTCGCCGCTCGTCTGCAAGGATACCGTCTGCCATGAAAATGCTTTTGTTCCCGGGGCTGTGTGCCCTGCTGCTTGCAGCCTGTTCGAGTCCCTCGCCCGAGCAGCGGCTCCGCGATCTCTACGCCGAGGGGGATCGTCTGGAGGAGCTTGCCAAGAACAAGCGTGTGGCCTACACCTTCGAGGATTTCATCGCGAGCGAGGATTACCGCAACTCGCGCGACATCTGGCGCGGCCCCGCCATCGAGACGGACGACCCGCAGCACTCTGTCGTTGTCATCCTGCTGGAGGAACAGCGCGGGCGTCTCTTCATCGGCGGCGAGATTGCCATGGATTTCCCCGTATGCTCCGGGCGCGTGGGCGGCAGCGAGACCCCCCGGGGCAGTTTCCGCATCAGCGAGAAAAAGCGCGACTACCGCTCCAACCTCTATGGTTCGTTCATGAAGAACGGCCGGGTGGTGGAGCGCGGCGTCAGCGCGAGTGATCCTTGCCCACCCGGAGCCTATTTTGAGGGGGCGGACATGCCCTATTGGATGCGCTTCAACGGCGCGATTGGGCTGCATGTGGGCAATGTGCACCGCGAGAGCGCCTCGCACGGCTGCGTGCGCGTGCCGGAGGAGGCATGCTCCATCCTCTTCTCCAAGCTCGCCGTCGGTTCGCAGGTGATTGTGAAATAAACGCTTATGATTGCGCGTCTCTTCTCGGCCTCCGTTTGCGGCATCGATGGCTTCGAGGTCTGTGTCGAGGTCGATGCCCGCCCGGTGGAGGACACCGGGCGCATGTCCGTGGTGGGATTGCCCGATACGGAGGTGCGCGAGAGCATCCAGCGTGTGTCCGCCGCGCTGACCAACAGCCGCTTTTTCTGCCCCGGCGAACAGTTGGTGACGGTGAACCTCTCGCCCGCCGACCGCCGCAAGCAGGGCGCCGGCTTCGACCTGCCTATTGCCCTGGGGCTGGCGCTGGCGGTGCAGCAGAATTATACGGACATGCCGGAGTGTTTCCGCCGCCGTTTGCCCGAGCATACGGAGGAGTGGTGTCTCATTGGCGAGCTGGCGCTGGACGGCGCCGTGCGCGGTGTCAGCGGGGTGTTGGCGCTGGCGGTGGCGGCGCGCGATGCCGGGCGCCGCTGCCTCATGGTGGCTCCGGAGAACGCCGCCGAGGCCGCCGTGGTGGAGGGGGTGACGGTCTATGCCGCCGAGAATCTGGCGATGGCCTGGGAATTGCTTTGCGACCGCAGCCGCTTTGCGCCGCAGCTGCCCGGCGAGGCCGGAATGGCCGCGCCGATGGTGCCGGATTTTGACGAGGTGAAGGGGCAGCCCTACGCGCGCCGCGCGATGGAGATTGCTGCTGCGGGAGGGCACAACCTGCTCATGTGCGGCAGCCCCGGCAGCGGTAAGAGCATGCTGGCGAGCCGTTTGCCGGGCATTCTGCCGCCGTTGAGCCGCAGCGAAGCGCTGGAAACGAGCAAAATCCACTCCGTTTGCGGCAAACTACCCCCCGGCAGCGGGCTGCTGCAGCAGCGACCCTTCCGCGCGCCGCATCACACCATCTCCGACATCGGCCTCATGGGCGGTGGCTCGCTCATTACCCCCGGCGAGGTGTCGCTGGCGCACAACGGCGTGCTTTTTTTGGATGAGTTGCCGGAGTTCAGCCGCCGAGCGCTGGAAACCCTGCGCCAGCCGCTGGAGAGCGGGCACATCACCATCTCCCGCGCGGGCGGCAGCATGGATTTCCCCTGTGCCTTTCAGCTCATTGCCGCGATGAATCCTTGCCCCTGCGGTTACCTGGGCGACCCGCGCCGCACCTGCAAATGCCGTCCCGCGCAGGTGGCGCGCTATCGCCACCGTATCAGCGGACCCATGCTTGATCGCTTCGATCTCATCATCGAGGTGCCGCCCGTCAACCCTGCTGAGCTGCTGCACAAACCCATGGGCGAGGGCAGCGCCGCTATTCGCGCCCGCGTGCTGGCTGCGCGCGAGCGCCAGCGGGAGCGCTTTGCCGGAACGAGCATCAGCTGCAACGCCCGTATGAGCGGTCGGCAGCTGCAGCGCGCCTGCCCCCTGAGCGCCGCGCAACAGGCTATGCTCCTGAGCGCCATCGAGCAGTTTGCTCTCTCTGCGCGCGCTTTTGACCGCATTCTGCGCGTGGCGCGCACGGTCGCCGACCTCGCCGGGCACGACATCCCCACCGACGACGACCTGTTCGAGGCCATCACCCTCCGCCAGTTCGAGACGCGCCTGCGCGAGTGAGTCGGGTGGCAAAAAACGGGATGCCTTGCAAGGCATCCCGTTGCGGTGGTGGTGGGGCTGCACTTAGCTCTCGAAGAGCTCCTGCTGGTCGTGCAGCAGGTTGAAGGCTTTCCGCATCATCGAGCGGGTCTCGTTGAGCAGGTTGAGGTAGAGGATGCTCGTGCGGATATTGCTCTCGTCGCCCACCTCGCGCACAATGTGGCGCGAGATGCAGGCGCCGAACTCATCGCGCAGGTCGCCCGCCTCCTTGAGCACTTCCGCCACGTGGGAGAAGTCGCCGCTGCGGAGAATGCCGATGATGCCGGGGAAGAAGGTGCCGAGCTTGTCGGTCATCTCCAGCAGGTCGTGCGCCTGGGCGGGGGTGAGCCCGGTGTGGTTGTTGTCGATGTGGCGGTAGCCCGCTTTGACAATGCTCAGCAGGCTTTCCGCAATGCCGATGCAGCTCTCGTTGATGCGGAAGAGCAGCTGCCCCTGCGCGGCGAGCTCAGGGCTGAGCCCGTGCAGGCTGGGCAGCACCTCGTCCTCCTTCATGTCGCGCTGGCTGCGGGCGATTTCGCGTGCTTTCTTGCGCAGAATCTTCAGCGTGGCCAAGTCCTCATCCAGCAAGGATTTGACGGTGCTGCTGTAGAGGCTCAGCGAGCGACCGAGGAAGAGGGCGGAGGACTCGCCCACCAGCTGCATGGTGCGGCGGTCGGAGAGGTCGAGAATACGCACTTCGTGGGGTTTCTTTTTCTTGTGGCTCAGGCTGCTGCGGATGAGGATGAGCGCTGCCAGAATCGCCATGACCACGATGCCCGCCAAACCGCCCCAGAGCATGACCGCCGCCGTGACAAAGGCCGCCGTGCAGGCGGCGATGCCCGTGAGGAACCAGCCGCCCACGACGGTGAGCACGCCGGTGATGCGGTACACCGCGCTGTCGCGTCCCCAAGCGCGGTCGGCCAGCGAGGCACCCATGGCCACCATGAAGGTGACGTAGGTGGTGGAGAGCGGCAGCTTGAGCGAGGTGGCCAGCGAGATGAGCAGCGCCGCGATGGTCAGCGTGACCGAGCCGCGCACCAAATCAAAGTCGGCATCGTTCTCTTCCTCGGGGCTCAGCGGTTCAAAGCGACGCCCGATGAAGCGCGCCACGGGGGCGGGGGTGAGGCGCTCCGCAACGCGCGCCACATTCATCGCCCCGCGCACGAGGGCACGCGCCGTGAGGCAGGAGCCGAACTTTTCGCGCCCCACGGCTCCGGCGCGCGCCAGCTTGACGCCGGTTTCCGTCACGTTGCGGGCCTTTTCGGAGAAGCAAAGCGCCGCCACCATCACCAGACCCGAGCCCACCAAGAAGAGCATCTCCGCCTGTACCGGCAGCGCCAGCGCGCCCATCTTGAGGGTGGACAGGTCGCCCCCGGCCGCCACATGCGCCTCGGCGATGCCGTAGGAGGACTTGGCCGCCATGAAGACGCCGATGAAGTTCACCAGGTCATTGCCGGCAAAGGCGAGCGCCAACGCGCCCGTGCCCGCCAGCACGGTGAGCCGCAGGGTGTTGACGCGGAAGAGGTATTGCAGCGCTGCGGCGATGACGTACCACGCGAAGAGGGCGATGCAGGTTGCCTCCGCCAGGTGGGCGTTGAGCAGCGCCAGCACGTCGGCGGGCATGAGGGTGCTGTGCTTGAGCCCCTTGAACACGGCAAAGTAGGTGATGGCCGTCAGCGAGAGCGCGCACCAGAAGGGACCCGCCGCAGCGTAGATGCGCTGATAGCGGAAGCTGAAAATCAGGCGCGCGACCCACATCGTCACGCAGCCGCAGGTGAAGGCCACCAGCACCGAGATGAAAATGCCCGAGATAATGGTCAGTGCTTTGCTGCTGTTGATGTAGGCCGCCACCTCTTGCGGCACCCCGCCGTGCGCGCCCATGGTGTAGAGCGCTCCGGCCAGCGCGGCTCCCAGCAACTCAAAAACCAGTGAAACGGTGGTCGAGGTGGGTAGCCCGAAGGAATTGAAGGTGTCCAGCAGAATCACATCCGCCAAGGTGACGGCCAAGAACATCACCATGATGTCCTGAAAGTAAAACTCCCCCGGCACAAACACGCCGCTGCGGGCAATCTCCATCATGCCGCCTGAGAACGATGTGCCCAACACCACGCCGACCGCCGCCACCGCCAGCACCACGCCGCGCCGCGCCGCGCGGCAACCCACGGCCGAGTTCAGGAAATTGGCCGCATCATTAGAGACACCCACGATGAGGTCGAAGATCGCCAGTAGCATGAGTGCTCCCAACATCACTAAATACACGGTATTCATGACGCTTCTCTTGTACCATATCCACGAGCGCGGTGCACGCCTCGGCTCGTGAGCTTGTCGCCACGCTCTCTGTGGCGAAAGTGCCACAGAGGTGCTTTGTGGCGAAAGACTCACGTGGCAAGTGGCGCATCATTCACGAATGCAGGCTTGCACGGCGGCGGCGCAGGGCGTTTACTCAGGGTGAGCAGGGGGAGGAATCTTTCCTCCTCCTGCGGATGAACCAAGATGATATGATGGATAGTGTATACGACGAAGACAACCCGATTTTCCCGGAACTGAGCACGCGTGTGATGGAGCTCGTCAGCCGTGCTCGCGGCGCTCTGTTCGGGCTCGATAGCAGCTTGGCCGCTCGGCTCATGGCCGAATGCAGCTCGCTGGGCAACCGCGCCCGGCAGGCCGAGGCCTCCTGCAACACGGGGCTGATGGTGGGTATTAGTTCGCCCGAGGAAAAAATGGCGCTGGTGCGCGTGGCGCAGCAGTGCAGCCGCCTGGGGCGCATCGTTCACCAGGTGCTCGTGCTGGTGCAGAATGTGCAGGAGATTGCGGGCGAGGTACTGCCGGAGGATGTGGAGGCCTTCAAGCCCATCTATCTGTTGGCCGAGGTGGAGCTGCGCGATGCCGTGCTCTCCATCCTGCGCGGCGATGAGCAGCTGGCCTACGGCGTTCTGCGGCAGGACGAGGAGCTCGATTCGCTGTACGCGGCGGAGATGAAGCGCATCTTCACCAAGGCCTCATCGGCCATGTTCTACGATTTTCAGGTAGGCACGGGGCTGCTCTTCATTCTGCGTGCCATCGAGCGCATCGGCGACCACGCCAAGCAGCTGGCTGTCCCCTCGTTCTATCGGCTCACGGGCGCGGGCAGTGCCGCTCCGGTGGAGAAAAGTCGTGCGCTCTGACCCCGAACCTGCTACAGTACAGCTATGCACATTCTCATAGTGGAGGACGATGACGACATCGCCGACCTGGTGGCGTACAATCTGGAGCGCCAGGGCTGGACGACCTCGCATGCCGCCGACGGCAACGAGGGCTGGGAGCAGATTCGCACCAAGTTGCCCGATATGGTGATTTTGGACATCATGCTGCCCGGCATGGACGGGCTCTCCATCTTCCGCGCCATGAAGGAACATGAGGCGACTAAGGACATTCCCGCGCTCTTCCTCACGGCGCGGGCGCAGTTGGAGGACAAGCTGGAAGGTTTGCAGCTGGGGGCGGATGATTACATGACCAAACCCTTCAGCACCAAGGAGTTGGTGCTGCGCGTCCGCAATCTGCAGGCGCGCCTGCGCAGCCGGGCCTCGCGGCTCATCGTGCGCAGTGCTCCGCTGGTGCTCGACAAGAACACCCTGCGCGCCACGGCGGCGGGTGAGTCGCTGGAGCTGACCCCGACCGAGTTCAAGCTGCTGGCCTGTCTCATCGAGCGCGAGGGGCGGGTGCAGAACCGCTACGACCTGCAGCAGGAGCTCTTCGGCTACGCCGACACCACCCAGTCGCGCGCGCTGGACACGCACATCAAGCGCCTGCGCCAAAAGCTCGGTCCGCTGGCCGAGCGCATCAGCACCGAGCGCGGCGTGGGCTATGTCTACCGCTCGGGGGCTTCGGCCTGAGCCCCGCGAGCCTCTCCCTATCTGCGGGCAAGAGCTTTCCCCTGCCGGGAGCCCTCAGCGCTCTGCGCGGCGCTTGAGCCAATGCACCAGCAGGATGGGCATGCCGAAGACAAGGAGCAGCAGCAGGGGGGTAAAGACCCACAGGTAGAGGCGCAGGTAGAGCCGCGCGGTGGCATCGCCCGCATCGGCGGCGATTTTCCACCAGCGATAGGTTTCCGTGGGGCTCCATGCCTGCTCGGAGAAGGGGTCGAGGTGCAGCAGCCCGCGGCGCGGCATGGCTTCGACCAGCCCGCGGTCGCTGGCGATGCTGTACCAGGAATCGGCCAGTCGGCGCTCGCCGACGCCGTCGTAGTAGAGCCCGAGTTCGTAGGGGGCGATGGGCGAGCGGTACGCATCGCAGGCTCGTTGCAGGTAGGCCAGCCCGGCAGAGTCATCGCGGTCGGTGCCGCGCCCCTCCAGCAGCATCTTGCCGGCGCGGAGGGTGGCATCGGCATGCCCTTGCGCGGCGGCGGCGCTGTAGAGCGGGTAGGCTTCGGCATCCTTGCCCGCCTGTTCCAGCTCCCAGGCGCGGTGGTACTGCGCGGCGGGAATGCCGGCTTCAACGGCGCGAGCCAGCCAGCGCTCGCCCTCCTCGGGATTCGCTGCAACCCCTTTCCCTTTGAGGTAGGCGTCTGCGACGACATAGGCCATCTTGGCATCCTGCCCCTCATCGGCCAGGCGGCGGGCACAGGCAAAGGCGGCGGGCTCGTTGCCTGCCCCGGTGTAGTGGCGGAAGAGCTGGTAGAGGGCAGGGAGGTAGTGCTCGCCCGCCAGTCGCTCTAGCTCGGCGGTGGCGGCGGCGGGGTCGGCCGGGACGCCTTGCCCCATCAGCTGCATGTAGGCGGCGCGGAAGCGGGCTTCGGGCTTGTTGTCCCGCTCGGCTTCGCGGCGGTACAGGCCATAGGCGCGGGCGTAGGCCTGCTTGGCTTGGGCGCTCTGCTGCTGCTTCTCCAAGATATCGCCGAGCATGTAGGCCGAGTCGGCATCGCCGGCATCGGCAGCTCGCGTATACCAGAGGAGCGCTTGCGCCGGATCCGCCACGATGCAGGCATCCCCCAGCAGGTAGGCGCGCCCCAGCGTGTTCATGGCGCGCAGGTCGCCTGCCTCGGCGCGCTCCCGCAGTTGGTCGAGGAATTTCGCTGCCCAGGCTTCGGCTTGCTCCTGCATGCCGGCAAAGCCATAGTGCAGGTAGACTTGGCGCGTCTGCGCCGGGTCGCCGGCCTCCGCCGCCTGCTTGAGCGGCTCTAGCCGTTGCTCTAATTCCGCGTTGTCCGAGCGGAGGGCATCCGCCGCAAGAGCCGGGAACACTAGAAGCAGGGGGAGGAGGTAACGCATCACCATGGATGAGACGGCGGAGAACGAAAAAGGATTCGGAAAAAGTCGGAGTATTTATTGTTCCCGCCCGCGCCCGTTGAAGCGACGGGGGAACGAGCGGCGCTCGCCGAAGCTCCTGCGCTCACCGAAGCTCCTGCGTTCGCCGAAGTTCTTGCGCTCGCCGAAGCTCCTGCGTTCACCAAAGCTCTTGCGTTCGCCGAAGCTTTTGCGTTCGCCGAAGCTCTTGCGCTCACCGAAGCTCTTGCGCTCGCCGAAGCTCTTGCGTTCGCCGAAGCTCTTGCGTTCGCCGAAGCTCTTGCGTTCGCCGA
>CAMACY010000060.1 GCA_945831585.1 uncultured bacterium | reverse complement strand
GGTAGCTCGAGCGGTCGTCGGGAATGAGCGGGGAGAGGAGGTTTTCAAAATAGTGCCCGAACCCGGCGGAGAGGACGAGAGCGGCGAGCCACACGGCCAGGTACACCCGGGGACGATTGTAGTAGCGTGTCGCGACCATCGCCAGCGCCGGCAGCGCCATGGAGAAGTGGATGTTGATGCTCACCAGGATAAGGCCGAGGAAGGGGAGAATGTTGTCTCGCTTGGCAAAAGCGGCCAGCAGAACACTGGCGGCAAGCCCCGCCCGCAGGGTGTTGGTGCCGTAGGCGTAGAACTGGAAGCCGTAGCAAAACATCAGGAAGAGAATCAACCCGTGCTGCTTGCCGAGCTTGAAGGAAAAGAAGAGGTGATTGCCGACGTAAATGAGCGCCGTGAGCACAAACCACAGCTCGCAGCTCATCAGGCGGCTGCACAACCAGACGTAGCAGGCAAACAGGGGGTCGTTGTCGATGTTCGGCAGCTCGTGCAGCGCCGACAGCCAGACAAAGCCGGCCGCGTAGACGGTGCGGTCGCTCTCGAGCTCCTCCCACGGCACGGGCAGCAGACCGATGAGGAGGGCTGCCAGCAGCCACAGAGCGACGGCATAGAGCGTGCGGTTGCGGTAGACGCTGCTTTCGGGCTGCTGCAGCGCTAGGCAGCAGCCGAGTCCGAGCGCAAAGAGGAGGTGGAAATAGGCGGCTAGCATGCGTGGTCGATGATGTGCAGCAGTTTGTGGATTTCATCGCTGTTGTCGCGCTGTTCGCGCGCCAGTTGTTCCCGGTAGCGCTGTCGTTTCTCGGGGTGTTGCAGCAGGTCGTCGATGGCGTCGGCCAGGGCACCGCCCTCCATGGGGCAAATGCTGGCGTTGACATCCGGCGTCAGCTGATCGGCGACGGTGGAAAAGTTGGTGGCCACAATGGGGCAGCAGAGCAACTTGGCCTCGTCGAGCGCCAGCGGTTTACCCTCGAAGCGGCTGGGATGCACCACGATATCCGCCCGCGCCATGTAGGGGTAGGGATTGGGCGTCGCCCCCACAGGAAGCAGCAGCTGCTCGAGCCCTTGCTCGCGCAGCTCGCGCAGAAAATGCGCGTCCCGGATTTCCCCGACCAAGTACCACACAAAATCGACACGGCGGCGGCGCAGTTCTGCGGCGGCGGCGAGAATCAAATCGCAGCCCTTGAGCCGGCAGACGTGCCCGACGGTGACGAGCGTGGCGCGAGCGGCAGGATGCCGTTGCAGCGCGTCGAGGGGGATGTCCGCCAGTTGTCGTATCAGCCGGGGCGAGGAGATGTTCTCCATGAGCCGGATGTTTGCGGCAACGTTTGGGAACCACTGCCGCAGCACGCGCACACAGGTTTCCGAGCAACTGAAAATGGCCGTGACCCGGGGGAAATAGCGCTTGTCGGCGCGGTAGTAGTAGGGCCACTTGGAGTAGTCGCTGTGGAAGAAGGTGATTTTGATGGGCGCATGCAGATGGTCGACCATGTGGTAGAGCTGGTGTTGACCGTTGAAATCGATGATGGCGTCGAAGTGCTCCCGCACGGGGGGGAGGAGCTGCGCCAGCAGCCACCCGGCAGCGGATTTGCTGCAGCACGAGAGCGCACAGCGCAGAAGACTGCCCGCAGCGAGCAGCAGATGCCCGCGCACCAGGAGCCGGGGGAGCCCTGAAAAGCCGGCGAGAATCGCCTCGCGGATGGGATCGCTGAGCACGCGGATGTTCCGAGGCAGCAGCGGCTCAAATAAACCGCCCCGACAGCCCACCCACAGGGAGATATCGTATGCTTGCAGAGCCTCCGAATGCAGCAGGTTGACCAGGCTTTTGGACACCCCGCCGCCACGGAGAGAGCTGATGAGAAAGAGTACTTTTTGGGGCATGTGCGTTGGGTCGCTTGGGCTTAAAGGGTATTGAGCTCCTGAATCGCGTGGTGCACATCGAAGTCGCGGACGCGTTCGAGCCCGGCGCGGATGCAGCGTTGTCGCAACTCCGGGGAGCGGTACATGGTCAAGATGGCCTCGGCAATAGCGGCATCATCGTGTGCACAGAGCAGTCCACAGTGGTTGTGGCCGATAATTTCTGCCGGACCGGCGGTGCGCGTGGAGACGACGGGAACGCCCAGTACCAGTGCTTCGCAGAGCACCAAACTAAATCCCTCTGCCATGGAGCTGCTGAGCAACAAATCGGCAGCCTTGAGCCGGGGATAGGGATTAGGGCAGAACGGCAACAACTGCACGCGATCAGCCATACCGCATGCGTCGATTTGTTGTTGTAGGGATTCGCGGAGCTCCCCTTGCCCCATTATGACAAAGTGTATTTCAGGGGCTATGTCGCGCAGAAGCGCGGCTACCCGAATGACGCGGTCGAATCTTTTTGGGGCGGTAAAACGCCCTAAACATAGAACAGTGAATGGTTGGCGCGGAATTTCCGCCATCCGGGACATCCGCTGTATTTTGCCGATGTCAATGGGGTTAAAGATGGTGCGGGTGGGCGTGGTGCAGGCGGGGAAACGGCGGTGGAAGGCGTGCTCGGTATCGTGCGAAACGCAGATAATGCCGTCCATGGCGTTGTAGGCGGCTTGCTCTTCACGCTCATTGCGGAATTGTGCCCTTTCGTAGGGAAATTGATTCAGATCGCAGTGTACCCAGCTGTAGTGCCTCTGGGCGCGCGGCATGGTGAGTGCGTGTATCCGCAACGGTGCTCCCTCCAGAAAACTGATGGCTACATCGTAGGATTCGCGCAAGATGCGCCGTGCGCGGCGGCGGAGCAGGCCGTGAAAGCCGAGGCGCAGCGAGCTGTGCCAAGCGGCGCTGAAGCTGCACCCATAGTGCGACCACAGGGCACAGTGTTGCACGGCGTCGGAGATTTCGGCGGCAAGGATGCCTCCCCCTACGATTTGGCAGAGGGTGACGCGGTGCTGCCGGTAGTCGATGTGCGGCAAGAGGTCGAGCAACACGCGCTCGGCTCCACCTGCATTGAGCGGACCTGTGATGAAGAGGAAGTGCATGTCAGGGGGTGTTGAGCGGGCAGAGTCGGCGGAAAAGCTGCACGGTCTTGTCCCGGTGCGCGCGGCGATAGCGGTCAAATGCGGAAAAATCGAGCGGTGGTTCGAGGCTCAGCGGCAGGTGCGAGCGGCATATTCGGTCGTTCATGTGCAGCGCTGACAGCAGCTCCTCCACGCGCCCGTTCATGCGCCGGAAATGCCGACTAAGGGCGAGTGCGAGGAAGGGCTTGTGGTAGATGAGGGAAAAGACGACGCCGTGGAAGGAGTTCGTAATGACACCGTCGGCATGGCGGATGAGCCCCAGCCATTCCCCGATGCTCGGGTAGCATTTCGGGGCGTCATCGTAGCGCCCTTGGCTCGCCACATAGATGAGTTTTTTACCCAGACCGGCGGCAAACCGGCGAATGTCGTCCAGCTCGCAGTCGATGGAGCTCCCCAGCAGGTAGAGCAGGAGGTAGGGCTCGCGCTCGGAAGGTGCAACGGCAAGGCGATCGTAGTCCTCGCGGGAGAGCAGGAGGGTGGGGTCGCACACCTGCTCGGCATCGGGACGCCCCAGCTCGCGGCATTGTTCGACCCCGCTGTGCTCCCGCATGCCGATGTACTCGAACGCGCGGAGATATGCTGCTACCTGCCGGCGCTGCACCGGGTCGGTGATACGAACCCCGCCGAAGGAGGGGGCGTAGGCGATGCGCCTGGCTCCACGCGGAGCAAAGCTTAGGTAGTAGAGATCGTCCCCGCCCCAGATTTGATCGCTGCCGCACAGGTAGACATCGGCCGCCGGGGGCGAGCTCAGCAGCTCCTCGCGTGTGTAGAGGGGGGTCATGCGCAGGTGCTGTTGCAGGAACTCCGTAAATCGTCGGTTGGGCGTTTGCTCCGGGTGGCTGTAGCGGCGTTCATCGCGGGCGCTGCGTCGCTGGTGTAGCCACCAGCGTAGGTAGAGTCTGATGTGGAGCAGATAGGTGAGCAGCTTGCGAAGCCAGAATCGCGGCACCGGCGGAGCCGGCTCGGCATAGCGGATGAGGAAGGGCTCATGCCCGAGCTGCTGCAAAAAGCATTGCATGGCGTAGCATTGCAGGATTTGCCCGTAGTTGTCCTGTGATTGGGAGAAGGTGATGACTCCTATCTTCATGGTGTGTGGAGGAGGGAACGGAGGCTGTGTTTGAGGAGAACGGCTGCCCGCAGGAGGCGCTCGCGCAGGGAGGGCGCCGTGTAGCGCCGCAACAGCAGGCGGACGCAGGCGTTGCTCCGGGCGGCGCGGAAGAGGCGCTGCCGCCGCCGGAGGGTCGCGCGGGTGAGGGGAAGCCCCCGGGAAATGGAAGGATTTTTGGCGTGCACCGCCGCCGCATCGAGCGGCTTGCGGACGGGGCAGAGCGTTTCAAGCAGGGGGAGCAGGCGCCGGTTGCAGATGACAACGCTGCAGCCCGCATCGTCATCCAACTCCGGTGCCAGAGCGTCGATGCCCCAGCAGTCTCCCAGCGTGATATCGGCTGAGGAGTGCTGTATTTTGGCCGGGCAGTCGGTACAGGCCGGGCGCAGGGTGAGCTGCAGGACAAGCGCTCGTATCCAAGGGTCGCGATCCTTGTGCTCGCGGTAGAGAACGCCCTCGTCGGTCGAGACGGAGACATGGTAGCCCTTCCAGCCATGGAGTTTATCGCGGAAATTAACCTGGGTGACGGTGCGGGTGTTCCCCGTGCCGACGAGTCCGGCAAGGTACTTGCGCCAGAGCATGGGCGAGGGAACTCCGTGGCAGACAATTTCCACCGCGATGAGATTGTCGTAGTCTTGGCGCAGGTAGAGTTTGAGGGCGGCGATTTGGCAGGGGGTGCCGCTGAAGAGGACGAGCCGGCCGCGCCGCAAAAACTCCTGTGCAAGGCGATAGTTGTTGCCGATGCGGCTCTGCAGGTACTTGGCACCGCGGAAGGCAGCGAGCCCGGCGGGCTCCTCCGTGTAGTCGTGCACCACCTCAAAATTCGCATCGAAACGCGCCCCGAAAACCACTCCGCCCTGCCGGAGTACTTCCTCGGCCAGCAGGGAAAAGATGCCCCCGCTGGAGCTCCGGTGCCGTACCGCCTTGTTCGGGTTCATGGTGGCAAAGTAGTGCCTCGGGGCGGGAGCGCCGCCCCGCCGGAGCATGGGGCAGACGCGCTCGCAGAGCCCGCAATGCGTGCAGTGGGTGGTATCGGCCTCGGGGTAGGGAAAACCTTCCTCGTCCTCACGGAGCGTCAGACAGCCCTTGGGGCATGCCTGGACACAGGCGGCACACCCGCAGCAATCCTGTTTCTTGGTGAGTCGGATCACGGTGGAATGGGGCTTAGGGCTGCCGTTGCCCGAGTGGTTTGAGTTTGCGGCAGTAGCGGGTTAGCTCTCCGAGGATGAAGCGGCGCTCGTGCGCCGACACGCCCAGGGTGAGCGCAGCCAGGGCGACAAGGGTGCCGCTGCTGAGCCCGACGAGCAGGGCGCGCAGAATGCCCTCTCGCATGGACAGGCAGAGGCCGATGGGGAGGGGGAGGCAGACGAGGGTGACGAGAGCTATGCGCAGGTAGGTGCCGCCGATGTAGCGGCTCAGGGAAAGCCGGAGCTTGCGGCGCACAAGAAGTAAGCGGGCACCCTGGGTGACGAGTTCGATGCCGAGATGGACGAAGTAGACGCTGTAAGCCGGAGCGCCTGCGGAGAGGGCGAGGTAGGACAGCGGCAGAATCGAGATGAGGAGTGAGCTGCAGACGATGTTGTAGGTTTTGATATCGCCGGTGGCGCCGGTGGCGGTAACCACCGGTTGGCTGATGGTGTAGAGCATGGCGGTGCAGAGACCGATGCGTAGGAAAATGACGGTGTGCTCGGGGACTTCGCCGAGCCAAAGTTGCAGCACCAGCGGCGCTTCGCAGAGTATCGGCAGACTCAGCAGGAGAATGAGATAATACGAGAATCGCGAGCTGCGCATCATGAGCAGGTGCAGGCTGTCGTAGTCTCCCCGCGCGTAGGTTTTGACGATTTGCGGGTTGACGGCTGTCTGAAAGTTCGTGATGAACAGCAGCAGCGCGGTCTGAGCCTGGGTCGCGATACCGCGAGCCGCATTGACAACGGGCCCGAAAAAGATATTGAGCAGCATGCTCAGCCCTTGGTTGAAGGAGATCGAGGCGGCGCTGCCAAAGAAGCTCCACCCCGCAAAGGAGAAGAGCTCCTTCTCGATACTCGCATCGCGATACCAGCGGTAGTGAGTCTCGGAAAAATGGGTATAGCAATACAGGATATAGAGGAGGCGGGAGGCGAGGTCGACCGTTGCCAGCAGGGCGGCATAGGCAATCAGTTTGTCACTCTGGATGTATTGCAGGAGAATGGCTGTGCCCAGTTTGAGGCAGCCCTCCAAGACGGAGAATCCTGCAAAAACCGACATTTTCTCGTGGGAGATAATATCGGCGTAAAAAGGAGAGGTGACCATTGCCAGCAGGCACGAGAACGCCGAGAGCTGAAAGACAACCATGGCGGCCGCACGTCGATCGGCGTCGATGTTGAGCTGCTCTTGGAAAAACCACAGACCGACGCTCTCCAGCAGCGCAAGGGTCAGCAGGGCAATGAGAACGTGGGCGTTGACGGCGATGCTGAAGATTTTGTTGAGTCGCACCCGGTCTTCCTGCCCCAATGCATAGGTGATGAAGCGCTGGGTGGTGTTGACGAGGGTGCCGTTGAGCAGGGCAAAGAGACTGACAAGCCCGCCGATGAGGTTGTAGATGCCGTAATCGACGACGCCCAGTGCCTGGAGCACGATGCGGCTGGTGTACAGGGCAACAGCCAGCATCACGAACATGCGCAGATAGAGCATGAGGGTGTTGGCGGCGATTTTTTTGTTGTCCGGGGGCATGTGGAACGGTTCGGGGGAGTTAGAGGGTCTCCCACGGCGAGTTTTGACTGTGGTATTCGGGCACCAGGGCTTTGAGTTCGCGCACGGTGGCGGCGGCGTCTCCGCTGCGGGCGAGGGTGGTGAGGGCGTCGACCCCGGCGGCAATATCGTCGTGCGGAACCCGGCGCGCGTGGGCAACGCGGATTTTGGCGTGCGTGGTGGCGGTGGTGGTCTCTGTCTGTGCCAGTACTTCCTCGTAGAGCTTCTCTCCCGGGCGCAGCCCGGTGAAGGTGATGGCGATGTCTTTGCCGGGAATCAAGCCGCACAGGCGTATCATGCGCTCGGCAAGATGAACGATTTTGACGGGTTTGCCCATGTCGAAGCAGAAGATTTCGCCCCCTTGCCCCATGGTCGCCGCTTGGAGAACCAGGCGGCAGGCCTCGGGAATGGTCATGAAATAGCGCACAATGTCGGGGTGGGTGACCGTGACGGGACCGCCGTGTTCAATCTGTTCGCGGAAGCGCGGAATCACGCTGCCGTTGCTGCCCAGCACATTGCCGAAGCGTGTGGTAATGAACTGGGTGGTGTGCTGGGTATCGTTGAGGGATTGCACGTACATGCAGGCAATGCGCTTGGTGGTGCCCATCACATTGGTGGGGTTGACGGCTTTGTCCGTGGAAATCATGACGAACTTCTCCACACCGTATTCCAGGGCGAGGTCGGCCATGTTGCGCGTTCCCAGAACATTGGTGAGGACGGCCTCGCAGGGGTGTTCCTCCATGAGCGGAACATGTTTGTAGGCGGCGGCGTGCAGGATGATGGCGGGCTGCGCCTCTGCCACGACGGCGGCGCAGCGAGCTCGGTTGCGCACGTCGGCGATGGCGGGGCAGATGCAGATGTCGGGGTAGTGATCTTCGATTTCCACTCGAATTTGGTGGAGGGGGGATTCGGCAGCATCCAACAGGGTGATTTTTCCTGGTGAGAAACGGCAGAGCTGGCGCACAATCTCACTGCCGATGCTGCCCGCCGCTCCGGTGACGAGGATGCTGCGCCCGCGCACGAGCTCGCCGATGTTGCCCTCGTTGATGGTGATTTCTTCGCGCCCCAACAGATCTTCGATGCAAATGGCGCGGATGTGCGGTCGTGGTTTGCCTCCCTGCCAGTGTTCGGGGGGCTGCATCTGGTAGATCGGGATGCCGGCATCGTTGCACCAGCGTACAATCCGATCTTCTTCGCGGCGTACGTATTCTCCGTTGATGAACACCAGAGCATCGGCGCGCTTGAGGTGGAGATCCTGCTCTAGCTCTTCCCAGTCGTTGCGCCCGTAGATGCGGCAATCCTGGGCGCAAAGATAGCGTGTATCGGTTTCGGGGTCGATGATGGCGACAGGACGGTAGCGGTTACGCATGAGCTCGCTCAGCACGCTCAGCAGACCGAGGCAGACATCTGTGGAGCCGTAGATGAAGATGCGCCGTTCGTCCCCCTGTGGGTGATTGTGTCCGATCTGCGCGAACCAGTCGTAGAGCATGATCATCGCTAAGCGTAGGCCGAGAATCAGCGAGCTGGCAAAGAAGAAGTAGCATATGGCGTAGCTGACGGCCAGGGTCATGTTCCGAGTGAAGACCATGGCGGTAAGCGCTTGCAAGACGGCGATCACCAACAGCGCCATAAGGATGCGCGGTAGGCTGCGCAGGCATGCATGGCGGATGATGATGCGGTAGAAGCGGCAGACGAGGAAGACGAGACTGCTGCTCAAGGCGTTTGTCAGGACACTGTAGAGCAGGTCGGCGGCATGCGCGGGCATCCCGATGAGGATATGGATGGCAAAGAAAGCCGTCACCCCGGCTACCAGGGAGCAGATGATATCCAGCGTCAGGACAATCCCGCGGTGCAGGTAATTCATGTCCTTGATACGAGCTCCCACGCGGCTGTGCAGTCGGGATAACGTTGTCTTAAACGTGCATGCGGTAGAGGGGGAGAGCGGGGAAGAATCCATAGTCGTGGTGCGTGCGCTGCACGGGTGCCCACAGCCGAACATCTCCTTGCCTCGTCACGCCCGGCATTGTAAGGATTCCCAATGCTGTAGTGATTAAAACGCTCATTTTCAATTCGTTAAATATTATTTTTGATAATTGTTCTTCATGTATGGTTTTTATGTAGTCCGTTTACATAGGTTACGCAAAAAAGAAAAATAGATCCGCAAACGCATTGAGAACAAGTTTTTTCGAGGAAAAAAGCTCCTTGATGCTCTCGGAGCCGCCATGCTCATGCTTGACTACAGCATTGGGAATGCTGTAGTCAGGCTATGCAGAAAGGTGTTTTTTTTCTAGGAAATACGAGTCTTTCGGTGATTTGTTTGCGGCGTTTTAATAAAAGTTTTTTTTGAGTGATTTTTTTGTATCATAGGCCATTTTCCAGAGTGCTTAGGTGGTAGGGATTTCGTTTTTTTTGTCATCATTGTAGAGGAAAATTTGTCTTGACGGTATTTTCCTTCGAGGATAATCTTGGGTCGGAAATTCGGATATTGTTCATTTTTCCTCCTTCCATCCATTACGAAGATTATGAAGAGAGAAGCACTGTTGCGTTTGTTGTGCGTTGGTTGTCTGTTGTCTCTGGTTGCGTGTGTCAGCCCCAAGGAGGTGCTTTATTTGCAGGATGTTGGCTTGAATGATGAGACGCAGGCGCTCAATCAGCACTATCGGGTGGTGATTCAGCGGGATGATCAGCTGCGGATTACGGTGAGCAGCAAACAGCCTGACCTGACGGCTCCGTTTGCCTTCACGGAGCTGAAATCCCCCTCGGGCAGCGCGGGTGCTACCGCTTCCGAGTTCAAGGGATATCAGGTGGATTCCAACGGCAATATCGTGTTGCCGGTCATTGGAAAAATTGCTGCAGCGGGTAAGACCTGTACGCAGCTTGGGGATGATATTGCCGAGCTCTTGCGCAGGGATGACTATATTCGCGATGCTGCGGTGAATGTGCAGATTGTGAACTTTAAGTTTTCGGTGTTGGGGGAGGTGAATGCTCCCGGAACATACACGGTGGCAGGGGAGCGCATCACCATCCTCGAGGCGCTTTCCAAGGCCGGAGATTTGAATATCGATGGCAATCGCACGATTACGATTGTGCGCGAGCAGAACGGGCAGCGTAGCATTGCCAATCTGGATTTGCGCAGCAAGGAGCTCTTTGATTCCCCGTACTACTATCTGCAACAGAACGATGTTTTGTACGTGACCCCGTCGGAACGCAAGGTCAACACCCGCAGCGATGCGGCTCAGTGGTACGGTTGGGGGCTCTCCGGAATGGGGGTGTTGATGGTGATTATTGCGATGATGGCGGCGTGAGCCGTCGGCGCTTTTCCTATTTCCCTATACGCAGAACTCGGTATGTCGGACACACCATCGACGCCACCGGAGCAGGAGCCGCTTTTTTCGCCAGACATGGTGCTGCACGCCGTGTGTCGCTTTTGGTGGCTGCTGCTGCTTTCGGCATTGGCCGGTGCCGCGTTGGCCTTTTGGGCGGCGGGGCGGCAGCCCTTCGAATACAGCAAGAAGGCCAGCGTGATGCTGCGTGATACGGCCTCGCGCAATCCCGATGTCGGCGATGTGCTGCTGCATGAGCTGGGGATGGAGTCCGGCGCGACTAATTTGGCCAACGAGGCGTGCATCCTCAAGTCGACAGCGCTCATGCAGCGCGCTGTCGAATCGCTCGGGCTCAACGTGCAGTACTGGCGTGAAGTTCATTTCCGCATGCTGAACATTTACCGCGATACTCCCCTGCTGGTGGAGTTCGCAGCCGTGGCCGAGCCGCTGAACTGCGAGCTGGAGATCACGCCCCGGAGTGAATCCGAGTATCAGCTGAGCTACGTGGCACCCGACGGTCAGCCCGTGAACCTGGAGGGAACTTTTGGTACGCCGCTGGAATTGCCCTTTGCGACCGTCATCGTGCGCCCGACAGCCAAGATGAGCTCGGCGGATTATGGGTACCCGGTGGTGGTGCGGCGGAGTCCTTTACGGGATACAGCGCGCGTTTTCCTGTCGAAGTTGGTGGTTGAGCGCCCTGCCAAGAACAAAGATGCCACCCTGCTGGAGCTCTCCCTGTCGGGTAGCCACCCTGCCATGGTGGCGGATGTGCTCGACAAGTTGATTGAAGTATACAATTTGAATTCGCGCGATGAGAAGGGGGTTGCCGCCCGCAAGACCGAAGCGTTTATTCACGAACGTTTGAAGGAATTGGGCGCCTCGCTCAACGAGGTGGATGCCCAGATTGCCGAGCGGCGCGAGCAGGATGAGCTCGTTAGCGGTGCGGAAAACGCACTGACGGCAGACTTCACATCTGCTCAGGCTCTGGACAAGGAGATTTTTGATTTGGAAACCCAGCTTAAGCTGGTGAAGGCACTGGCGCAGCATCTGGAGCAGGCCGGCGAGCATGGCGGACTCATTGCGCTGGATACGGGGGTGGCCGAGGAGGGGGTGATAGAAAAGATTCGGAGTTACAACGAGGCCTATTTGGAGTATCGCCGCGTGGCTTCGAGCGCGGGATCGCGCAATCCGATTATGGTCGCCTTGACGGAGAAGATGCAAGCGACACTGAGCGCTGCGAAGAGGGCATTGCAGAATTACCGTACGAATCAGGAGGTGCGCCTGCGTGATCTGCACACCAAGCGACAGGAGCTCGAACAGCGCATTGAGAAGACGGCCGATCACGAGCGCAAGTTGCTGCCGCTGGTGCGTGAACACAAGGTGAAGGAGGAGCTTTACATCCTTTTGCTGACCAAGGAGCAGGAGAACGCTCTGGCCTTGGCGCTGGCGGCGCCCGGAGCCTTGGTGTTGGAATCGGCGCACGGGACGGATACTCCCGTGAAACCCAACACGCGTTTGCTGGTGGCGGGGGGCGCCGGTGCCGGGGCGTTGTTGTGCTTGGGCTTGCTTGTGGGAGCAGGTATACTGAACAACAAGGTGCGGACGCGTCGCGATGTCGCGAATCACTGCACGCTGCCGCTGCTGGGTGAATTGCCGATGCTGACCCGTCGCGAATTCCGCGAGACGCTTGCCGGAGAGATGACCATCCGCGGACAGCAGGGACGGATGCTTGAGGCCTTGCATATCTTGCGCAACAATGCCGAATCATTGATTCCCGGCACGCCCGGGCGCGGGATGGTGTATGTGATGACCTCGACCCTGTCACACGAGGGAAAGACGCTCGTGGCGATCAATCTGGCCTCGGCTTTTGCCATGGCGGGGCGGCGTGTGCTGCTGATGGATGCGGATTTGCGGCGGCGCACGCTCAGTCATGACTGTGGCGGCAGGGGGCGGCGTGGGCTGACGAGCTGGCTGCTCAACAAGGTGGATGCGCCGGAGGTTCTCACGCATCCGTTGGCGGGGGCTGCTCCCGGCGTGGATGTGATGTACTCGGGGCCGTCCGTGCCGAATCCCGTGTCTCTGTTGTCCCACCCGCACATGGCGGAGCTGGTAGGGGAGTTGCGGCGGCGCTACGATGTGATTTTGATCGACTCACCGCCCTATGCGGCTCTTGCCGATACGGCCTTGTTGATGCCGTTGTGCGATGCGGTGCTTTATCTCATCCGCAGCGGGATGGTGCGCAAGCAGTACTTGCACAGCGTGCAGCAGCTGGTTGAACAGGGAAAGCTCCCGCATGCCGGGTTGATTCTCAACGCTGTGAATTTCCGCACGGCGCGCTATGAGGGCTATGGCTACGGCTACGGCGATAACTACTCAGGAAGCGATGAGAAATAGTCATCGGCTGCGCTGATTACCCCCAAGGGATGCCTTTTCCCCCGAGGCGGGGCGGGGGGGGGGCAGCAGCACACGTTCCCGGGAGAAACAAAACAGCAGGTAGGAGCGCTGCCTGCTGTTTCGGAGAGGGGGTCGGGTGAACGTCAGAAGTTGTACTTGAACCCCATCCGGATGCTGTTGTAGGCCTGGCCGGCCTGCCGGACACCCAAGCTGCGGGGGCGAGCCGTATCGGCGGAGTATTGGTAGGCGAGTAGGAGCTCCCAGTAATCATTCAAATAGTAGCGGCAGCCCAGCTCGACGGAGCCTGCGACCCCCCAGGCGCTCTCGTCGCCGCCGAGGTTGATGTCGTAGGTGTGGGGGCGGTTGATATCGGTGAAGAGGACACCGGCGTTGACTCCGGCAAAGAGGCTGAAGTTCCTCGAGACGCTATAGTTGAAGCGATAGCCGGGCATAAGGGAGAGATCCAACTTGCCGAGCGATACGTCCTCATCACCGATGTAGTGGCTGTG
>CAMACY010000059.1 GCA_945831585.1 uncultured bacterium | reverse complement strand
GCGTCGATGTGCTGCTCACCGATGACCACAAGCCCTATGTGCTGGAAATCAACACCATTCCCGGCATGACAAGCGCCTCGCTCTTCCCGAAAGCGGCCAAAGCCGTCGGCATCTCCTTCGGCGAACTCTGCACCCGCATCGCCGCGCTCTCGCTGCAGCAGCCGCGCGGATAAGCCATGGGGAAGGCTCGCAACAGATTCCGCGCCGAACAGCGCGGCACCATCAAGCTGCTGGAGGGTGCGCTGACGCTGCGCAACCGCTTCTTCAGCCGTCTGGCTCTGCGGCGCGGCTTTCGGCGGGCGCGTCGCTGGGCGCTCTGGCTGTTGGCGCTGCTGCCGTTCGCCGCGCTTCTGTGGTGGGGAGCCGGCTACGTACTGGACAAAGCCTACAGCATGAGCCTCGACAAGGTGGTGTACGAATCCCGCCGAGGACTCATCAGCAAGCAGCAGGCGCTCGAGCTGCTGGGGCTCAAAAGCTCCGTCAATCTGGCCTCCATCCGTGTGGGCGACATGGAGCAGCTGCTCGAGAACAACCCCTGCATCGAATACGCGCACATCCGCGCCGACCTGCCCGACACCCTGAGCATCGAGCTGGAAGAGCGCGTACCCATCGCCTATGCGGAGCCGGAAAGCGCCACCGACACCGGCACGCGCCACCGCCTCTTCATGGATCCCAAGGGGGTGCTCTTCCCCGTGGTGGAGGCGTACCACCGCGACTTCATGGGCGTGCCCGTGTGGTACCTGCAACCCGGCGATGTCACGGAGTTCCGCGAGGGTGCTGTTGTCAACGAACGCGCCCGCCGCCCGATTGTGGAGCTCATCGCCGCCGCCAACAACTACACCCTGCGTGAGATTCCCGCCATCCGCGAGATTTTCCGCCCTAAGGAGTGGAAAATCATCCTGACGCTGGATGACGGCACCGAGGTGCTGATGCAGGTCTACGACATCAAGGGGCAGATGGAGCGGCTCGCCATGGTGCTGGAGCACGCCCGCGCCACCGGGCGCCGCATTCGCAGCGCCGATGTCATCCCGCGCCTCAACCCGGCCGTCATCTACGCCGAACAGCCCGACAAGCCCGAACCGTGAGGAGCGGCGGCCATTCGCATCAGCAATGAACAGGCAGACTCGGCCTACAGGTCATCCCGGTTTCCGCGCGCTGCTGCTGTGTCTGCTGCTCTCGCTGCTCGCCCATGCTTTGCTCGCGCTTCTGCTGCTGTTGCGTCAGCCCGATCGGGGCGGGCGGCTCACCCCTGCCCCGCGAATCACACGCCACCTGCAACTGCGGCGCGCCCCAACACCGCCGAAAGCACCGCAGGACGCGCCCCCACCCGCCAAGAGCGCAGAGCGCCCCTTTGCCAAAACATCCCCCGACCTACCCCCGCAGCGCCCCGAGCAAGCGGATCACGTGGGCGCGCGCGACAGCCGCGCCGCCGCTGACCCCAACGCCCGCGACCGCAACCGCGAGGCCGATACCCCCGCCCTCGAAGGGCACGAGCGCCGCGAGGACGAGGAAATCGTCACCTTTGACCAGGAGCGCCAAGACGGCGAGCTCGCACACGAAGGCAAACGGGACGACTTGCCGCAGCCACCTGCCCCGCCGGAGCCACCCGCCAACACGCTCGAGGAAGCGGCGGAAGCCCCGGCAAAGGCGCAACACGATGCAGACGAACGCAGAGCAGCATCCCCCGAGGGCACGCTGACCCTGCGCCCCCTGCCCGAGGAGCTCAGCGGCGAGCTATTGCTGAGCGAGCACCCGGAGGAGGAAGCCCCCCCCGAGCCCGCCGAGCTTCCGCCGACCGCACGCCGTGCCCGCCGAACACACCTGTACGACCCCGCGCTGTCGGCGCAGGTGCAGCCCCCCGGCTTCCGCACAGCAGAGCGCCGCACCCGCAGCAGCGGGCGCTTCATCCTCGGCAAGGGCGCCGCCCTCAACGTGGAAGCCACCCCGCGCGGGCAATACGAGGCCGAGGTCTACCGACGTATCGCACGCATGTGGTACGCCGCCTGCGATGAGCACCGGGGAGACATCATCCCCGGCAGTCTCACCATCAGCCTGCGCATCAACCGCCACGGGCGACTCGCCAACATGAAACTGCTCAGCCGACGAGGCGCGGGCATCAGCCAACAATCCTTCACCTTCGCCGCCATCCGCCGCGCCGCCCTGCCCCCCATGCCGAGCGAGGTGCAGGCCGACATCGTCGGCGAGCTGCTGGAGCTCATCTTCACCTTCCATTTCGACTAACCATGTACACCACCCTCACCCGATTCTTCGACGCCTGCCAACCCTTCGGCTATCCCCTGCTGGCCTGCTCCGTGCTGCTGCTGGCCGCCATCTTCTACCACGGCATCTTTGTGCGCCCCGTGAGGCTGCACCGCCTCATGGCGGCGGCGGCGGGCAACACCGTGCGCCCGCTGGCGCTCAACCACCCGCACGAGCCGCTCTCGCAAGCCGTCCTTCTCCTGCTGCGCGAGAAAGACAACCCCGCGCTGGAATCCATGCTCGAGGCCAAACTCCGCACCATCGTCAACGACCAGCGCGACGGACTCTCCCTCATTGCCATCATCACCAACATTTCCCCCATGCTCGGCATCCTCGGCACCGCCTGGGGGCTGGTGGACATCTTCGGCGTCTTCGGCAGCCCCAACGCGCAGGACACCATCTCCATGGGCATCTCCAAAGCCCTCTACACCACCATCTTCGGGCTAGCTATCGCGCTGCCGGGCATCATCGCGGGCATCTGCTTCGAGCGACGGCTGGAGCAGCGCGCCACACGCATCAACGAACTCTTCACCGACCTACTCGCCCGCCGCCACAGCCTCTAAACGGCCATGAAACTCTACACCCGCAAGAGCACGGTGAGCGCCATCAACATCGTCCCGATGTTGGACATCCTCACCATTCTGCTCATCTTCTTCATCGTCCACACCGAGTTCAAGCGCCAAACGCAGGTGTTGCAGCTGGAGCTGCCGCAGACCCACAGCCTCGCCGGTGAACAAGGCGACCGCAACGCCGTGCTGCTGGAGCTGGGCACCGACGGCGAGCTGGCGCTGGCGGGGCAGCGACTGACGAACGAAGAACTGCCCGCTGCCCTGCGCGAGCTGCGCGCCACCAATCCGCAGGCGCGCATTCAGGTAGCCGCGGCGGGAGGAGCACCCATGGCGCGCTTCATCGATATCATGGACATGCTCAACGCCGCCGGACTCCCCGCAGAAGAAATCCCCGTCCGCATCGACTATCAACCCTGAATACAGGCACAAAAGAGGCTTGCCAAAACAGGGAAACTCGCCTATACTCGCGCGCGCCATGACCGAATTGCCCAAGGCCTACGAACCGACTGTTGTTGAAGAGAAGTGGCAGGAGCGCTGGCTCCGCGAGGGCTGCTTCCACGCCGACCCCCACTCGGCCAAACCCGCGTACAGCATCGTCATTCCCCCGCCCAACGTGACGGGTGTGCTGCACATGGGGCACGTGCTCAACAACACCATTCAGGACATTCTGGCTCGCCGCGCACGCCAGGAGGGCAAAGAAGTACTCTGGCTGCCCGGCACCGACCACGCCGGCATCGCCACGCAGGCTCGTGTGGAAAAGGAGCTGGCCAAGGAGAATCCGCCGCGCACGCGCTTCGACGTGGGGCGCGAGGCTTTTGTGGACATGGTGTGGCAGTGGAAAAACAAGCACGGCGGCATCATCATCAAACAGCTCAAGAAGCTGGGCTGCTCCTGCGACTGGGAGCGCGAGCGCTTCACCATGGATGAGGTCTACGCCCCCGAGGTGGCGCGCGTCTTCACCGAGCTCTTCAAGGAGGGGCTCATTTACCGAGGTCGCCGCATGGTCAACTGGGATCCTGTGTTGCTGACGGCGCTCTCGGACGAGGAGGTCATCATGACCCCCACGCACAGCAAGCTCTACACCATCCGCTACAAACTGGCCGACGGCAGCGGGCAGCTGCTCGTCTCCACCACCCGCCCCGAGACCATCATGGCCGATGTGGCCGTGGCCGTCAACCCCAAGGATCCGCGCTACGGTCACTTGGTGGGCAAGAAGGTGCTGCGCCCCCTCTGCACGGCCGAAATCCCCGTCATTGCCGATGAGCACGTGGAAATCGGCTTCGGCACGGGCGCGCTCAAAATCACTCCCGCCCACGACCGCACGGATTTTGAGGTCGGCATGAAGAACGGGCTGGAAATCATCGACATTCTCACGCCCGACGGCCATATCAACTGCCCCGGCTGCCCCGAGCTGCACGGGCTCGACCGCTTTGTGGCGCGCGACAAATCCATCGAGCTCATCGAGGCCGCCGGGCTGCTGGAGAAGGTGGAGGACTACGACAACAACGTGGGCATCAGCCAGCGCTCCGATGTGCCCATCGAACCGCGCCTGAGCATGCAGTGGTTCCTCAAATACCCCTGTGTGCAAGAAGCAGCGGAGGCCGTGGCCAAGGGCGACATCGTGTTCCGCCCCGCCCGTTGGGCCAAAACCTATGCTCACTGGCTGGAGGGTATTCAGGACTGGTGCATCTCGCGCCAGCTGTGGTGGGGGCACCGTATCCCCGTCTGGTACCGCAAGGAAAAGGCCGAGGCGCTGCAAGCGGCCACCACCCTGACCGAGGCCGATGAGCTCGCGGGCGACATTTATGTGGGTGTCACCCCGCCCGCCGACCCCGAAAACTGGGTGCAGGACGAGGACGCGCTCGATACCTGGTTCAGCAGCTGGATCTGGCCCTTTTCCACGATGGATGCGGAGTGCCTGGCCAAGTTCTACCCCACGAGCGATTTGGTGACGGGGCCGGACATCATCTTCTTCTGGGTGGCGCGCATGATCATGGCGGGCTACCGCTTCGCGGGCGGCAAGCCCTTCAGCAACGTGTTCTTCACCTCCATTGTGCGCGACCTCAAGGGGCGCAAGATGAGCAAGAGTCTGGGCAACAGCCCCGACCCCCTCGACCTCATCGCGCGCTACGGCGCCGACGGTCTGCGCTTCGGGCTCATGCGCATCGCCCCCACGGGCACGGATGTCAAGTTCGACGAAAAGCAAATCGAGGAGGGCAAAAACTTCGCCAACAAGCTCTACAATGCCGCGCGCTTCCGCATGATGCAAGGCGAGGCCGGCAGCGACCCCGCACCGCGCTTTGCCCCCGTCCACCTCGACATCCTCGACAAGCTCCGCCAACTGCACGACAGTGTGACCGAGGCGCTGGGCAAGTACGAGTTCAACACCTACACGCAGGCGCTCTACTCTTTCTTCTGGAATGAGTACTGCTCGCTCTTCCTCGAGGCCGTCAAAAACGACCTGCGCGAGGGGGGCGACCCCGCCCTGCGCAATGCCACCCTGCTGACGATGGACACGGTGCTGCGCCACTATCTCGCCCTGCTCGCGCCCATCATGCCTCACATCTGCGAGGAGCTGTGGCAGAGCCTCGGCTTTGCCGCGCGCAACGGCGGACAACCGCTGATGAGCACCCCCCTGCCCGCTGCCGATACCCTTCTGGGCGGAGTGGACGAGACACGCATTTCTCAGGCGCGCGTCCTGAGCGCCGCCCTGTACGAGACCGCCAACCGAGCCCGCAATCTCAAAGCGGAATACAACTTGTCCACCAACAAGAATGTGCGCTTCGTCCTCAAGCCCGCGCTGCCTTTCGATGCCGATACCGCCGCGCGGCTTGCCCTGCTGGCCGGGGCGAAAGAAGCTGTGGCCGAGGCCGACTATCAGGCGCCCAAGGGCACGCCCACGGCGCTGACTCCCTTCGGCGAGCTCTTCCTGCCGCTGGAGGGGCTGGTGGATGTGGAGGCCGAGCGCAACCGCATCGGCAAGCAACTGGAGAAAATCGACAAGGAAATTGCCAAGAGTCAGGCCAAGCTCGGCAACGCCAAGTTTGTCGATCACGCTCCGGCCGCCGTCGTGGAGCAAGAGCGAGCCCGCCTGGCCGATTGGCAGAGCAAAAAGACCCAGCTGGAGTCCATGCTGGCCGCTTTGGTCTAATCCCAACGCTTCTGTTCATGCCCGACAGCTTCCTCAACACCCTCTCGGAGAAGCAGCGTGCTGATTTGGCGCTCTGCGGCATCAGCAACGATGCTCAACTCGCCCGCGGTGATGCCCGTGTGCTGCACCGGGACATTACCCGCGCGAGAGAGTTCTTCCCGGATCTTAGCCCGGGGCTGACGGAAGATGAGCTCACCAGCCTGATTGCCGAAGCTCGGCGCGCCACACATACGGGAGAGGCTCCCCCCGCGTCTCCTTCCGCAGTGCCGCTTCCCTATCCGAACATGGCGCCCCGGCGCGAGGCGGAACCGAGGCGGGAACAGCACAGGGACAGGTCGACTCCCTCCTCAATGCGCGTCAGAGCCATCCGATTCGCACGCCCCGTACGGCTTTGGTTTGCCGCTCTCAGCGTCCTGCTCCTCCTCCCGGCAGGAATGCTCGGGCTCGTTCTCATCGCCACCGCCCTGATGAATCCTCCGGAGGACATCAGCGACCTCCTCATCCCCCTGCTGAGTCTCCCGATATTGTGCGCTCCCTATTGTCTGTTTGGGCGCTATCAGGAATGCTGCGTCTGCCATGTGCAGATGTTCCGTTTCCGCGGCTATCATCGGCACCGCAACACGGCTCGGTATTTCCTGCTGGGACCCACCTTCTCCACGGCTCTGCGCATGGTATTCATCCGCCCGTTCTACTGCCCGGGTTGCGGCACCTATCTGAAATTAACACGTCGACACCACTCCCACTCGTGATCCTCGGCACCTCCACCGCCCGTCTCGCTGTTCTCAGCGTGCTTGCTGCTGCCCCCCTGTCTGCGGCCGACAGCCACACAGAAACGGCACAAGTACTCGTCGAGCTCCTCCGCGCTACGGAGGCATCTCTCACCCGCTGCAGCGATGCCGACAGCGTCCGCGCCGAGCTGCCGGTGCTGGCACAGTTGGCCGAGCAGGCGAGCGCCTTGCGGCAGCGGCAGCAAAGCCTACCCGAGCCCACCGTGCAGGATTTTCTGGCGGTGCAGCATCTGGCACCCGAGTTCATGCAGCTCAGCGAACGCCTTGGTGAGCACATGCAGCGGCTGGAGGAGCAGGGGCTCATGAGCCCCGAGCTGCGCGCCGTGCTGCAACCGCCCCGCAGCAAACGCCCTTAATTTTTTTACCTGGGGGGGCTTTCCCAATATCTTGTAGCATCCGGGGCTCGGCACCCGTTTATGTGCGGTACAGCCTCATCGGCACCCCCGAGGGCACCCCGACGCAGGGAATTTTCTGCTTGCAAAATGTCAGCATTGCTTTAGTATCGGCAAAAACGAAGCACTTTTGCCTCCATGAGCGCTCACCCCTCCGACAAACTCTCCCACACGGACGTGCAGAATCTGGCTGATTTTGTTCTCTTCTCCCAGCGCAGCTGCATCCTTCGGCTCTCGCCCGTGCTCAACCAAGGTCGCGTTTCCTACCCGCAGTTTTTCCTGCTGGCCTATCTGGCAGAGGAGGATTGCCTCTCCATGAGCAACATTGCCAAGATGATGGGGCACAGCACGGCGGCCGCCACCGGAATGGTCGACAAGCTGGAGGAGTTGGGGCACCTGCGCCGCAACACCGCCGCCGCCGATCGGCGCAAAATCGTCGTACGAATCACAGAACAAGGGCGGGCGCTCGTACAGCAAATGCGCAACAATATCGCACAGGATTTGGCTCGCATGATGGCACACCCCAGCCCGGAGAGCGACAACCTGCTGGAGACGGGCAAACTGCTCCACCGCCGCAGCGTGCGCGAACACTAAACAACCCTTTCCCCTGATTTGCCATGAGTTCCTATTCCCCTGACTATCTCAAGCGTCTCAACGACTATCCCGACAACTTCGCCCGCTTCATCACCCGCGTGCCCGAAGTGCCCGTCAGCACAGATCGCAGCGCCGTCATCGCCGCGCTGACGCCCACGCACGAGGCCGTGCTGCGCGAGGGCGGCATCTCCCCCAAGCTGTTGCGCCGCGCGCAACAAATCCACGGCAACAAGGTGGCGCTCGTGGGCGACATCGGCTGCTCCTACCCCGTGGAGGGGGTCGACGCACTCTTCTGCGGAGGCGTGGCCGACTGCTGCCTGGGCATCTATGTGGCCGACTGCGCTGCCGTGTGGATTTACGACCCCGTGACGGGGTGCCGCGGACTGGCACATTCGGGCAAACTGGGCACGCAGCAAAACATCGTCGGTGAACTGCTGGGCTCCATGCACAAAATCCTCGGCGTCAAGCCGCTGGACTGCATCGCCGTCATCTCGCCCTGCATTCGCCCCCCGCACTACGAGGTCGACATTCCCACCCGCATTCACGAAGAGCTGGAGGAAGCCGGACTGCTGCGCGAGAACATCATCGACAGCGGACTCGACACCGCCGCCGACCTCGACACCTTCTACTCCTACCGCATGGAGAAAGGGCGCACGGGGCGCATGCTCGCTCTCTTCGGGCGCCTGAGTCCCCATGACTAAAGCCGAGGCCAAGAGGCAGCTGCGCCGCGCCATGCTCAGCCGCCTGAAGGCTGCCGCTGCCGCCGACCCGTGCGGCGAGCGTTCGGCGATGCTGCGGGAGCTGCTCCGCCCCATCCTTTCGTCCGACAAGCCGCTGCTGGTCGGTCTCTTCTACCCCATGGCGCACGAGGTGGATCTGCTGCCGCTGCTGCGCGACTACCCGCAGCACCGCTACGCTTTTCCGCGCTGTCTCGGGGCGCGCCGCATGGAGTTCCGCATTGTGCGCGACCTCACGCGCGACATGGCTCCCGCTGCCATGGGAATTCCCGCCCCGCTGCCGCACTGCCACGCCGTCGAACCGCAGGAGCTCGACCTGATTCTCGTTCCCGGCGTGGCTTTCACACCGGGAGGCATGCGACTGGGCTACGGCGGCGGCTATTACGACAACTACCTACCGCGCTGCGCGCGCGCGCGGCGCCTCGCCCTCGCCTTTGCCGAACAGCTGGTAGACAGCCTGCCCACCGAGCTGCACGACTGCAGCGTGCCACTGATACACCTCTGAGCAAACGGGCTCAGAGCCGATGCCCGCTGCGTGCCTCGTAGTCCGCGCGCTGGTCATCGCCCAGAGGACCCACGGCGAAGTAATGCGCCTGCGGATGATTGAACAGCAGGGCGCAGACCGACGCCGTCGGGTTCATCATGTAGGACTCCGTGAGCGTGGCACCTGTGAGCTCCGTAGCGTTGAGCAGGCGGAACACCGTCTCTTTCTCCGCGTGGTCGGGCTGGCTGGGGTAGCCACAGGCGGGTCGAATCGACGTCTCCCCCGGCCAGAACTCCCGCACCCGCTCGTGCGCCAGCTCGGCCAGCGCCTCCGCCAGCATACAGGCCAGCGCCCCCACCAGCAGCGCGCTGTAGGTGTCGTGCGCCGCCTCCAGCTCCGCCGCCCAGGTCTCGGCGCCTGTGATGGAAAGCTGTAGGGCACCCACATAGCCCCCCTGCCCCTCGGGCGCCACAAAATCGGCCAGTGCCAGGCGCGGCTTATTGCTCGGCTTTTGCTGACGCAGGCTGTGCAGCACCGTGCCGCCCGCCACAACGATGTCGTCGCCTTGCCGATGTGCCGACCAGATGCCGACCACCGCGCGCGCGTGCAGTCGGCTCTCGCGCTGCGCCTGCGCCAGCAAGGCGCGAGCATCGTCCATCAGGCGGCGCGCCTCGGCCACCTTGTCGGCGGGCGCCCCGGGCCGCGGCTCATGGCGCAGGGGGTGCCAAACATCCTGCATCTCGAAAAAGCGCAGCAAAATGCTCCAATCGGCGCGCTCCGCCAGCTCCGCCCAACTCACAGGCACATCGGGCTGGCGATGGTGGCAGGCGCAGCCCTCGGGCACCCCGATGGTGATGAGTCCGCTGCGCTGCGGCACCGGCTGCGGCTGAGCCGTCCAATCGACGCGCGGCGCGCGCGCGCGCGCCTCCTCCAGCGTCAGCAAGGGCTCCTGCTTCTGCGCGTAGGCCTCGCGCTGCCGCTGCTGTTCCTCCTTGAGAGCGGCAATCGTCGCCGCGCGAGCGCTGCCGATGAGCGAGGCCACGGCGGGAACAATCGTTGAGGCATCCGCCGTCTGCATCACCACCCCGCTCGGGTAGTGCGGCGCCAGGCGCAGCGCCGTGTGCAGGGGGCTCGTCGTCGCGCCGCCTACCAGCAGAGGCACCCTCATGCCCGCCGCCTCCAAGGCCGCGGCCACCTTGGCCATCTCGTCCAGCGAGGGCGTAATCAAGCCCGAAAGCGCCACCACATCCGCCCGTTCGCGCTGCGCGGCTGCCACCACATCCTCCGTGGGCACCATGACCCCCAAATCAACCACGCGGTAGCCGTTGCAGGCCAGCACCACGCCCACGATATTCTTGCCGATGTCATGCACATCGCCCTTGACCGTGGCGAGTACCACCGTGCCGGCGGACGCCGAGCCGGCTCCCCGGTTCTGCTCCATCAGCGGCGTGAGCACCGCCACGCTCTGCTTCATCACGCGCGCGCTCTTCACCACCTGCGGCAGGAACATCTTGCCGCTGCCGAAGAGCTCGCCCACCTGCTTCATGCCCTCCATCAGCGGTCCCTCAATGACCGCCAGCGGCGAGCCAAACTGCTCCAGCGCCTCACGCGTATCCGCCTCCACAAACTGGCTGATACCCTGCACCAAGGCATGCGCCAAGCGCTCCTGCACCGAGCCGCTGCGCCAGGCATCGCCCGCCGGCTTGGGTGCTGCCGCCTTGGGCGCACCCGCCCCCGCCGCCTTGAGCGCCGCCTTGGCCTCGCTCAGCTCCTGAGCATAGGCAATCAGGCATTCCGTCGCATCCGCACAGCGGTTGAGCAGCACATCCTCCACCAGCTTGCGGCGGTGGGCGGGAATGCTCTCGTAATCCACCATCAAAGCAGCGTTGACAATACACACATCCAGCCCCGCCGCCCCCGCGTGGTGCAGGAAGGCGCTGTGCATGGCCTCGCGCACGGGATTGACCCCGCGGAAGGAAAACGACACGTTGGAAATGCCGCCGCTGATGTGACAAAGGGGGTGGCAGCGGTGAATCTCCTCCACCGCCTGGAAGAAGTGCAGCGCGTGGTTGGCGTGCTCCGCAAAGCCCGTGCCCACCGTCAACACATTGGGATCGAAGATGATGTCTTCCTCGGGGAACCCCGCCTGCTCCGTCAGCAGGCGATGCGCTCGGTGCGCGATGGCGATGCGGTCATCCTTGGCATGCGCCTGACCGCTCTCGTCGAAGCCCATCACCACGACCGCCGCGCCGTAGCGGCGAATGAGCCGCGCCTCGCGCAGGAACTCCGCCTCGCCGTTCTTCAGGGAGATGGAGTTGACAATTCCCTTGCCCTGCAAGCACTGCAAGCCCGCCTCAATAATCTCCCACTTGGAGGAATCCACCATCACAGGCACGCGGGCGATATCCGGCTCGGCCGCGATGAGGTTCAGGAAGCGCCGCATGGCCACCGGGCCGTCAATCATGCCGTCGTCGAAGCAAATATCCAGCACCCGCGCCCCTTTCTGCACCTGCGCGCGAGCAATCTCCAGCGCCTCCTCGTACTTCTCCTCGCGGATGAGTTTGGCAAACTTCGGGGAACCCGCCACATTGCAGCGCTCGCCGATGAAGAGCAGGCCCTCGCGGCGATCATGAGTCAGCGGCTCCAGCCCCGCCAAGCGCAACTTGCCGTCCGGCGTCTGCACGGGAATACGGCGCGGCGCAAAGGGTGACACCGCCTCGCGGATGGCGGCAATATACTCGGGTGTGGTGCCGCAGCAGCCGCCCACCAGATTCAGCAGCCCCTCCTCCGCATAGCCGCGCAGGATGGTCGCCATGTGTGCCGCCGTGTGCTCATAGCCAACAGGGCTCAGCGGGTCGGGCAACCCTGCATTCGGGTAGAAACTCAGGGCGCAGTCGGCGAGGCCGGATAGCTCGCGCGCGAAGGGCAACATCAGGTCGGCACCCAGCGCGCAGTTGATGCCCACCGCCAGCGGGCGCGCATGGCGCACAGAATACCAGAACGCCTCCACCGTCTGCCCCGAGAGGGTGCGCCCCGCGCGATCCGTCACGGTAAAGCTGATGAGCAGCGGGGGCAGCTCAAGCTCCTCGCGCAGCTCGGCAATGGCATACAGGCAGGCCTTGGCGTTGAGTGTGTCGAAAATCGTCTCCAGCTGCAGCAAATCCACCCCGCCCTCAACAAGCGCCCGCAGCTGTTCCCGGTAGGCGCGGCGCAGCTGGTCGAAGCTGATGCTGCGGAAACCCGGATCGCTGACATCGGGGGAGATGGACGCCGTCACCGCCATCGGCCCGATGGAGCCCGCCACCAGACAGGGGCGGCCGTCGCGCGCCTCGGCCTCCTCCGCCGCGCGGCGCGCCACCTGCACGGCAGCCAGATTCATGCGCCTCACCAGCGCCGCCAGCGCTTCATCGGCCAGCACGCCCTCGTAGTAGGCCTGGTCGTGCCGCTGCCCGGGCTCCGCATGGTGGAAAAACTCGTGCTGCCCAACGGCAGTGGCCGAAAAGGTGCAGGTAGACACAATATCCGAGCCGGCGGCAAAATAGGCGGCGTGAATGTCGTGCAACACCTGCGGACGACTGAGGACGAGCACCTCGTTGTTGTTCTTCAGGTCGCAGGGGTACTGCCGACGGTCGGCAAAGACGCTGCCGCGGTAGTCCTCCTCGCCCAAGTGCAGCTTCTGAATCATGGTTCCCATGCCACCGTCCAGCATCACAATGCGTTCGCGGAGGGTGCGGAGCAGGAAATCACGGCGTTCTGCAGCAGTCGTTTTCATGGTATCGTTCACTCAAAAAAAAAGCCCTGCCGAGCGGAACGTTCGGCAGGGTGCGGAAAAACTCATGACCGAGCGTTCAGGCGCGGGGAGACGGGTTCTTGTGCCACACGATGGCACCCTTGCCCACCGCGTAGAGATAAGCCACCATCAGCACGGCAATAAAGGCTGTCATCGAGCCGAAAGCCGCCGCGTTGTCCAGCACAAAATCCTTGAAGCCCAGAGCCCAGGGATAGAGGAAAATCACCTCCAAATCAAAGACGAGGAAGAGGATGCCCACCAGGTAGAACTTGACATTCCAGAACGCGGGGCATCCATCGCCCTCGGGCACATTGCCGCATTCGTAGGGCACATCCATCGCCTTGCGCAGCGGGGCGCGACGACCGAAAAGCACGCTCAGCACGATGATGAGACCGGCAAAGCCGAAGCCGG
>CAMACY010000058.1 GCA_945831585.1 uncultured bacterium | reverse complement strand
CGGCAATACGACCATGAGCGACTGTGGCACGCTCACCTTCAGCGGCAATAGCTCGGGCGGTTACGGCGGCGCGATTGAAGGCAATACGACCATCAGCGCCTGCGGCACCGTCACCTTCAGCGGGAACAGAGCGAGCATGCGCGGCGGCGCCATTGCCGGCACAACGACCATCAGCGACTGCGGCACCGTCACCTTCAGCGGCAATAGCTCGGGCGGTTACGGCGGCGCGATTTACGGATCGGAGATCACCATTCAGGGCTCGGCGCTCTTCGAGAAAAACACCGAATTCCGTGAGAGTGGCGGCAGCTACCGCCTGCGCAGCATCTACCAAGGGGAAGGCGGCACGCTGGAGCTGAGCGCGGCGCGCGGCAAGAGCATCGAGTTCCGCGACAGCATCTATTCCGGCGCAAGCAGCGTCATCCTCAACCGCGATTATGCCAAGAGCGATGGCAGCATTCAAATGGCCGACGGCACCATCCGCTTCACCGGGCGGTACACCGCCGCTGATTTGGCAGAAATGAAGGGCAGCGCCGGCACGGCTGCAGAGTTGACCAATTCCCTGACGAGCGTCATCACCGGGCAGGTGCAGCTCATGGGCGGCACCCTGAGCATCGAAGACGGCGCAGTCCTCCAAGTGAGCGGGCTCATCACGACCGACGACGCCCCCGCCGACCTCATGCTGCACAACGGCACCCTGAGCACGCTCGCCGAAGACGGCGCCATCACCCTGGGCAGCGGCAGCATCCTGACCATGAGCGGCACGAGCAGCCTCTCCGGTGCTGTCTCCACCGTCGAGCACATCCAAGCCACGGTGGATCTCTCGCTCGCGCAGCAGGGCGTCGCCCAACTAGGGCTGTACGGCAGCCTGGTGACCCCCGGCATCGATCTGACGATTACCGGGCTCTCGCCCATGAATCGGGGCGTCTACGTCCTTCTGGATGCCTCGGCCACTCTGGCCGAGGGGCAGCATTGGCAGGACATCATCAGCGTGAATGTGGACGAATCGCTCGCTTCCCAACTGATGTGGGACGGCAACCGCCTTATCTTCGACAGCAGACGCTCCTACAACTACATCGGCAACAGCGCCTCGCAGCACGAGCAGAGCGTGTGGGAGTTTTTCGACGCCGGGATTCGCTTTGAGGACAATCATGTAATCGACGGGACCTACGAGGACGGCGGTGCGCTGGCCGCTGCAATCGACCCCATCCGCTTCAGTGACAACGGCGACATCCTCTTCCGCAACAACAGCTTGGTCGATGGATCCGGCGGCGCCATCCATGCCGGCGACTCGTTGACATTCAGCACCAACGGCGACATCGCTTTCATCGGCAACAGCACACAAAGCGATTCGTATAGCGGCAACGGCGGCGCCCTATACGTCCGCTACTCGCTGAACTTCACCGACAACGGTACCGTCCTCTTCAACGAGAATAGCCTCAGCGTCTGTGCCGATGCTCACGGCGGCGCCATCTACGCCCACAGCTCGGTAGACTTTACCGGCAACAGCGTGGTGAACTTCGGCGGCAACAGCGCCATCAGCCGCTTCGGCAACGCTTGCGGCGGCGCCATCGATGCCGGGTACGCCGGCTGCTCGTTGGGATTCAGCAGCAACGGTAGCATCATCTTTCAAGTCAATCACACCGAAAGCCCCTCCGGCTATTCCCACGGCGGTGCCATTTACGCGGGAAGCTCACTGAGTTTCAACCACAACGGTAACATCCTCTTCGATGGCAACTCAGCCACCGGCAGCGCGGGCGATACCCGCGGCGGTGCCATTTACACCGGCGGCTGGATGGATTGGAGCCATAACGGCGAGATCACCTTCAGCCGGAATTCGGCCAACTATGGCGGTGCCATCTTTGCCAAGGCCTCCGGCACGAGCAACTTCATCGGCAACGGCGACATCGCGTTCCAGTGGAATCTCGCCTCCGGCGGCGAGCGCGGCGAGGCCTGCGGCGGCGCGATTGAGCTGGACAACGACGCCGCGCTGAGCTTCAGCGGCAACGGCAACATCGTCTTCGAACGGAATCTAGCCGTGAGCCCCAGCGATGCCTGCGGCGCGGCCATCCATACCGGCATGAACGCGAGGGTGGATGTTAACGGCAACGGCGATATCACCTTCCTCGGGAATACCGCCACCGGCAGCGGCGGCGATGCCTGCGGCGGCGCCCTGATGGCAGATGATCAGAGCCATCTTACGTTCACCGACAACGGCGATATCACTTTCGCCGGGAATGCCGCCGACACCGCTGTGGAGGGGGGTGAAGCCCGGGGTGGTGCCATCGTCGTGGAGGAACAAAGCCGCCTCGTGTTCCGCGACAACACCGAACTTCGCTTCAGCGGCAACCGTGCCGCCGCTGCCGTCGCTGCCTATGGCGGAGCCATTTACGGGGGGAGCGGCAGTCAGCTGACCATTCAGGGCTCCGCGCTCTTGGAACGCAACGTGGAACTCACCTACGGGAGCGAGGCGCGCCTGCGCAGTATCTACCAGGAAGACGGCGGCGACTTTATCGAGCTGAGCGCGGCGAGCGGCAAGAGCATCGAGGTGCGCGACAGCATCTATTCCGGGGCGAACTATGTCATCTTCAACGCCAACTACCTCAAGAGCGACGGCAGCGTCCAAACGGCCGACGGCACCATCCGCTTCACCGGCAAATACACCGCGTCCGACCTAGAAGCGGCCAAGGGTGAAGCTGTCTCGGCCGCCGAGGTGGCCCACTCGCGCACCAGCGAATTGACGGGCGAGGTTCGCCTCATGAACGGCACCCTGTCCGTGGAGGACGGCGCCGCGCTGAAGGTGGGCGGGCTCTATGCCATGGTCGGCTCCACCCTCGCGCTCAGCGATGCGGCGCTGGACGCAGGCAGTGCGGAGATCAACCTGAACTCGGGCACGACCCTGGCGCTCAAGGGCGCCAATAGCATCAACGCCTCCTCCCTGGTCATGGAGGGCGGGAGCACCCTGTCGTTCCGGCTCGCCACCGGCCCGAATGCCGAGGCGCCCCTGATGGCGCTCAGCGGCAACCTGCAAACGGGCTCCCTGAACGTGGTGTTGGAGAACGCCCGCCTGGCATACGGCACCTACAAGTTGCTCACCCTCGCCGATGGGAATGCCGCCTATGATTGGGCACAATCCTGGACGGAGGAGAAGATTCATGTGCAGGACGGCGCGCAATTCGGCGATTTCGTCTGGCGCGACGGCAGTTTGTACGTATCCTGCCACGAGGGCACCGTCTGGGAGAGTAGCAGCGGGGTGTGGGAGAGCAGCAACACCGAACCGGAAGCAGGTAAGCTTGTGTTTACCAACGAGGGCGCGGGGAGCGTGACCCTTTCCGGCACGGTGACGGCCGACACCGTGCTGGTGCAGAACGATATCGACAATAACTACACCTGGACCGGCAGCGGTTCCCTGACCGGCGATACCCTCTTGGGCAAGAACGGCGAGGGCACGCTGCGCATCGAAACCGCCAACAGCTACAGCGGCGGCACGGTGATTAGCGGCGGCACACTCGAAGCCGCGCACACCGAGGCGCTGGGGAGCGGCGATGTGAGCCTGCAGGCCGGCACGCTGGTGGTGGCGGCAGGTGCGGTGAACAACAAGGTCGAGGTCTCGCAGGATGCCACCGTGGCTTTCGGCGAGAACAGCAGCGCCGTCAAGGGCACGGTGACGGCCACGGCCGACGGCGTGAGCCTGAATCCCGGGGAGCTCCGCTACGATGCTGACAGCCAAACGCTGACGGTGCAGGGGGCTCAGGGGCACACCCTGGTGCTCAGGGATGTGCTGGTGGACATGGCGGCGGGCACCGTGCTGCGGATGGAGCATGTGACATTGACCTCCAGCGCGCGGCTGACGGATGACACCGCCACGCTGCTGGCCAACGGGTTGACGGTGGAGGTCACATCGGCCAACGCGCGGCTGCAAGAAGGCGCGCAAGCGCTGAGCGTCTCCAGCCTGACGGCCTGCAGGCGTGAGGTGAGTCTCTCGGGTCAGGACACCGTGTGGCCGGATGAGGGCAGCACCGTATGCGTGGTCACGCTCACGAATATCAGCGATTACGACATCACCGGCAGCTCCCTGCACTTTGACTTGAGCGGTTATGAAGCCATCGAGGGTGCCACGAGCGGGGATTACGTGGCGCTGGTGTTCGAAAGCGCGACCATGGATTTGGCTGCGCTGACGGTGACGGCCGACATCCTGGGGCGCACCTACACCGGCTACTACGACAGCGAGCAGCCCAAGGGCGCCGTCTACTTCGACCTGAGCGCGGCGGCGGTGCCGGAGCCGGCGAGCTCGGCGCTGGCGCTGCTGGGCTTGGCGGCGTTGGCAGTACGTCGTCGTCGGAGGTCGTGAGGGAGGCGGCGGCAGGTGACATCGGGTTCCGCAGCCTTGGGCGCGGAACCCGCGCCGCTGCGGTACCGGGTGCTTGCCACCCGGTGACCGTCGCCGGGGCACTTGCATGATGGCGTTGCCTGCGCGGCATTCTCAGCCGCAACGATGGGCTTGCCACAACTGCGCACTTCTTCCTGGTGGGCTCCGGGGGGCGTCATCAACGCCTGAGCTGCGGTGCGCCGGCGATCTCAAGGATGTTGATTTCGGGCGGGCAGAAGAAGCGCAGACGGTAGGTAGCACCTACGCCGCGCGAGACGTAGAGCTGTCGCCCGCCGTCAAGGCGGTAGTGCCCCTCGGGGGTGTCGCTGCGGAAAGAGATGCCGCGCCCCGTGAAAGGGTTGGCGATTTGTCCGCCGTGTGTGTGCCCGCAGAGCATCAGATCCCAGCCGTAGTCGTGCAGGAGGTGACGGCTTTCAGGATCGTGGGAGAGCAGTAGCAGGGGTGGGCGCGGCGCGGCATCGCGGGGCGGCAGGCAGAGCTCGGGGCGCTCGTCGCCCTCGTTCCGGTCGCCCAGCCCTACGAGGCGCAGGGTGCTGCCGTTCGGGCAGCGCCAATCGAGCCCCTGATTGCGCAGGATGGGGATGCCCGCCGCTGCAAACACGCGCTCGAAAGAGGGCTGCATCTCGTAGTCCTGGTTGCCGTAGATGGCGTAGGTCGGGGCGATGGCCGCCAGCCGACGGAGTTGCTGAATAGCGGCGCGGGTGCGGCTGAAACGCTCGGCGATGTACACAAAGTCGCCGCCGAAGATGATGAGGTCGGGCTGTTCGCGCGCCGTGAGATCGACGGCCTGCTCCAGCAGGTCGATGCGGTTGTGGACATCGGTCATGAGGGCGATGCGCAGCGGCCCCGCTCCGGGCAGGGCATCGGCGGGCAGGGGGCAGCGCACTACTTGCAGCCGCTCGGCTTCCCGCCATCCCCCATGCAGCAGTGCCAGCAGAAGCAGCTGTAGCAGGATCAAGAGGATGGCGAGCTTTCGGCGCACGGTGTTGAGTCAGCTTGCGGGGTTGAGGTCGGCCAGATCGGGGTCGAGGAAGAGACCGTCTTTGCGGATGAGCTCGCCGTCGAAGTAAATTTCGCCGCCGCCGTGATCCGCGCGCTGGATGCAGACCAAATCCCAGTGGATGTCGGAGCTGTTGCCGTTGGGGGCTTCGTCGTAGCACTGCCCGGGGGTGAAGTGGAAGGAACCCGCGATTTTCTCATCGAAGAGAATGTCGCGCATGGGCTCCAGCACGTAGGGATTGACCCCCAGAGCAAACTCGCCGATGTAGCGGGCTCCCTCGTCCGTGTCGAGAATCTTGTTGAGCGCCTCGTCGCGCCCGTTGCAGTGCGCCTCGACAATGCGCCCCTTCTCGAAGCGGAAGCGCACCCCGTCGAAGGGGATGCCGTGGTAGATGCTCGGGGCGTTGTAGGCCAGCGTGCCGTGGACGCTTTCGCGCAGGGGGGCGGTGTAAACCTCGCCGTCGGGCACGTTGCACTCGCCCGCGCAGGGGATGGCGCGCATGCCCTTGATGGAGAAGTGCAGGTCGGTGCCCGGACCCACGATGCGGACGGCATCCGTCGCCTCCATGCGCGCCTGTAGCTTCTTCATGGCGCGCGCCAGCCGGCCGTAGTCGGCCAGGCAGCAGCGGAAGTAAAAATCCTCGAAGGCTTCGGTGCTCATGCCGGCGGCCTGTGCCATGCTCGGGGTCGGCCAGGCCAGCACTGTCCAGCGCCGCTTGTTGCAGGTGAAGTTGCTGACGGGGGAGAGCGCCTTGCTGACGATGCTCATGCTCTCGGCGGGCACATCGGAGGTCTCGAAGCTGTTGTGGTCGCCGTACAGGCAGATGTGCACCTGCATATCCTCGGCGCGCTGCATGCGGTAGCGACCGTCCAGCGCCCACTGCTCGGGCGCGGCATCGCGGCTCAACTCGCGGCTCACGAGCGCGTGCGAGAGGTCGACATGCGGGTAGCCGCCCCGGGCGCGTACGGCGCGGATGAGCTCCACCACCATGGCATCGGGAATGTCGGCGCAGCGCAAGTTGACATGCTCGCCGGGTTGCACATGCACGCAATAGCCGCAGATCTGCTCGGCCAAACGGGAGAATCGGGGGTCTTTCATGCTCGCATCAGGCTTGGGCGGGGTTGAGGTCGGCCAGCTCGGGGTCGAGGAAGAGACCATCCTTGCGGATGAGTTCGCCGTCGAAGTAGATTTCGCCGCCGCCGTAGTCCGCGCGTTGGATATTCACCAGATCCCAGTGCACCTGCGAGCGGTTGCCGTTGTCGCAGTTCTCGTAGGCCTGCCCGGGGGTGAAGTGGAAGGAGCCCGCGATTTTCTCATCGAAGAGGATGTCGCGCATGGGTTCGAGGATGAAGGGGTTGACCCCCAGGGCAAACTCGCCGATGTAGCGAGCGCCCTCGTCGGTGTCGAGAATCTTGTTGAGCGCCTCGTCGCGCCCGTTGCAGTGTGCCTCGATAATGCGTCCGTCCTTGAAGCTGAGGCGGATACCGTCAAAGGGGATGCCTTGGAACACGGTGGGCGCGGTGTAGAAGACGGTGCCGTTGACGCTCTCGCGCAGGGGGGCGGTGAACACCTCGCCATCGGGGATGTTCAGCTCGCCCGCGCAGGGAATGGCGGGCATGCCCTTGATGGAGAAGTGCAGGTCGGTGCCGTTGCCCACGATGTCGACGCGGTCGGTGCGCATCATGCGCGCGGCGAGCTTGTCCATGCTGCGGCGCAGCTTGTCGTAGTCCGCCAGGCAGCAGCGGAAGTAAAAATCCTCGAAGGCCTCGGTGCTCATGCCGGCTCCCTGTGCCATGCTCGGGGTCGGCCAACGCAGCACACACCATTTGGTGCGCCCTACGCGATGGTGGTGGACGGGGGCGAGGTGCTTCTGCGCCAGCGCCATCTTGGCGGCGGGCACGACTGAGTTCTCAAAGCTGTTTGCCGCGCCGCGGATGGCGATGTAGGCGTCCATCTGCTGCATTTCGGCCAGCTCCAGCGCGGCGATGGAGCTGTACTGGGCATCGGTAGCTCCGGCGAACATCTCGGCCGTCACACGCGAGTGCCGCAGGGTGACGTGCGGGCAGCCGCCGGCCTCGCGCACGGCGCGGATGAGCGCCAGGGCGATTTCATCGGGCGCATCGATGAGCTCGAGCAGCACATGTTCGCCCGGCTGCACGCGGCAGGAGTGGGTGATGAGGGAATGAGCCAGTTGGATGGTGCGGGGGTCAGTCATGGGAGTGGTGGATGTAAGGAATCAATAGCCGGTGCGCAGCAGGGCGGTGGCTTCGCGCAGATCCTCCTGCGTCACGGCGTCGCTGAGCACGGGGTTGCCCAGGTCGCTCAGCAGCACAAAGCGAATCTGCCCGTTGCGGAACTTTTTGTCACTCTGTGCGCGCGCCAGCACATCGGCGGTCTGCACCCCCTCGGGCAGGGTGAGCGGCAGCTCCAGCGCCTTGAGCGTGTCGAGCACCTCGCGCTCGGCGGCGGCGGAGAGCCCGCAGTGCTTGCGTGAGAGGTACAGCGCTCCGCGCATGCCCAGGCTGACCACCTCGCCGTGCAGCAGGCTGCCGTAGGGGACGGAGGCCTCGATGCCGTGGCCGAGCGTGTGGCCGAAGTTCAGGTAGGCGCGCACGCCCTTGGTCTCGCGTTCGTCGGCCTCGACCACGCGTGCCTTGATGGCGATGTTGTCGGCAATGATTTGGGGCAGGCGGTTGATGGTGGCGAGGGTGAAGCCCAGGTCAATCTCGTCGGCCAGCGCACGCAGTTCACCGAGCATGGCAGGCTTGCGGATGGCCGCGTGCTTGACCATCTCGGCCATGCCCTCACGAATGACGCGGGGGGAGAGGGTGCTGAGGCTGGTGGGGTCGGCCACCACGAGACGCGGCTGGTGGAAGGCGCCGATGAGATTCTTGCCGGCGGCAATGTCCACGGCCGTTTTGCCGCCCACGGAGCTGTCCACCTGGGCCATCACCGTGGTGGGAATTTGCACAAAGGGGATGCCGCGGTAGTAGACGGAGGCGATGAAGCCCGCCATGTCGCCAACCACGCCGCCGCCCAGCGCCACAACAAAGCTGCTGCGGTCATGCCCGGCAGCCACCATTTCGTTGACGAGCGTCTCGACGGTGCGGAGGTGTTTTTGCGCCTCGCCCTCCTCAAAGACATGGAGGGTGACCTCGTAGCCGGCATCCTCCAGACTGCGCTGCACGCGGTCGGCGTAGAGCCCGCAGACGTGCGAGTCGGTGATGAGCGCCACCCGCCCCGTCAGGCGCGTGCGCGACACCAAAAAGCCCACGGAATCCAGCGACCCGTTGGCGACATGCACGTTGTACGATTGCGAACCCAGCGCGAGGGAGACATTGGCCATGCGCCGAGTATAGCCTCGCCCCTGCGCGCAGGCAAGAGCGTTCTGCGCCATCGCCGCCGCGCAATCAGATAAGTTCCTTGAGGCGATTGACCGTGATGCCCGGTACGGTGATGAGGCTGCCGTCGGCGCGGCGGAGAATGGGCGAACCATCGCGCTCGACTCCGGCAAAGTAGCCGCAGATACGCTCGGTATCAGTAATGGCTACCACGGGCAGAGATTCGCCCCAGGCGACTTCGAGCATGGGGTTGATAGCATCCAGCCCGCCCTCGACGAAGTAGTGGAACACCTCGGCGATGCTGTCGCCCAAAATGGTGCGGAACTTGGTGACGGAGGGGCAGAGGGGGGTGAGGTCGGCCAGCCGGGTGGCGGGATCCTGCGTGATGCCCTCCAGCGGGCGCAAATCATTGCGGATGTTGATGCCGATGCCGATGGAGGCCATGGTGGCCGAGGGGCGCTCGACCAAAATGCCCGCCAGCTTGGACTTGCCCACCAGCACATCGTTGGGCCAGCGCAGGCGGAGTCCCGCGATGTCGTAGGGGCGCAGGGCATCCATGATAGCGGCTCCCGCCACCAGCGGCAACAGTCCCCAGTGATGCGCAGAGCGCGGGTCGATGGGCACATTGTAGGTAGCCCAGAGCCCACCGGGGGTTCCGAACCACGCGCGATTGAAGCGCCCTCGTCCTTTGGTCTGACGGTCGCAGCTGACCACGGTCCAGGCCGGCAGTTTGCGCGCGATGTTAAAGGTGGATTCGCACTCCGCTCGTTCTTCGACTTTCCATTTGAGACTCACGCTGCTCATGATACATCAGCAGGGCGGCGCCGTCTACCCCTTATGGCGGAAAAAAAAGAAAAAAACCTTGTTTACAGATTTTCCAGCAAGCCCATGTGCAGCGGTGGGGCGGCACTGTTCCAATCTCCTTGGTACCAAAGGAAGGGGCGGTTGAGGGAGACGTGTTCGGGCGCTTCATCGGTGGCGTTGTCGGAGCCTTCTCGGTTTTCGATGAAGCGGAGTTCGCGGCGCTGCACGAAGTTGTTGAGAGCCAGAGGCTCGGTGACGAGCTTGCAGAAGCGTGCGTGCCGGATGTCAAAGAGATGGGTGACCCCCATGGCGTTGAGCTCGGGGGTAAGGGAGCTCGGGTGCAGCTCGATGCTCAGCCTCGGCAGCTCCACGCAGATGTCGCGGGGCTCTGCCTGCAGTAAGGCGGTGCGAATGCTCCCCAGTTGTGCGGGGGTCAGCTCTTCGGCAAAACGGCGAGCGTTGTTGCGGGGGAGAATCAGCACCAGCGCCTGTCCGCCCTTCTGCCCGCCATAATCGAGGGGGAGGGCGATGGCTTTCCAGTGCCCATCCGCCGCCTCGGCACAGCGGAAAAGTCCGCGGGCGCGCATCAGTCGGCAGGGGGGGAGGGAGCCGTCGGCATTCTCGAATTCGCGGTTCACGCTGTTGCCGCTGTGAAAGGGGGTGCTCCATCGGGGGCTTTCGGGAGCCGGGACAATGACCGCAAAGCGTGTTTCCCGAGAGATGAAGTCGGTGCCGATGGGGACCCGCCCCGGTAGCATTTGGTTGAGCAGGGAGAGTGCCGTGGGAAATTGGCTGCGGAGAGGCAGTTTCAGCAGGGTCGGTGCCCCTGCCCGAAAGGGGAGATCAAGGTCGGCGGCCAGGAGGGCGGGCGCTGTGTTCGGCAGAAATTGCTGCGGCAGGCGGAGGTCATTGAGTTGTTGGCGGGGGGCTCCCTCGCTCAGGTCGGCCAGTTGTCTGAGCCCGTCGGCAACGGAGGCGGGGGCGACCAGCGTGAGCGGAGCGCCTTCCTGCCGTTCCAGAGCCGCGTGAAAGAGTCGCAGGCTGAACGCATCGACCGGAACCCCGCCCTCGGGAACAGCGTAGGTTTCTGACTGCGTCGTGTCCGGAGTTCCTCGGCGCAGGGTGGATATTGCCAGACCGATACCCAGTCCGATGGCGCAGCAGAGGAGGTAGAGCGCGAGACGCAGGCGCAGGGGCAGAGGCTTAGCTGTAGAGGGAGAGTTCTTCATCGAGCTGGGGGCATCGTGTGATGCAGTAGCGGGCGCCTAGTTCTAAAACAGCTCGGTTGCCCAAGGAGTTGCGTAGGGTGAGGTGCACGGGTGTTTTACCGGGGTATTTGCCGAGAATACGCTTGATAAGAGCGATATCACCCGCATTGTGGCGCGCCGTGTTGAGGGTGATGTCGTAGAAGGCGTTGTTGGCCTTGCCGTGGCGGCGGGTGCCGAGTTGCTCGACCTTGTTGGCCGAAACTTTTTTGCCGCCCGTTTTGTCATCCGGGGAGATGCGGGCGCGGAGGCTGACGAAGTTGCCCGCTTCGAGCAGCCCCTCCTGTTTGGCGGCGTCGTCGTAGGCGCGCCCCCACACGAGGCATTCGCAACTGCCGGTGAAGTCTTCCACGGTGATGACGGCGAATTTCTGCCCGCTGCTCTTGCTGGATTTGACGGAGACGCTGCGCAGCATGCCGGCCATGTCCTGCACGCCGCGAATGTCATCGTCCGTCAGGTCGGGCAGGGAACCGATGCGCAGGTACTTGGGATTGTCGATGATGCCGCGCATGCTGTCAAGCGGGTTGCCGGTGAAGTAGGCTCCGGTGAGGAACTTTTCCTGATCCAGGCGCTGTTCCTTGGGCCATTCCATGAGAATTTTCTTCTTCTCGGGGGCAATAGCTTCCGTGGTCATGTCAAAGAGCGCCATCTGCCCTACCTCGTTGTCCTTGTGGACGGTGGAAGCGCCGGTGAGGCATTGCTCGATGCTGTCGAAAATTTCGGCTCGGCATTCGTGCATCCAATCAAAGGCACCGCACTGCACCAGGACCTCGATTTGGTTGCGGCGCACGCTTTGCGGGGGAATGCGGTAGCAGAAATCCTCCAGGCTCTTGTAGGGGCCGTTCTTCTCGCGCTCTTCCACGATGACGCGCACGGTTTCGGCGCTCATGCTCTTGACGGAGGCCAGCCCGAAGCGCACGGCCAGGTGCCCGTTGGGCATGGTTTCCGGCTGGAACTTGACGGCGGAATGGTTGACGCAGGGCCCCAGCACCTCGATGCCCAAGCGGTTGACTTCCTGAATGTAGACGCCGATTTTTTCGTTGGTGGATTCATTGGACATGATGCCGCAGAAGAATTCCACCGGGTAGTGAGCCTTGAGGTAGGCGGTCCAGTAGGAGATGTGCCCGTAGCAAGCCGAGTGCGATTTATTAAAGCCGTAGCCGGCGAATTTTTGGATTTTGTCGAAGATGGCGTTGGCGGTTTTTTCGTCGATTTGGTTGACATCCCAACAGCCTTTGACGAAGCGCTTGCGCTGCTCCATCATTTCGTTCAGGTCCTTGTGCCCCATGGCTCGGCGCAACAGGTCGGCACCGCCGAGGGTGTAGCCCGCCAGCAGTTTGGCGGCGGCTTGCACCTGCTCCTGGTAAATCATCACGCCGTAGGTGATGCCCGAGACGGTTTCGAGGAGCGGGTGTTCGTATTCGGCTTGCTTGAGCCCCTTCTTCACGGCAATCATGTCGTCCATGAACTGCATGGCGCCGGGGCGGTAGAGGGCAAGCAGGGCGATGATGTCTTCGATGTTGTCGATGCCGTAGCGCTTGCAGGTGTCGACCATGCCGCCGGATTCGAGCTGGAACACGCCCATGGTCTCCCCACGGTTGAGCAGGGCAAAGGTTTCGGCATCGTCGATGCTGACGGTATCGTAGCGGAAGTCCGGCTCGCGCCAGCGTACATAGCGCTCGGCGTCCTTCATGACGGTGAGGGTCTTGAGCCCCAAGAAGTCCATCTTGAGCAGCCCGGCGTTGTAAATGGCGCTCATGTCGCACTGCGCGACCACCTCGCCCTGCGGGTTGGAGAGGTCATCGCGGGTGAGCGCCACATACTCGTCCAGATCGCGGTCGCCGATGACAACGCCCGCCGCGTGCATGCCCACGTTGCGCACGGTGCCTTCGAGTTTGAGCCCGAAGTCCCAGATTTCCTGGTATCCGGGGTCGCTCTGTACGAGATTGCGGAGATCCTCGCTGGCCTCCCAGCTGCTCTTGAGGGTCACGCCCGGGCCGCTCTCGATGAGTTTGGCTATCTTGTCGCTGTCGGAGAAGCTCAGATCCATGACCCGCGCCACATCCTTGATGACGGATTTGGCGCCCATGGTGCCGTAGGTGATGATGTGGGTCACGGCTCGCTCGCCGTACTTCTGCCGCACGTATTCGATGACCTCGGGGCGGCGGCTTTGGCAGAAGTCAATGTCGATATCGGGCGGGCTGACGCGTTCGGGGTTCAGGAAGCGCTCGAAAATCAGGCTGAATTTGAAGGGGTCGATGTTGGTGATTTTCATCACATAGGCCACGAGCGAGCCCGCCGCCGAACCGCGCCCGGGGCCGACGGGGATGTCGTGGTCTTTGGCCCAGTTGATGAAGTCGGCGGTGATGAGGAAGTAGCTCGGAAAGCGCAGCATGTTGATGATGCTCAGC
>CAMACY010000057.1 GCA_945831585.1 uncultured bacterium | reverse complement strand
CTTACGGCGAACAGGAAAGCGACTCGCTCAACGCCGGAACTCACACTCACCTCATGCAAACGCTCAGCATGCCGAACAACATGACGCTGACGCAGAGCTATGCATCGCAGCGCGACCTGCTCACGGGGATGAGCTACAAACGCGGCAATACCCCTGTCGCCGAGCGCATCTACAGCTACGCCTACGACAACATTGCCAACCGCACCACTGCCACAGAGGTCGGGATCATCACTGCGTATGCGTCCAACAACCTCAACCAATACACCGCCGTGGGTGAGTTCACCCCCACCTTCGATGCCGATGGCAACCAAACACTGGTGAAGACCGCCACCGGCATCAGGAGCGTGGAGTACAACGCCGAAACCCGCCCCGTGCGCTTTACGAATCAACAAAAACTAAAAAGGGTGTGTACACTTGTACCGTTTCTGGAGGATTGATACAACTCGACAAGAGGGTATGTTGTGATGGCCGGATTGAGGGTATTGGTGTTCATAAAAATAGAGGAGAAGCAATAAAGCTAGCAAAAAAAGACGCAAACTTTAAGGTGCCGAGAGGCTGTCAAGGTAAACATTTTAATCCAAAATGTGTAAAAGGATAATGAAAGTAAAAAAACTCATCAACGAATATCTTATCTTGCCTTTTCCGGAAGTTCAACCGGATTTCTGGCTTAAAATTGAATTATGGAAATGCCAAAATGAATATCTCCCTATAATTTATGTGAGAGATGTTTTTAAACTTCCTCAAACTTTGGTATGTAGTAAAAGACAACACAGAAAAAAATATCACATATGGGTAGAAGACCAGTGGGGTATATTTCCGGAAAACTGCACAATAAGAGATATGCCTGAAGATGAAGTAATCAACACAGTACTTGAAATTATCAAGTGTAGCATGCTAAAAAAAGATATATATCCAAGTGCTAGACAATTGTTAAATTATCACAATGAAAATATACAAAATTAGCAACATAGACACTAAGACTTCGAGAGGGGGTAAAATAATAACAACCAAAAGATATCAAAATATAAACCATTCAGATTTTGTAGTTGTTACAACCAAAAAAAGCTATGTTGATTTGACGCATGGACAGGATAACAACAAGTACAGCTGCTTGATTGAAACTATAAGAAGAATAAGAAAATATACGTAATGGTGAGTCCTCAGCAAACATATAATGGCACCGAAATTGAGGACACCGGACTAAGCCCTTTTTGCTCGTGTACTACAACGGGCGTTTGCGTCATCAACCAACAAACGGCGTACGAAAAGACACACAAGAGAGGGCGTTATAGCGCTGAGCTCACAAAGCTACGCAAGAAGGGTCTGTTTCCTATCCGCTGACGCGGGGAGAGGGTGAATAAGACAAAGAAAGCGGTAGTTCAGCCTTGCGCAACCTTGCAACACTCGTGACAACTAGCTGATGTTCAAAAAAATATACGCAGTGAAAGGCTGGACTACCGCAACCGCACAATACCTTACCAACGCCCTCAAGGTCAAGATGTGAGTGAATTCTAAGAAGCGCCTTGTCTGCCTCTGTGATGACACAAAAACGCATCCTCTCCCCGCACCGACGGATGGGCACCAGACCTATGCCGGGCTATTCTTCTGCCTCGCGCGGAAATCTTTGGGACAGGTGTGCATCGAATGCGCGGCGACACGCTTGCTCAAAGAGCCGGGGCGGCGGTGCTCAGGGGGTTGCCGTCGCGGCTGGCGAAGCGGCGGGTTCTGCTTCGGGCTCCGTTTGCAGACCGCAGAAGATGAGTCCGAGCATGACCGCCGCCGCTGCGAGGCGATACCAGCCGAAAATGGCCAGACTGTGGCGGTTGAGGTAGCCCACCATCCATTTGACGGCGACCAGGGCGCTGGCCCAGGCCATGAGCGTGCCGGCAACGAGCGGCTGCCAACCGAAATGGTGCAGCATGTCTCCGCCGTGCTTGAGGGCATCGTGGGCTGTAGCGGCACCGAGGGTGATGAGCCCCAGCAGGAAGCTGAACTCCACGGCGGCGGCCACGCTGAGTCCCACGCAGAGCCCGCCCAGCATGGTCATCAGGCTGCGGCTGGTGCCCGGAATCATGGCGATGCACTGCATGAAGCCGATGCCCAGCGCTCCCTTCCATCCCAGCTGTTCGAGCGGTGCTCCGCCGAAGGCGTCGGGGCGCCGGCTGCGCTTGCGCACATAGAGGAGGATGACGATGCCGCCCAAGGCCCAGGTGAGGGTGACGGTGGGGGCGTTGAAGAGAAAGTCTTTGATGGGCTTGGCACACAGCAGACCGATGACCGCCGCCGGCAGAAAGGCAATGAGCATGTTGATGAGCAGGCGTCTCCCTTCGTCATCGCGCCCCAACAAGCCCATGAGCATGCGGGTGCAACGCTTGAAATACAGCCCAAGAACGGCGAGGATGGCTCCCCCCTGAATGCAGATTTCAAAGGCATCCATGGCGTTGGATTTGTCGATGCCCAGAAGATATTGCGTGATGATGAGATGCCCCGTAGAGCTGACAGGCAGGTATTCGGTCAAGCCCTCCACAAGGCCGAGGATCAGAGATTGCAAGACGGTCATGGCCACCTCTTGTAGCCTATTTCGCGAGAAAGGTCAATCACAAGGCGGCGAAAATGTTTCGGTCTGCCCGTCCGAACGGAAAAAAAAGATTGATGGGAGGAGCAAAAGCTGGTATGAATGGGAAAGTCAAAATGCACGCAAGCATTCGCGCATCTATGAAGAGTGTCCGTTTATTTCGTCGAAAGGGGTTCACCATGGTGGAACTCCTGGTGGTCATTGCCATTATTGGGATTCTGATGACCATGTCTGCCGGGGTGTTGCGCGATGCCGGCAAGGGGCGCAGCGTCGATTCCGGGGTAGATATGCTCGAATCGCTCGTGCGCGAGGCTCGGGCTACCGCGCAGGGCAACGACACCTATACGCGACTCGTCATTGCGGACGATCCCAAGGATCAGAGCGCGGATTCGCGCCACCTGCGCTACATGACGGTGCAGATGTTCCGCAAGAACGACAACAAGAATAACGGCTACGACGGCACGGAGGTCTCGCAGGACGGGCGCTGGGTGTCGGTTTCGGCGGGGGTAATGCTGCCTCCCGGTGTCTTTTTTAGCCCGCATTACAGTCGAGCGTTGGAGTGGGCTGACGGCTCGGGTAACTCCATGATTGGCCAAGGCTCCGAGCGGCTCTCCGGTAAGGGCTATACGCGCGTGTACTACTTGGAGTTTGACGAGAAGGGGCGTTTTGTGTTCCCGAATGCCGACCCGCTGAATCCGACGCGCCCGCAGCGTTTGGTGCTCATCAACGGTCGTTTGGGCAGTGGTCGGCGCGCTCACGACGGCGTCATCCCGCTGGAGCTGGATGATCAGAATCGCCCCGTGGGTGCCAAGGGGATTGTGGTATGGCCCATGGGCGATGTAAGCCTGCTGCGCACTACGGAGCAGGTGTTTGCGGACGTGGAAGCCACCGATATCGGCTCCGGCGGCAGGGCAAACTCGTTTGGGGGAGATTCGGGCAGCAAGAGGGGAGAACGCGCTGCTAAGAAGAAACCGCGTACCCTTTCCGATGGAACCAAGTCTCTCAAAGCGAAAAAGAAAAATTGATCAGTAGAGTATGAAACGAATGGGTGCTTTTCGTGGGCGCAAGGGGTTCACCTTGATGGAAACCCTGTTGGCTATTGCATTGGTCGGCACGCTCCTGTCGATTTTCCTGACGGTTTTTGTCCCGGCTCGCGGATTGGTGCGGCAGGCATTGACGCGTCAAGAGGCGGAGCGCATCACCAGCGTGTTGCGGGCGGAAATGAGTACGCTGCGGGCGGATGAAGAAGCTCCTGCTTCGGCTAAGTCCTCCTCGCCCACAGCGTTCCTGAGCCCCTTTGACAAAGCTTTTTATTGGGTGCGTGCGTCGGTTCGTCCCTCGACCTCCATCGTGATTTTTTCCTATCGGGCAGATATGTCGAAGCCGTCGCGGGCAGATGGCTCCTTCCCCCCCGTGGCCGCAGCGAAAAGTATGCCGGGTGCGCATATGCAGCTCGTGACCGTGGCCTGCCCCATGAACGATCGCGTGCATCAGAATGATATTAAAGATGCGGTGGGGCCGGTCTTTTTGGTTCGTATGACGCAGCTCGTTGATCGTGGCGATGGAGTTTTTCGCGCGCACAAGTCTCCCGGTGTGATTGCGGCGGCCACGGCGCCTGAGGCTTTTGTGTCCGACCGGGATGATGCCGAGGCGTGGGGCGGGGTCGTGTTCTGCCGGGCGGATTTCTTCCTGATGTCGCCGCCGAATCCCGCGCGCTACCGCACCAAGACCTGGCGCCAGATGGGGAGACCCTTGTTCTCCGCGAACCTGTCGTTCCATCGTTGATGCTCGACTAAGTTGTTCTTCCTTATTTTGCAAACGTTATGAAATTTTCTCGTATTTCCGTGGTGGCGCGGGGCGGCTTCACCCTAATCGAACTGATTACGGCTATGGCCATCACCTCCATTTTGGTGTTGGTGATTATGCAGTTGACCAACCAGGGCATAGACCTTTGGAACAACGTGCGCGAGGATGTCAGCACGACATCGCGCTCTCGTGTGGCGCTGCAAGTGATGAGCCATGACTTCGAGTCTTTCCAAATGCGCGCCGGGAATAACCGCTACGAATGGATGTTTGCCAAGGATAGCGATGAGCTTGCCGGGGCGCCCAAGGGATTGAAGATACCTCGCTCCGTTCAGTGCGTGTTCTTTGCCTGCGCTCCGGATCGCAACCCCTCGGTGAGTAGCAGCACCTCGCTGCGCAGCAATTATCGCGAAGCGCGTGCTCACAATCGCGATACACAGGGCGATGTCAGCGCCATTGGTTATCGTCTGATGTACCGCGACCAGATTCTCAATCTGCCCGGCTCCGATGGCGAAGACGCGGGGGCTTTCCCGCTCTTTTCTCTGTATCGTCAGGTCGTTTCGCCGCGCGACTCTTTCGAGCAACTGATGGGTAGGGACAGTCTGGAAGCGGCTTATGGCTCCTTTGAGCAGGAGGATGAGAAGAAATTCCTTTGCGAGAATATTATTGAGATGAATCTGAGTATGACAATTCGCTACTCGGATGATACGGCAGACGCTGAGTCCGGGCGTGTCGGCTATCGCAGCCTGACGGTTCCTGTGATATCGACCGGGAGCAAACGCAGCAAAATCAACGTTTACGGGGATAGAATCGAAGTGAATGGTGCGACGTATCGCAACGCGCGTATCGCGATGGTGTCGATTTCCATGACGGTGTTGACGGAAGAGGGCGTGGGCGTTGTCAACCAGATGCGGACGGGGCGCCGCCGCGCGATGAAGCAAGCCGAGTTTTTCGCGCGCTACACGAAATCGTTCTCCCATCTCGTGGCTTTGCCCCAACCCTTGTGATGTCCTCCGGCCTGATGATGGCTCCGCCCGGATGCGGGGAGGCGTCTTTGCATTTGGGGCAGTTGCACCTGTGGTTTGATCCGCTGCCTCGCCGTGGGTACGCCAATATGGCGGTCGATGAGCTGCTGAGCGCGCAGCCCGAGCCTTGGCTGCGCGTCTATTCCTGGGCAGTCCCGGCGGTCAGCTACGGCTATTTTGACAGCGCGTGCGAGGCAAGGCGCCTTTTTCCGGGAGCGGAAGAATACATCCGCCGTTGGACGGGCGGGGGTATTGTCGATCATCGCCTGGGTCAAACCTATACGCTGACACTGCCTGCCGGCGGGGCGCCCCATCCTTCATCGGCACAGTTGTACTTGCAGATTCATTCGCTCCTGGCGGCGGCTCTGGCTGCGGATGGGGTTCCCTGTCGCCTACTGCGCGAGGACGCGCCGAGCGGAGGGCGTTCGTGTTGGGCAAGCCCCGTGTGCAGCGATATTGTTGATGCCGCCGGTCACAAGTTAGCGGGGGCAGGGCAACGCCGTCACCGGGGGGCTGTGCTGCACCAAGGCTTGGTGCAGCAGTGCGAGCCGCGCGGCGAGTGGCCTCTTCTGTTGGCTCAGGCGCTGGCCGAACAGCCGCTTGTTTGTCGCGATGCCGAGCCTTGGGGCGGCTTTGCCTCGGCGTTGGAGTCTTTGTTGGAGAATCGCTATTTGCGCCCCGAGTGGGAGGATGAGCACCGGGGATGCCGCTATCACAGCTGAGCGCCCGGAGGACTGAAGAGCGACTCGCGCCCCCCTGGCAGATGCGGCATAAAATGCTGTGCCAGCGCGCGATGCGGGCTAATACTCGGGCTGTAGATGCCGTGCAGCTCGGCCATGCGTCGCTCAAAGCGCTCCAGAACGGCGGGACGGGCAGGGGAGGTGCATAGGTAGTCCAAGGCAGCTGCCAACAGACTGTGCCACGCGGGGTTGCCGTCCTCCGCCTCCACGGTGCTGCTAAGCAGGGAGCAAAGGTAGGAGGCCAGTCGCAGCTTGCTGAGCTCGCGACGCAGGGGAAGCCGGGGGGAGAGCAGGGTCGTGGAGCGCAGGCTCCCCAAATCGCCCTGTTTGGCAGGGCGATAGGTCAGCTCACACTCGTGAAAGAGGTCAATACGGCCGCAGCTCTCGCTGCCCGGACGGCGCGCTCCGCGTGCGGCTGTGCGCACCATGCCGCAATCGGCCGTGCACCAGCTGACGATGAGGCCGTCCTCCCCCAGAGGGTAGAGGCGCAGAATGGTGCCGACCGTTGTCCGATCCATGCCGATATTAGCGAAGAGCCGAATGCTGCCGGATGCGGCGGACAAGAGCCTCCGGGGTAAGCCCGTGTTGCGCCCGCAGCTGCTCCTCTCGCCCGTGCGTGATGAAGGCATCGGGCCAGCCGACGCGAAGCAGGGGGGTGGTGCAGCCCTGCGCGTTGAGTGCCTCCAGCACCGCCGAGCCGAAGCCGCCGCTGATGACATGATCCTCGAGCGTGACCAGCAGACGGCAACGCTTCGCCTGGCGCAACAGGCATTCGGTATCCAAGGGGCACACAAAGCGCGCATTGATGTGGGCGCAGCTCAGCCCGCTTGCTTCCAGCTCGGTGCGCACGGCAGCGGCGAGGGCGTTCATGTTGCCCAGGGCAATGAGCGCGACATCGCTGCCCTCGCTCAGCTGCTCGGCCTTGCCGATGGGCAGGGGCTCCGGATGGGGCGGCAGGGCGACGCCCTCGCCGGCTCCCCTCGGGTAACGAATGGCGCTCGGCCCGCTTTCGATGCCGTTCATGGTGCAGAGCATAGCGCTTAGCTCGGCCTCATCCTTGGGCTGCATCAGGATGAGATTGGGGATAGCTCGCAGCATGGCAATGTCGAACAAACCATGGTGTGTCGGACCGTCATCGGGGGATAGACCGGCGCGATCCATGCAGAAGCGCACAGGCAGTTTTTGCAGCGCGGCATCGTGCGCAATCATATCCACACAGCGCTGCATGAAGGTGGAGTACACCGCCAGATAGGGGCGGAAACCCTGGGTCGCCAGACCACAGGCAAAGAGAGCCGCATGCTCCTCGGCGATGCCTACGTCGAAAAATCGTCTCGGGAAGCGGTCGCGGAACAATTCCAGCTTGGTGCCGCTCGGCATGGCCGCCGTGATGGCCACAATGCGGGGGTCATCTGCCGCCATGCGGCAGAGACTCTGCCCGAAGGTCTCGGAATAGGTGATGCGCGTGCTGCGCCCGGTGCTGCCATCGGCGATGTTGTATTGCCCGATGCCATGGAATTTGGTGGGATTGGCCGCCGCCGGTTCGTAGCCGCGCCCTTTCTCGGTGATGATGTGAACAATGGCCGGAGTCGCTTGCTTGGAGACGATGCGCAGAATTTTTTCCAATTTATCGATATTGTGACCGTCGATGGGGCCATAATAGGACAAGCCCAGCTCTTGGAAGAAACTCAAGGGCGTGATGAGCGCGTGGGCGGCGTGGATCAACTTGGAGACCTGCTGGCGCGCCTCTCTACCGGCAAGTTTTTCGATGATGGCCTTGGTGTGGCTTCGCAGCCAGTCATAGGTCTCCGTCTGCTGCAGCGAGGAAAAATAGTTGGAGAGCGCCCCGACATTGCGATCGATGCTCCACTCGTTGTCATTGAGAATGAGAATGAATTTTTTGGTGGTCGTCGAGAGGTTGTTGAGCCCCTCCAGCGTTGTTCCGCAGGTGAAGGAGCCGTCCCCGACAACGGAGACAACATGGTAGTCATCGCCGAGGAGGTCGCGGGCAGCGGCCATGCCCAGTCCTGCCGAGAGCGCCGTGCCGGCATGGCCGGCACCGAAGGCATCGTGCGGCGATTCGCTGCGCTTCATGAATCCCGAGAGCCCGCCGAATTGCCGCAGGGTGGCGAAGCGCTCTGCCCGCCCGGTCAGCAGCTTGTGGATATAACTCTGGTGCGATACATCGAAGAGAATTTTGTCGCGCGGTGTGGAAAAGACTCGATGCAGGGCGATACTGAGCTCCACCACCCCCAGATTGGGAGCCAAATGCCCCCCCGTGTGGGAGAGGGTATCAATCAGCAGGGTGCGGATTTCCTGAGCCAGTGCCGGGAGAGCCTCTGCGGGAAGCGCCTTGAGATCCTCGGGGCTATGAATGGCGGACAGCAGGGGGGGGAGCTCAGAGGAGACTGAAGGTTGAGTCGTCATGTCGATGCGGGGCTTCTTCTGGAGCTTGGGGAATGGCTTCCGGTGCCTCCAGACGTTGAATTTTAAGCTCAGCCTCGGTGAGGAGTTTGCGGCTGCGCTTGATGAGTCCCAAGCCTTCTTCAACGAGCTTGAGCATCTCTTCCAAGCTGGTTTCCGGCTGATCTAGCTGTGCGACAATAGCTTCGAGCCTTTCGGTGGCTTGCTCGAAACTGAGAGCTTTTGCGTTGGTGCTGCGTGGGCTTGCCATAAAAGGGAGACGGGATTTAGCGGCCTTGCTCGTTGCGGCTGTAGTAAACCATATCGGCACCCAGCAGGAAATGGCGGTAGGCATATTGACCGCGGGAGGAAACCAGCGAGGCCAGCGTGCGCGAGCGCACCTGCGAGTTGGCGTGCGTGTGGAACAAATCAGCCAGTGCAATGTTGTGTTGCGGGAGAATTTGCAGCAGCTTCCCTTCCAGCACTAAGGGGGCAAAATCCCCGTACGCAGAGAGGATGCCGGGAATGCCGCCCGGTGTCATGGCGTGCGAGGAGGGGGTGATGAGAAAACCCTGTACTTTTTGACCGGATTCCGCCAAGACCGGCTCGAGATCGCGGCAGAAGGTGTCAATGTTGCGGGGAATCCAGAGCGCCTTGCGATCGGCGTACCAGGCGACGGCCCAAGGTTGGTCGGTGACGATGATATCGTCGGCATTGCTGAGATCGTGGAGTTTGCCGTTCAGAGCCGCCGGATAGTACGGGGGGTAGTGGGGAATGCCTCGGTCACTTGTCCAGATGCTCATCACGAGCGTGCGGGGCAGCGTGAGGAGGAAGGGACCGCCGGAAAGCAGAATCAGCGCCGCGATGCACAAGGCACGCGATGCCCCAAAGGATGCGCCCAAGTTGAGTCTTGCCAAAAAATTAAAGACCAGCGCCGTGCCGTAGGCCGCGAAGATGGGAGTAAACAGGATGAAGAGCTGATCGGCAGATGTTTCTCCGCTGCGAGCAAAGCAGGTCATCCCGACACCGATGCCGACCCACATGGCAAACATGAGCCATTTGATGCCCTCACTCTCTTCCCTCTTGTAGCGATTGAACAGCGCCAGCAGGAAAAACGGCACAACCGCAACACCGCCCATATAGCTCAATATATTGAGCATCTGGGAGCAGAGCCCCCCCACAAGGCGCAGGTAAAAGTTGGCATTGTTGAACGGCACGGCGGTGTCGGTGGCGGAGCGTGCGAGCAAATCCCCGCCGCCGCCGAAGGCAACGCCAAGGCTGTGGAGGATGTGCGTGCCGATGCCGCCGCTTGCCGCACACTGTATGTAGGTCGGCAGAGCGACTCCGATCAGTGCAAAGCCCAAGGCCACCATGAACCACAATCCCCTGGGGCGGAAATAGATGGCGCAAAAGGTCGCCAGACCGACAAAGAGCCAGATGCACAGAATCTGCGTCAGGCACATGAGAACAGCGGCGACGTAGCTCAGACAGATCCAGAGACACACGAGCTTCGGGCGTTGCTCGGCCTGCGCCCGGATAGCGGTGTAGAGAGCATGTCCGATGAGCAGGAGCAGACACATGAGCATCGGTTGAGCCAAGCCGCTGACCGCGAAGTCAAGCACCAAGCTGCTGAGCGCCACCATGGTCACGGTTGTAGCCGCCACGACTTCATCGAATAGCCTGGTGCAGAGCGTGTAGCTCAGGAAGAGCGCCAGAAGGAAGAAGAGCAAACTCACGCCGGCAATCACTCGATCGGCCGCGTACACGTTAGAAATCTCGCTATCCATGCGCGTTTGCTCAAAGCGGTCATAACCGGTGATTTTCAGAGCCAGCGCCAAAATGCCCGTGTGCAGAGAACCGTATGTTGAATCCTTAAATAGGTCGAAATTCAGCGTCGTCGGGAGAGGGTTGCCCTCTTCATCGAGCTCTTGCTCCAGATTGGCCTTTTGCGCCATCACATCCAGCGGACGGTAAAATTGCGTGGTAAATCCCTTTCCCTGGGCAACTCGTCGGGCAATTTGCGCCTGATCCATAGCCTCGGGACGGTCAAGACCCCGAAACGCGAGAAAAAGCTCAAAAATACTCAGTCCGATGATTAAAACGGCCAGAATCAATCGAATGCTGATAAACAGTTTTCTGCGTTGAGAGACACTGAGTTCGCTGGTATTCATCATGATGAAGATAAAAAATGTGGTCAGATATAGTCAGAGAAAAAATCGGAAGCTTCCGCCAACTTGCGCTGGAGTGTGCGTCGGTTGATCCCCAGCAGCTCGGCGGCGGTCGTGCGGTTGCCATCGGTCTGTTTGAGCGCGCGGAGAATGACCTGCCGCTCCACCCATTTTAGGTTAAGAGTAGGGGGGGAGGCAAGGCTAAAGTCAGACTGTGTGGCCGTCTGTCCGGCGCCGCCCTCGAGACCTGTCGGGGTGGCCGAGAGTTCCGGAGGCAAATCGGCCGGAGTGACCACGGAGCCCTCGCTCATCACCACCCCGTGCTCGACTGCCGTGCGTAGCTGGCGTACATTGCCCGGCCAGGAGTAGCGGCGCAGGCATTCCAGCGCCTCGCGCGAGAAGCGCTTGTCCCCCTTGCGGTTTTCGCGGCAGAGCTCGTGTAGGAAGGCATCGGCCATCAACACCACATCCCCTGCGCGCTCGCGCAGGGGTGGCAGGTGCAGCTCGATCACCCGCAGCCGTTGGTAAAGATCCTGGCGGAAACTCCCCTCGCGCACCATCTCCTCCAGCCGGCGATTCGTGGCGGCCACAATACGCACATCGACCGCGATTTCTGCGTTGCCCCCCACGCGCTGGATGCTGTGCTCGGCCAGCACACGCAGCAGCTTGACCTGCGTTGCCGGGTCAATCTCGCCGATTTCGTCGAGAAAGAGCGTGCCGCCGTCAGCCTCCTCGAAACGCCCGATGCGGCGCTGCAAGGCCCCCGTGAAAGCGCCCTTCTCGTGACCGAACAGCTCACTCTCCATCAACTGGGGCGAGAGCGCGGCGCAGTTGACCGGCACAAATTTGCCCCTGCGCCCGGAGAGCGTGTGCAGAGCCCGCGCTACCAGCTCCTTGCCCGTCCCCGTCTCGCCGCTGATAAGCACCGAGGCCTTGGTGGGTGCCACGCGGCGAATGCTGTTGAAAATCCCCTGCATCGCCTGGCTGTTGCCCAGCATGCGATCCAGCCCGCCCACGGGCTCCAGACGCTGCGTCAGCTCGCGGTTGGCCGTCTCGAGCGAGCGGGTGTGCGACGCGCGGCTGAGCAGCAGCTCCACCTCGTCGAGATTCAGCGGCTTGGTCAGGAAATAGTAGGCGCCGTGCCGCTTGGCCTCCGCCGCCGTGTCCGCGCTGCCATAGGCCGTCATCATGATGCACAGCGGCGGCTTGGGGAGCCGCTGTGCATCATCAATCAAATCCATGCCGCTTTCACCGCCCAGGCGCCAGTCCGTCAGCAGCAAATCCACCGGCTCGCTGCGGAGAATCTCGCGCGCAGCGGCGGCACTCGCAGCGGGAAAAACCTCGTAATGATCCTCCAGCGCGGCGCAAAGAGCCGTGCGGGTCGGTTTTTCATCGTCGACAATCAGAAGGACTGGGCGCATGGGCGGGGGCAGGGGACTGCGGCTCAGATGAGCCACAGACCGGTTGTCTCGTCAAAGCCGAACATGATGTTGAACGCATGCACCCCCTGGCCACCCGCGCCCTTAATCACGTTGTCCTCCGCGCTCATCAGCACGGCGCGCCCCGTGCGGGCATCCACCGCCCAGCCGATATCCACGAAATTGGTGCGCGTTACATGCTTAGTGTCGGCGGGCTTGTTCGCCCCCATCAGGCGCACAAAGGGTGCATGAGCGTAGGCCGCCTCGTAGCAGGCGGTCAACTGCTCGACCGTCACACCGGGCGCCAGCTTGGCCACCGTAGTGGTCAAAATACCCGTGTTGACCGGCATCAGGTGCGGGGTAAAGGTGATGACAACGCGCTCACCGGCGGCCAGCGACAGCTCCTGCTCAATCTCCGACAAGTGGCGGTGGCGGGGCACGGCATAGGCGCGCATGCTCTCGTTGCACTCGCAGAAGTTGTACTGCACATCGGCCTTGCGCCCGGCGCCCGAAACCCCGCTGCCGCTGTTGACTACAATATCCTGCGGCAGCACCAGACCCGCGCGCAGCAGCGGCACCAGAGGCAAAATAATGCTCGTGGGGTAGCAGCCGGGCGAGCCGACAATGCGCGCCGTCTCGATGTCGGCGCGGTGCCACTCGGGCATGCCGTACACAGCCTCCTGCATCAGCGGCACATCGGGGTGCGGCTTGCCGTAAAACTCCTCATACACAGCGGGATCATTGAGGCGAAAATCGGCAGAAAGGTCGATGACGCGTAGCCCCGCCTCCACCAGCCCGCGCCCGTAGGAAGCAGACACCCCGTGCGGCAGCGCCAGGAAAGCCGCCTCGGCTCCGGTAGCGGCGATGGCCTCCACGTCCGAATCCGTAAACACAAGCTCAGCCCCGGGCACATGGCGGAAGCGCGGGAACAAATCGCAGAGCTGTTGCCCCGCATATTGGCGCGACGTTGCGCACACGAGCTCCACCCCCGGGTGGCGCAGCAGAATGCGCAGCAACTCTTGGCCGGTGTATCCACTGGCCCCGACGACAGCCGTTTTGACCTTCTTCATGGCGAAAAAATCTTAGCACGAAAAAAAGTTCTTGACAATACCAAAGCGCGGCGCTAAAATCCTCCCGCCGTCAGCCGAGAGGGCTTGAGAGAGTCAGCTCGCAGCGGTGACACATACTCGGGCAGTAGCGCAGTCTGGTAGCGCACTTGCATGGGGTGCAAGGGGTCGTGGGTTCGA
>CAMACY010000056.1 GCA_945831585.1 uncultured bacterium | reverse complement strand
CGAAAGGCAAACGGAATGCACTCACTTCGATTGAGCTGCTGCAGGCGCTTTTCCCAGGCTGCGGCCTCAGCCTCCTGCTCCGCGGCACGCTCGCCGCTCCGCAGGCAGTCGATGAGGCGTTCCATTGCCTGCGGGCAATCCTGCCCCGCTGAGAGACGCAGGTAACTCATGGCCTGCTCCTCGTTGCGCGCCACGCCCTCCTCGCCCGCCAGGAGCAGCTCCGCATAGACCCACTGCGCCAGCGGGTCGCCCGCCGATGCCCCCATGGCATACCAACGCACGGCCTGTGCCCGGTCGGCGGGCAGGTCGGGTGCGCCGCGATAGTACAGGTTGCCCAGCGCCGTGGCCGCCTGCGGGACACCGCCGCGCTGTCCCTCGCGCGCCGCCTTGGTGAGCCAGTCCATCCCCTCGCGCCGCTGCTCCGGGTGCTGCGCCAGCACGCGCCCGAGGCGATACTGTGCCTCGGCGTTGCCGACCTCGGCCGCCCGGCGCCAGTGCGCCAGCGCCGCCGCCTCGTCGCGGGGTGTGCCGCGTCCGTCGTAGCAGAGCTGCCCGAGGAACACGTGCGAGGCCGTGTGCCCCTGCGCCGCCGCCGCGCTGAACCAGCGGAACGCCGCCGCATGATCGGGCGGAAGGCCGTTCTTGCCGCCGTTGAGATAAATCCCCGCCAAATCCACCTGCGCGGGCAGGTAGCCCTCCTCCGCCGCGCGGATGAGCCAGCGCAGCGCCCCCTCCGTGTCGGAAGCCTCGTGCTCCGCATTCGGCTTCAGCAAGTGCCGCGCCTGTTCATACATCTCCTCCGGCGTACGGGGCGCGTCCTGCCGCTCACTCTCCCCGCAGGAGAGCAGCAGCAGAGCCAACAACGGCAGCAGACAGGGCTTCGGCATGTTGCGTGACAATCGGGGGGAAATCAGCCCTGTTGCGCCGCCTTGCGGGCGGCCTTGGCTGCGGCTTTGGCAGCGCGCTCCGCCGCCTTGGCCTTTTCCTCCTCCGACATGATGCGCGGGAACACGGGCGTGGGGGCCTGCACCGCCTGCCCCTCGGTCAAGAGCCCCCAATGCAGCCCGGCGGGCGTCAGACCCTCCGTCGATACCTGCAACTGCTCCAGCATACGTGCCGAAGCCTCGGGCAGCACGCAGCCCAGCAAATACGCCACATGCGCGCAGCTCTCCAGCAGGTGGAAGAGCACGCGCTGTAACTCGGGAAGTTTCCCCTCCTCCTTGGCCATGCGGAAGGGCTGGGTCTGCTCGATGTAGGCGTTGCACTGCTTGACATGCTCATTGAGCGCGCCGAGCGCATCGGCCGTGTTGTAGGCATCCATGCAGGTCGCAAACTTCTTCTCCGTCTCGCTCAGGTGGGCACGCAGGGCGGCGGAGAGCGCGTCATCGCCCTCGCCGCGGCTCACCACGCTGCCCAGGTAGCTCTTGCACATGTTCAGCGAGCGGTTGCAGAGATTGCCCAAATCATTGGCCAACTCCGTGTTGTAAATCATCTTCAGGCGCTCGGCATCGTAGTCGCTGTCGTAGCCCGTCTTGGTGTCGCGCACGAGGTAGTAGCGCAGCGCCTCCGCTCCGAACACATCGCAAAGATCGTTCGGGTCCACAATATTGCCCAGCGACTTGCTCATCTTCTCGCCGCGGATATTCAGCCAGCCGTGGACGAGCAGGCGCGGCATCTCCGCATCCGCAAAACCCATCGCGTGCAGCATGCAGAGCCAGTACACCCCGTGCGCCGGCACGAGAATGTCCTTGCCGATGACCTCACAAGCCGCCGGCCACAGCCGGTTGAAGTCGGGCAGCGAGGCATCGCCCTCGCTGAGGTAGCCCGCAAAGGAAATGTAGTTGACCAGCGCATCGAACCACACGTAGGTGACGAACTCCGGGTCAAAGGGCAAGGGAATGCCCCACGCCAGACGCTCCTTGGGACGCGAGATGCAGAGGTCGACCCCCTCGGCGCGCTCAATGGCGTTCAGCAGGTTCTGGCGGCGGAACTCCGGGGTGACCACCTCGGGATGCGTGCTGACATACTCCCGCAGCCACGCCACATGCGCGCTGAGATTGAAGTACCAGTTCTCCTCCTCCAGCTCAATCACCTCGCCCCACTCGGGGCCGAAGCTGCCGTCCTCGCCGCGCTCCTTGTCGGTGAGGAACTGCTCCTGGCGCACGGAGTAAAAACCCTTGTAGGCTTTCTTGTACAGGCAACCCCTGTCCTTCAGGTTGGTGAGAATCTGCTGCACGCAGCGCACATGGCGCGGGTCGCTCGTGGCCGCCCAGCCGTCGTAGGCAATCCCCAGACGCTCCCACAGGGCGATGAACTTCTGCATGACATCGTTGGCATACTGCTCGGGCGAAACGCCCGCGGCTTCGGCCTTCTGCTGCACTTTTTGGCCATGTTGGTCGACCCCGGTGAGCAGGTAGACCTCCTCACCGCACATTCGATGCCACCGCGCGAGAACGTCCGCAAGAACCTTTTCGTATGCGTGCCCGATGTGCGGCGCACCATTGGTGTAATCAATCGCGGTGGTAATGTAAAACATAGCGGGCAGCAGATTAGCATGTTTCGGCCGCTTCCGCAAGGGCAAAGCTCGGCATGAACGCGCTCAGCCGCGGCGATTGGGGTGCAGGTCGCGCCGATGCTCCTCGCGGTCGTCGCGGTTACGGAGAGTGTGGCGCTTCTCCCGGCGGGTGACGCGCTCCAGCGTCATGCGCCGCTTCTCGCTGCGGCGCTCCAGCTCGGCAATCTCGTTCTCCAGATTGAGGAAGTGCTCATAGCGCTCGGGGCTCAGCTCCCCGCTCTCGAGAGCGGCGCGGATGGCGCAGCCCGCATCGCGGCGGTGGGAGCAGTCGGCAAATCGGCATTGCTCAGCCAGCGCGCTCAGGTCGGCAAACTCGGCGCGCAAGGTGGCGGCATCCGTCCACATCTGCACCTCGCGAATGCCGGGGTTGTCGATGAGCACCCCGCCGCCGGGCAGTACAACCAGCTCGCGCGCCACGGTGGTGTGGCGCCCCTTGCCCGTCACGGCATTCACCTGCCCCGTCTCCAGCCACTCCCCGCCCAGCAGCGAGTTGACCAGCGTACTCTTCCCCACGCCGGAAGAGCCGACCACCATGAGCGTCTGCCCCTTGGGGACTCGGCGCAGAAACTTGGGATAGCCCTTGCGCCAGCGTGCGGCAATGAGGTAGACCTCCGCACCGGCGGCCTCCAGTTCGGCGCGCACGCGGGCGAGGGTGGCCTCGTCCGCTTCGTCTACCTTGTTGACCAGCACCACGGGGCGAGCCCCGCACTTGCGGATGAGGGTCAGGTAGCGCTCCGTGCGCCGCAGGTTGTAGTCCTCACTTGCGTCCGTCACCACCACCACCATGTCCACGTTGCAGCCCAGCACCTGCTCGGCGCAGGAACGCCCCGGCGCTTTGCGCGAAAAGCGGTTGCGGCGCGGCAGAAGCGCGCGGATGACGGGTAAATCATCCCCCTGCCCCGGGTCGACGGCTACCCAGTCGCCGACGGTCGGCAGATCCGCATCGTTCACGGCATCGTGCCACAGCTTGCCGCTGAGCACGACCTCGTGGTCGCCGCGCCCCACGCCGATGACGGTGAAGTTGATTTTCGTCTCACGGATGATGCGCGCCGGGTACCACGAGGGCTGCTGCAGCGCCGCGAAAGCCGCCGCATAATCATCCCCCCAACCCAACATTTGCAGTGTGACTTTCACGAGTGCAGCAGGGCAGCGTGTTCCACAATGTGCAGGGCGATATGCTCTTTGGTGTCGCGCGGCAGCGCCTCCGTGCGATCGGGAAACACCAGCAGAACCTCATTCTCGCGGCTGTCAAAGCCGATGTCCGCGCGGGATACATCGTTAGCCACCACCATGTCGCAGCCCTTGCGCTCCAGCTTGCCGCGCGCGTAGTGCTCAATCTCCTGCGTCTCGGCGGCGAAGCCCACCAGCACCCCCGCAAAGCCGAAGACCGAGCGCATGCTGCCCAGAATATCCGGCGTACGCTCCAGCTCCAACACCAGACGCTCGGCATGCTTCTTCATCTTCTGCTCCGCCACCGCCACGGGGCGATAATCCGCCACCGCCGCGCAGAGGATGGCAACATCGACCCCACCGACCATGTCGTGCACAGCGTCGTACATCTGCTGCGCGGTTTCGACGTGGATAAAATCCACCCCCGGCGGCACATCGAGCGCCGTGGGACCCGAAATCAGCACGACCTCGTGCCCCTCGTGGCGCGCCGCCCCGGCCAGCGCATAGCCCATGCGCCCCGAGGAGCGATTGCTCAGGTAGCGAACGGGATCAAGCGGCTCGCGCGTGGGTCCGGCGGTGATGAGGAACTTCATGCCGCTGAGCATAGCAAAAAGCCCCCCCGATGGCAAGCGCGGGAAAAAGCTTGTCTCGGGAAGCTCGCCATGCTACCCTGTCCGCGCCATGAAAACGATTGCATGTCTCTTTGTTGCAGCCGGGCTGCTTTCCACCGCCTCGGCGTTGACGCTGCCCAAGGCCAAGGTGAACAAACCCACTGTGACAGTTGATGCCGAGGGGGTGAAGGTCAGCAAGCCGAGCGTCAGCTGCGAGGGCAAGAGCTGCGCCGAGCAGATTGCCGAGAAGAAGGCTGCCTATGAAGCGTCCAAGGCAGCCAAGAAGGCGGAGATTGATGCCAAGATTGCCGAGGCGAAGGAGGCCAAAGCTGCTGCGGAACAGAAGATTCAGACAGCTAAGGATGCGGCAGCTGCCGCCAAGGAGGGGGCTTCTAAGCCCGAGATTGAGGTTACAAAGCCTTCCGCCACCCTCGATGCCGACGGGCTGAACATCACGAAGCCGGGTATCAAGCTGAAGTAAATCTCCCTGCTCTAGCTTTCTACGCGCCTGTGTTTTCCGAAACACGGGCGTTTTTTTGTGCACGCTCGCGGCTGAGGCTTTGGGCTTGACGCAGAGGGTCGGTGCGCGCTATTGTTAGGCGTGTGACGCTGCCGTTTTATCGTCGTTTTCCTCTAGGGGCTCCCATGGCGCTACCACTGCTGGCAGTCGTGGGGGTGTTGCTCGCCCCTTGGGGATGGGCAGCGGTGACGGTGGCTCTTGCTTGGACGACGGCGGCGCGCGCTTGGAAATCGGCGGCCTTGTGTCTCGCGGCGGGGCTCCTTTGCTGGCTGCACGTCTCGCTTCTGCAGAGCCGTGCGGAGGCATTGCGCTCGGGGGAGGCGCTGGCGGAGCTGCGCGGCACGGTGGCGGAGGTCTATCCCCATGCCTTTGTGCTGCAGCCGGAGGGAGTTTTTCCCGCGCTCCTGCTGCACGGGCAGCGACTGGCGCTTGAAGCGGGTGATGGTGTGCGGGTGCGTGCGCTGCTGCGCAGCTCGCCCCCGCCGCCGGAGCTGCCGGGGCTGTTTGATCGCGCTTCCTGGCAGCGCAGCCGGGGAATTGCCGCCGAGGGCGATGTGCTGGAGCTGCGCCTGGAGGGTCACCCGCTCTCGTGGGCGGCGCTGCGCGCTTGGGGGCTGAGCCTGCGGCAGCGCGCCGTGCGTGTGCTGATGCCGGAGGGGACGGAGGCGGATGCGCGGCGGCAGTTGCTGGCGGCCTTGGTGCTGGGCGCGCGCGATGAAGCCCAACTCGACACCCTGGAGCTCTTCCGCCGCGGCGGCTGCATGCACGCTTTTGCGGTCAGCGGGCTACATGTGGGGCTGGTGGCGGGCTTTTGCTGGATGCTGTTTCGGTGTTTGCGGGTGCGGCCCGCGGTGGCGCGCCCCGTGCTCCTGCTGCTCTTAGCGCTGTATGTGGTGGTCACGGGCTGTGCGGTTCCGGCGCTGCGCGCCTATCTCATGGTAGCGGTGTTCACGCTGGGGCTGATGCTGCGGCAGCGGGTGTCCTGCCTGAACACCTGGTGCGCGGTGGCCTGTCTGTTCCTGCTCGCGCAGCCGTATCTCCTGCACCACGCGGGCTTTTTGCTGTCCTTCGGGGTCTACGCGGCGATTTTGGGCGGTGTTTCACTCTGCCTGCGGCGCGACAGCCCTTGGTTCGGCCCGGATGCCTACCTGCCCTACCGCGTGCAGACAGCGGCGGAGCTGCGGCTGCGTTCGTTGGAGCGGCTGCTACGCTCGCTGGTGGTTGTCAGCTGCTGCGCCTGGCTGGTGTCGCTGCCCGTCACCGTGCTCTATTTCCACAGCTTCAACAGCTGCGCCGTGCTGACCAATGTGCTGCTGTCGCTGCCCCTGAGCCTCTGCATGGCCTGCGGACTGCTGGCGTTGCTCACGGCCTGGGCACCCCTGCTGGGCGAGCTCTGCATGGGTGCCGCCCTGCTCAGTGCCCGCGCGGTGCTGCTGGTGGTTGGCGGCTGCGCGTCCATCCCGGGAGCCTACCTCCCGGCTACGCCCCCGGCTCCGGCAGACACGGTGCTGCCTGTCCCGCTGGGGGCGTGGGCAGAGGGTTGTCTGCTGGGCAATCCGGGGGTGCTGGTGATGTGCGGAACCCCGCCCCGCAATGCGTCGCACACCGTGCGCGCGACGCTTTTCCACGCCCATGCCCGCGCCGCGGCGGTCGTGGGAGCCCCTGAGTTGGCGCAGGCCTTGGGCTGTGCCGTTCTGCAACCGGGCGAAGCGCTGCACACAGCCTCCGGCACCTACCGCCTGTTTGCGGCTCCGAACTATTTGGAGACCGCATGTCAGCAGCCGATTTTACAGTGGGAGCATGCGGGAAAGCGCACGCTCTTTGTGGGCGATGCCTCCGCGCTCACGCTCGCCGAGCTCCCCGGTGAAGCCTGCCGAGCCGATGTCATCTGGCTGGGGCGCAACCCGGTGCTTCCCGTGCGCCGATTTGCCAAGGACGAGTGGCAGAACGCGCGCATCCGCTACCTGAGCGGTGCCGCGCCCTACTACGCGGCAAGCGATGCCGCCGATGAAGACGATACGGAGCTCTCAGCGACTGCCGACGACGAGGCCGCGCAGGAGTAGCTCGGCATTGTTCTGCGTCTTGGCGATATTCTTGAGCAGCGCTTGCAGGCCCTCCCAGCCGGGCAGCGCCGCCAGCTGACGCCGCAGTTGCAGCACGCGCAGCATCTCGTCGGGGTGGTACAGGCGATCGTCGTTGCGGGTGCCGCTCCGCGGGATGGAAATCGCGGGGTAAATGCGGCGCTCGGACAGCTCGCGATCGAGGCGGATTTCCATGTTGCCGGTGCCCTTGAACTCCTCGAAAATAATCTCGTCCATGCGCGATTCGGTGTCGACCAGGCAGGTGGCGATGATGGTGAGGCTGCCGCCCTCCTCGACATTGCGGGCCGCGCCGAAGAATTTGCGCGGTTTTTCCAGCGCGTTGCTGCCCAAGCCACCGCTCATGGTGCGCCCGCCGCTTTGGTTGGCGTTGTAGCCGCGAGCCAGGCGCGTGAGCGAGTCGAGCATGATGATGACATCGCGCCCCTGCTCCACCAAACGCCGAGCGCGCTCCAACACCAGATCGCTCAGCTGGGCATGACGGCGGGAGGGCTCGTCGAAGGTGGAGGCATAGACGGGCACATCGACCGTTTCCTCAAAATCGCTCACCTCCTCCGGGCGTTCATCGAGCAGCAGCACGAGCAGCTCGGCCTCCGGATAATTGGCGTGCAGGCACTTAGCCATCGTCTTGAGCAACACGGTCTTGCCGCCGCGCGGCGGTGCCACGATGAGGGCACGCTGCCCCATGCCCAGCGGCGTAATCAGATCCAGCACACGCATGGAGGCAGATTTAACATCCGGGTTCTCCAACATCAGGCGGCGCGTGGGGATGAGGGCGGTCAGCCGCTCAAAGTCGGCGGGTTGCTTGTATTCGGCAGCAGGCTGCCCCTCGATCTCGACCAGCTCCTCGGCCACGAGCCCCTTCTCCTGCTTGCCGCGGGGGCTGCGCAAGCGCACGCGGCAGGCGTTGCCGGGGCGCAGGGCATAGCGGCGCACCAGCTCGGCGGGAATGCTCACATCGTCTGCCGACGGGCGGAAACTGCGCGCAGGGTCGCGCAGGATGCTCCCCTGCTTATCCGTCTCCAACACGCCGGAGACGAACACGGGACTCCCCTCGCTCAGGTAGCTGCGCACCAGCTCAGCCACCAGCTCGGCGCGCGGCAGGCTCTCGGCGCCCTTGCAGGCCGCCGCCAGTTTTTGGAGCTCGCCCAAGGGTTTGCGGCGCAACTCGTTAAGATTGATGACACGGGCGCGTGCCTGCGCCGCCTTGACCTCGGAAGCCAGCTCCGAATCGTAGAACATCTGCACCTGTCGCCGCAAGATTTCGGGGCTCCCCTCGTTCCAAAAGACGATTTGGGCGCGGTCGATTTTCTCCTGCGTGGGCATCTGCGCCGCCATCATCGCGCGGGCGGTGGCCTCGTCAAAACCGTCGCGCATCTGCATGCGGGCGATTCGAGTCTCGTCGGTCGCGGCGACGACGCAAACGACGTCGGCGCCGAACTCGGCGGGACTTTCGTAGTACAAGGGAATGTCGACCAGGAACGTATGCACATCGCCGCGTTGGCGAGCCGCCGCCTGCGCTTCCAGACAGCATTGCGCGAGCTTGGGGTGGATGATGGTGTTGAGCGTGGCACGCCCCTCCGGGCTGTTCTGCACCACGGAACGCAGGAAATCCTTATTGACGCTACCCTGTGCGTCCAGCGCTTCCGGGCCGAAGGCCGACACCAGATCGCGCGAGAAGCGCCCGGCCGCCTGCAGTCGGGCGACAGTGCCGTCGCAATCGAAAAGCTCCGTTCCCTCGCCTCCCATTTCCTGCAGTATGCGCACCGCCGTTGATTTCCCGGAGGCGATGCCGCCTGTCACTACAATTACCTTCACGGGCGGCATTCTAGCATGTGACGCCCCGGGGGTAAAGGCATTTTTCCACGCCCGCTTCCCGCACATGACCGGAAGGAAAGCCCCCCGTCTTCCCGAGAGCTCCGGATGGTGCCGCCTACAGCATTCGGAATTCTACATCCGGGATTCAACCTCTTCACCGTCCCTGCTCGCGCAGCGTTGCCTGAATGCCGCGCAGGAAAACGGTTTCGAGCGAATGGCGGGCGGGACGGCACCCCTGCCACGCGCGCACGCAAGACGAAACGCTGGCATGCAGGTCATTCAGGATTTCATGCGCCTTGTAAGCGGGCTTGCGTTTCTGCCTCCATCTCCCGCTCACGCTTCCGCAACGCATCATCCTTGGCCTCAACCTGTGAGCTGATTGCCTCCTCGATGCGTTTTCTCTCCTTCAAAAAATACTCGCGCGGCTTCGTGTAAGGTGTAGAATCGATGAACGCAGCATACTCTTTTTTGGCGCGTTCGAGAAAAAGAGCCTCCATGCGCTTCTCCATCTCACTCATCTCATCATCATCAGGTTTCTGGTAAGAATCCGCCCTATATCGCGCCAACTGGGGTTTCAAAACCTTGTTATATTCCTGGTGCAGAGCATACAACCGCCCATCAATATAATCTTTTTGTATCTTGTGAATCGAGTCCCTGTACTGATTGTAAAAATCAATCCTCAACCACGATGATTTCTTCCCTGGGGATTCCTCGGTATCCGCATCAACAGCATCCAGAGTCTGGCGAACAGCCGCCAGCTCATTCTCCATAGCGAGGACACCCGCCCGGGCAATCTCCTGCGCTTGTTCATCCATCGCCTTGCGCTCGGCCAGAAGCTGGGAAAACCCTCGTTTCTCCGACATCTGGTGATACATTTCATCCGTCAGAACAGCGGCATCAGCCTCTGCCTTTTCCGTCTCCCACTTCCTGAGATTCTCCTCGGCCCTGGCATACCAGAGCGACCTCAGGGATTGGTACTGCTCCATGCACTGCGTCTCAAATTCCTTTTGTATCTGCTCCAGAGCGTGGGTCGACAAACAGTCGGCATAATCCTTCTCCAGGCGCAATCCTGTTTTCTCCAGCAGGATGCGCTCTTCCGCCGTATTCCACGTACAATACTTCTCAATATCCCTGATACCCGTTTGCAAAGCGCGGACAATCTGCAGTTGTTCATGCCGCAAGCCCTCCATCTCACCCCGCCAGTCCTGCAGCAAGGTACCCATCTGATTCATCGCCTTTTTGCCCGGACTCTTCATTTCCTTCAAAGAAGACAAGCCCCGTTCCTTCGGACGGGAACGGAATGCGTGCGTCCGGGCATCTTCCACGCCGGCGTTGTACAAGGACTCCAGCTTTGAAGCATAGCTCGCACGGCATGCCGCCGCTTTGTTCAACACCTCCTCATAGCGCTGATGCAAGGCCGGTATACCCAATTGATAGCACGCCTTCTCATAAAACTCATCACTCAGCACCAATTCCTGCTTATCCGGAGCATCTTTCACCTGGGGCGCGCCCTCCTCCTGCACAGGCTCTGCTTGCTGCCGACCCAGCAGAAACGCCCCGCCGGCCGCCAGAAGCACCGCAGGCACAGCCCACAACAGGAAGGAACGGCGCCGCCGCGCCACCGCCACCGGAGCAGCCCCACGCAGCAGCCAATCCTGCCACTCACGGGCAGACTGGCAACGCGCCGGGGCCTCCAGCGCCAGATTCTGCATAATGCTCTGCTCCAGCACCGTCCTGCCCAGGGGGAGAGGCCGCAAATCATCCTGCACCAGGCGCTGCTGGGCAGGCTCCGGCTGCATTCCGGCCAACAGCTCATACCAGGTAGCCGCCAGGGAATACAGATCCGACCACGGGCCTATTTTCCCCTTGCCGCTTACCTGTTCGGGTGCGGCGTACACGGGAGAAAACTCCCCCTGCGTGGTGGTATCCACCTTGGTGGCGCGGTTCAGCGCCGAGCCGAAATCCACCAGCACTGGTTTACCATCGGCATCGAACATGATGTTACCGGGCTTGATATCGCGGTGAATAATCTGGCGGCTGTGCAGGTACTCCAGGGCAGAAAGAAGAGACAACAACCACCGGAGCGTCTCTTCTGCAGGCACGGTTTGACCCGACGCAATCTTATCGCGCAGGGAGCCACCCTCCAGCCAGGGCATCACATAGAACAAGCTGCCCGCTGCCCGGAAAATATCATATACCGGCACCACCTGAGCATGGTGCAGCCCCGCCAGCGTCTGCGCCTCCTCATACACATCCTCAAGGGCGGTCTCATAATTCGCACGCAGCGATTCCGTGTGTGGCCGCACCACCCCGGTCTGCGGGTCGCGGCGGCAGATGGAAGCCGGGAAGCACTCCTTAACCGCCACCGGGCGGTTAAGCTTCTCGTCCCACGCGCGGTACAAAATACCGAAACCGCCCTGCGAGGCGGCCTCTATCAGGTGATACTGCCCCAGCTGCGCGCCGGACGGCAAAGCATCCACGGAAGCATGCATAGGGAGGATTCGTCAGAACATAACATCAATTTCCCAGGCGCGGCACCTCATCTGCCAGAAACTCCGAAAGAGTCTTGCCCTGCGCAAAAGCCCGCTTCTCCAGCGCGGCGCGCGTCGTGGCATCCAGACTAAGCGTAATCTTCGTCTCCTCTTCCACCTGCACGCGCCCCGGCATCACCAGCGGCAGCTCCTTCACCATCTCGCGGATGATATGCACCTTCGCCGCCGGTATCAGCTTCTTGGCCATCCAGTTGCGAACCGTTGCCTCCGATACATAGCAACGCTCCGCCAGCCAGGCATAACTGTAGTTGTTTGCCTTCAGCCAGATTTTGATGCTTTTCTTCAACTCGGACTGGTCTTGCGTCTCCACGGTGTAAAAGTAGCATTTTCATCACACTTTTGCAAGCTGATAGCGTTCCATTTACCGGAAATCAACCTGAATCCTGAAAAAAAAGGTTGACTTTTTCGTATTTCTGCTACATATCATCTAGCAGAAAGCAGCCTTATGACCACTAATATCACTTTCACCTGCCCAGTCTGCGGCAGCCATGAACTCATGAGCATCCAGCAAGTCGTCCACCGCACGCCGATTACCCTCGTGCGCACGGCTGGCGGAGAGTGGTCAGCCATACCCAGCGGCAGCATCCAGGAACTGCGTGGCAGCACCCTAGGCTACCGCTGCGCCAGCTGCCGCTACCCGGATATCCCCAACCACGACACCAACGGCGGCTTTCATTGGCAGACGCTCGACCACGTAGCCGCCGCCGGCGTTCTCAGCACCCCTGGGGATGCACCGCTGCCCAGCATCAGCGCCACCATCTGCCAGCCGGACGGCACCACCCGCCGCATCACCCTCACCCCGCCGCACCCCGGCTCCCTCACCATTCACGAGCGAGCCGCTATCCTCGCCGCCCACCACGCCCCCGCCGGCTCAGTGCTGCTCATGGAGGGGGAGTGAAACCTGAGCGCAACAGACACAAACGATGAAAGGGAACTTCTAAAAAGTCGCGTGTAAACGTGTTTCGGAATTTCTAAAGACACCTCGGCGTGGTATCATAAGCGCATGGTACCCAAGCTTGAATGGCCACCGTCTTTGCATATGCCCGATTTGTTGCGATTCCGAAGGAGTGCAACAGGACGATATGCCTCTCCAAAAGTGTAACCTATGTCTTGGCACTTGTGTTACCTATGTGGTGGTGCTTTTCTGTTACCTTGGTCGTGGGTGCGTACCGAGCACCGACACGATGGTTGCGTCGGCGGATCATTTCTCCTTTGCCCTTTTCCCCCCTCCTGTGCTAGAATGAGGACAGCATGAAACGACTTCTTCTCCCCCTATGTGCGATCTGCCTGCTGGTGCGTCCGTGCTCAAGGGCGGCTGATATCGGCAAAGTCATGTACATCGGCGATTCCATCACCCACGGCGTCAACAGCGCCTCCTACCGCTGGGAGATGCACAAGATTTTGGTCGACAACGGCATCAGCTACCGCGAAATCGGCATCAACACCGGCAACACGCCCGGTGCGCTCGGCGGCAGCGCCCTCCGCAACACCACCGCCACATACGCCGGTGTGACCTTCCGCAACGTACACAGCGCGCAGTCCAGCGGGCGCGCCTGGGAGCTCTCGGGCAATGCCTCCGGCACCAAACCCGCCGGGCAGGATTACAGGCGCTACGGCGGCAGCAGGATCGCCAACTGGCTGGGGGCGGATGTCAAGGACAACAAGGGAGCTCCCTACAGGGGTGAGCGTTTTGTCGGCGACCGAGCGCCCGACCGCTTCTGCCTCATGATCGGCACCAACGACCTGCTCTCCGACACCAACCGGGGCGCCAGCCTGCCCGCCCACAAGAAAGCCGAGCAGGAGGGGCTGCTGAAGGACATCGAGGCTCTCTACCACACCATGAAAAAAGGTGCGCCCAAGGCGGCCATTTCCGTCAACCTCATCCCCGCATGGTGCATGGGCGGCACCGCGGCGGAGCCCGCGGTGCATCAGGCCGTGGCGGAGTTCAACGACATGCTGCGCCGCTGGGCGAAGGGCCACCCCGACGTATGCCTCATCGACGTCAACCAAGGGCTTACTGATGTTTCCGCCGCTGCCCCGCTGGTGGGAGAGCCGACCTTCTTCGGGGCGGATCGTCTGCACCCCAACGCGCAGGGCGACCGCCTCATCGCCGCCAACATGGCGCAGGCGCTGGGCTTCGGCGGACGCACTGCCGGGCTTCCGCGCCGAGCCGCCGCCGACCTGCGCCAGGGGGCAAAGCCGGAGATTA
>CAMACY010000055.1 GCA_945831585.1 uncultured bacterium | reverse complement strand
AACTCCGTTTACCCCGCATTCTGTTGCTTGCCTGTCTGGCCGCGCTGCCATCCGTGGCCAATACGACTGATTTATCAACCATCAATTGGGTTGATGGCCTCTTCCCTGATTGGTCTCAGGCCTACGTTGAAGGCGATTTGAGAGCCTCGGGAGAAATTTCGCTGACCAAGCGCTGGCTGAACTGGGCGACCGGCGAGGAGGGAGCCGCCACCCTGAGCGGCACGGCGAGTCTGAAAGCCGTTTGCGAGGCTCAACACGCCGATGACGATGACAACTGCACCTGCGCGCTCCTGAGTGTCGGCATCAGGAGCGGAAGCGAACCCTACAGTGGCGGCAAGTTTAGCATCGAAGAAGGCATCACCCTGACAAATGTTGATATCAATGTTTGCGAGGGGGCAGAGCTGACCATCCTAGGCAAGGTGAACAGCTCCTGTGCGGTGATGTCTGTGTGGGGGGTGGAAGGTGGCACCTTGGATATAACAAAGGCGAGCTTGAACATCGAGGCAGAGGGATTCCATGTGGAGATGGGGTATAACGATGCAGAGACTGCTGTGCGTGCATCTGTTGTCAAGGTCGGAACGCTGGAGTTGACCTCGAATCTGCGGCTGTGTCTCGGTTTCGGGTCGCAGAAGGTGGATGGCTCGCTGACCTTGAATCAGGGGGCGACATCCGCCGCCAAACACAGCGGGTTGAAATTTCGCTATGATAAAAAGGAGGGAGGCAGCGGGGTCTGGTCTCAGCTGAGCGTTACCGGTGCATTGACCGTTGCAGCCGCGACTAAGGTGGAGTTTGAGCATGCATACTTTGTTGATGCTTTTTCCGGCGCGTGGGATTATGCCGTGCCCGACGGCGACACCGTCCTCATCACCGCGAGCGATGTGCAGGGCGATTTGTCGAAGCTGCTTCCCTATGCATCCTGTGAGGTGTATGATATGAGTCCCGGGTACGAGGAACATGAAGCTGAGATGTCCTTGGACAATTACCGCTTTGTTTCACGCGCCACGGAAGATGGCTACAACATTTATCTGGTGTTTTCGGAAACTCCCGGTGACAAGCCCGGCGATCATCCCGGTGAGCTTCTTCCGCCCATCAGCTCCGGCTCCGTAACTGGCGATTTGAGCATCGGCGGGCAACAGATTGATTTCGGGGCTGCGGATGGCACGGTGGATGCCACCGGGGTGGCGGGTGGCCTGAACACCCAAAATGTACGTGGGGATAGCGGCACGCTGGTGACAAGTAACACGCAGACAATGGCGCTGTTGGGAAACAGCCGCTTGGGCTACAGCATCACGGGCGCGACCGACGATGCTGCCGGCGCGGCTCTGCGCATGGAAGGAGATGCCGTGGAGCTCGCCGGCGCTACCTACCATGTCCAAAGCGTGACGGTGGAGCGCGGAATTCTGGATGTGGGTTCTCAGACCACGCTGACATCGGAGCAAAGCATTACCGTGAAGAGCGCGCTGAATAACTATGGCGCCGTGGAGGGTGACGTGGAGCTGAATGACGCTCATGCATCGCTGGACAATCGCGGTACGATAACGGGTGATGTGGCGCTGAGCACAGCCGGAGCCGTCTTGGCCAACAACGGCAGCGTGGTGGGCGACACCACGGCAGGGGCGGGCAGCGTTGTGCGCGGCAACGGCAGCTTCATCGGGGAGACGCAGTTCACCGGCGCCACCATGCACATCGGCAACAGCCCCGGGCGCATGACCTACACGGGCAATACCACCCTGCACAACACCACCCTGGAGTTCACGCTGGATGGGTTGCGCGCCTCTCAGGGGGCAGCAGACACGGTGGGCACCTATTCAACCGTGGTATTTGAGCAGGGCACCCTCGACATCACCGGTACGCTGACCCTGCGGCTGGAGCTGCAAGGTGGCTTTGTGGAGCAGCTTCTGGCCGGGAACAACGAAGACGTCACCCTCAACCTCATCCAAATGGGCGCGGGGTCGACTGCGGGCGACCTCAGCGCGATGGTCGACCCGACGATTGAGACCACGGGCACCTACAGTAGCGTGTTGCAGAATCTGCAGATGGGGGCAGACGGCACCCTGACGGCCACGGTGAACCAAGCTTTGCTGGCGGCGCTACTGGCCGACAACGGCGGGGATTTGGCCAACACCATGTGGAGCAGCGCGCGCTTGCTGGAAGATTTTGCTGCCATGAGCACGAGCCAACTCGCCGTGGTCAGCGAGGGGGAGACGCACGCATGGCTGAACGGTACGTCCTCGCACATGGACATGGGCGGCACGCGCGGTTTCCGCTACCATGGCGGGGGCGGAACCGTCGGTGTGGCACAGGGCTTCGGAAGTGGTGTGAGCGCGGGCATCTCGCTGGGGTACAGCGAGGGTACCATGAAAGCTGATAGCGGCAAGGTGCGCGATGAGCAGGAGAGCACCGCGCTGAGCTTGCACGGACAGTATGTGCGCCTGACCGAGCGCGCTGCGCATCGGTTCACCGCCTATGTTGCCTACGGGTTTACCGAGCATGAGGCCGACACGCAGGTGGCGGGCAGCTGCGCGAGTCCCTCGTGGCATGACAATGCCTACCGGCTGGGCGCGCAATACGGGGTGGAGCTTCCCGTGAGCGACAGTTTGACCGCAAAACCCTTTGTCGGCATGGATTATACCCGCGTGGAGCAGGGGAACCTGACCGAGCATGGCGAGTTCGTCAGCACGCGCTACAGCGATGGTTCCCTGCAGACCCTCAGTGTGACCCTCGGCGCCACCCTACGCCGGAGCATTGCCCTGTGCGGCAAGCAACAGCTGCTGCCCGAGCTGACGCTTGCCTATGCAGGAGACATGGTCCACGAGGCTCCCGAAGTCAGTCGCAGCACGGCAGGCTATGCGGGGCGGTGCCGTGGCAGTGAGCCGGGGCGCCATGCACTCCTCCTGCGCGCCGGAGCCTACTGGCTGACGGATGTTGGGACCGCTTTCCACGCCTTCTACACCTTGGAGACGCGCGAGCATGAGAGCTCGCAGAGTGTCCATGCGGGCGTGCATATTGTCTTCTGAGCTGCGCCATCCCCCGCTGCATCCCGGCAGCGGGGGATGGCAGGCATGCCGCGCGCCGGGCTTACTCTGCGGCGCCTGCCGCTCCGCCGTTGGGGGAGTTCTCCGAGCGGTCGCGCCCCAGCAGGGAGCGCGTGCTGTGGATGGACTGGCGGTAGTAATCGCGGGAGTCGATGATCGTCGGCTGAGGGGTCTTGTTCCGACGTCCCTCGATGTAGGTGGCGGGCGTGTCGCGCTGCTCCGCCGCGGCGTGCGTCGCGTAGATGGCGGCGAAATCCTGCGTCTCATCCGTTGAGGCTCCCCGTCGGGCGGCGCTGTCAGCCGTGTAGCGCTGAGAGGAGGAAATGCCGTGGCTCTCGTTCATGAAATCGGGGCGAAGCTCGCGGCTGTAAGCCTCGCGGCTCTCCTTGTCGCGCCGCCGGGTCTCGCCCGCAAAGCGTTTTTCCTGCCCCGAGAACGACTCCTCGCGCAGCGAGAGTGTTTTCCCGTCCTTGTAGGCACCTGTAGAAAAAACCTTGTCTTGGCGCTGCGCCTCGTCCAGCGCCTTTTGGAAGCGCGACACGCGGTGCGAGGTCGCCGTGGGCACCCCGTTCTTCTTCTCCTCCGAAAAGGCTGCGTTGAACTCGCCCTCCAGGCGCGCGTTGAGATCGCTCTCCGTGGCGCCGTCGTGCTCTTCCACCACCTTGCCGTTCGCGTCGTACACGGTGCGCACCGAGTGGCAGGCACTCAGAGCGCAGAGGGCGGCAAGGGCGGGTAGCAGGCGGCGCATGCGGGGCTCAGGCTTGCTTGTTGACCATTTCGGGTGTGATGCGGTACACCGCTCCGCAGCGCGGGCAGGAGATTTCCAAAAAACCCTGCTCGCTCAGTCGGTCGGCAAAATCCTTGTGCATGGCGCGGATGATGGGCAGCACCTTTTCCACCGTGCAGCCGCAGCAGAAGCGGAAGCGACGCGTCTCCAGCAGCTTGGTCTGCTCCGTCGTCTCGATGTTCGCCACATCCTCCGCCCGCAGCTCATCCAGCCAATCGTAATCCGCCCCGGGCTCAGCCGTCACCAGCGCATAGGTATCCCCCCCCGGCAGCAGGAAGGCGCGCGCCGGGCGCTGCTCGCTCTGGCGGTAGTAGCTCTCGACCCATGCCGCGATATTCCCCCCCTCGGGCAGGGTGACGACGCTGGTCTGCAACTCGCGCGAGCGCCCCACATTCTGCGCGTAAAGCAGGTTGTGCTCCGTCTCGCGCACCCCCTCGGTGTAGGCGTGCCCGACCACGGCCTCATCCGTCGAGGAGCCGGACACAAAGTAGTTCGCCGCCGAGGGCGTGTGCACATTCAGCGTCCAGGCATGATTTTCGCGCCATGGGCGCGACACCAGGTGCAGCGTGAACCAAGCCAGCAAATCCTTCAGCACCCCGTCCTCCGTCGGCGCGTGGCGCAGCCCGTGCTGCATGAGATGCAGGTAATAATCCACAAAGAGCGGCGAAAAATCCGCCTGCAGCAGCAGGCAGTTGCGCCTCCGCACAAAAATCGCCTGCACCGTGGTCATTTCTCCGTTTGACGGGCAGTCTTGCTCTGTTGAATCGGCTTCCACGTCCCCATCCTAGCGCAAAATCCCCTGTGCTGCAAGAGCGAAACGCAGCCCCGACGTGCAACAAATTTCAAAAAAGGCTTGTCATTCGCGCCTGCATCTGCTAAACTGCGTCCCGCGCTTCTTTTCGGGGGCGTCTCCGCAGATACAAGGGCAGGTGTCTGAGTGGTCGAAAGAGCACGATTGGAAATCGTGTGTACGTCAAAAGCGTACCGAGGGTTCGAATCCCTCCCTGTCCGTTAAAAACAGCCGCAAGTCCTAAGCGTTAAGGGCTTGCGGCTGTTGCTTTTGTGTGGGGACGGGCGGGCGCTGCGGCTGTTGTTGGGATGGGGGGAGGTGCGAGGGCAGGGCATGCGCGCCTCGTTCTTCGGAAGGCGATGAGGGCGTTGATGGCGGTTCGCCCCCGTCGCTTTGCCTGCGCTTGACGCAGGCGGGCGCCTGCGCTATGATACGCTGTGTCCGTGAAAGAGTTACCTGTCCGCAGCCATGTGCGTGGGTTGTACACCCTCAGTCCGCTTTTTGTGTTCTTTTTGCTCTATGTCCTCGTTTCGGTGGCGGCGGGGGATTTTTACAAGATGCCCGTGACGGTGGCTTTTTTGGCGGCGTCGGTGTGGGCTTGCTGCATCAGCCGTCCCAAGCGTCTTGCCGGGCGGCTGGAGCGTTTTTCGCTGGGGGCGGCGCACCGCAACATCATGCTCATGGTGTGGATTTTTATTCTGGCGGGGGCTTTTGCGGCGGCGGCCAAGTCCATTGGCGCGGTGGAGGCGATGGTCAATCTCACGCTGGCGGTGTTGCCGCCGCAGATGTTGCCGGCGGGTATTTTTTTGGCTGCCTGTCTGATTTCGCTTTCCATCGGCACTTCGGTGGGCACGATTGTGGCGCTCATGCCGCTGGCGGCGGGGATGGCCGAGCGGGCGGGGCTGGCGCTGCCGCTCATGGCGGGGGTGGTGGTTGGCGGTGCGTTTTTCGGCGATAATCTTTCGTTCATTTCCGATACGACGGTGGCGGCCACCCGCACGCAGGGCTGCCGCATGCAGGATAAGTTCTTTGCCAATGTGCGCATGGTGCTGCCGGCGGCGCTGCTGGTGATGGGTTACTACGCCTTGCTGGGGCAGCAGGTGCAGGCGGTGGCGGAGCCCGCCGCTGTGCAGTGGGTGCGGGTGCTGCCTTATTTGCTGGTGCTGGGGGCGGCGGTGGCGGGTGTGGATGTGATGGCGGTGTTGGTGATGGGGATTGCGGCCACGGGGCTGCTGGCGGCGGCGGCGCCCGAGCTGTCGGCAACGGATTGGCTCGGCGCCATGGGGCAGGGTATCGGCGGCATGGGCGAGCTGATTATGGTCACGCTGCTGGCGGGGGGGATGCTGGAGCTTATCCGATACAATGGTGGGCTGAGTTACATCATCCGCCTGCTGACGGCGCGGGTGCGCGGGCGGCGTGGTGCCGAGCTTTGTATTGCGCTGTTGGCGGCGCTGGCCAATGTGTGCACGGCGAACAACACGGTAGCCATTGTGACGGTGGGGCCTTTGGCGCAGCGCATTGCCCGGCGCTACGGCATTCCCGCGCCGCGCAGCGCCGGGCTGCTGGATACGTCTTCCTGCGTGGTGCAGGGCTTGCTGCCCTATGGCGCGCAGCTGCTCATGGGCAGTGCGCTGGCGGGCATCAGCACCTTGCAAATCATCCCCTACCTCTATTACCCCGTGGTGATGGGGGTTCTGGTGCTGGGGAATATCGCCTTGTCACGCTGCCGCTGAGGCTGCGCCCTCCCTCACGGCTTCTTGGGCTTGAGGGGGACGGCGTGCAGGGGCTCGGGCTTGGGCCCCGTGTATTTGGGGCTCATGGAGCCGATGGCGGCGTTGTCGATGCTGAAGGTGAAGGAGCCGCCCTCGGCCTTGTCCTCGGCATCGAGGATGTGGTCAAAGACGCAGACGGGGCGGTTGCCCGGGGTTTCGGGCATGACGAAGATGCCGATGGCGAAGGAGGGGTGCGGCTGCCCCGCGACGGGGTTGATGTGGTAACTGATGTTGTTTTGCCCGCGCCGCAGTCCGCCGGAGATGACATCGGCGCGACGCTCGTCGGCAAAGCTGTGCGTGGAGATGCCGTTAATGCGTAGCTCGACGCTGCGCCCGGGGCAGTCGACAAAGACCTTGCCGATGAGCTCGGGCGCTTTGCAGGCGGCGGGCGCGGCGGGCACGCTCGCGTAGGGGCGGAAGCCGTCTTGCTCCTGCAGCACGCTCAGATCCTTGGCTTCGAGGCGCTTGAGCACCTTGGGCAGCTTGTCGAGGCGGAAGAAGTTGGCCTGGTCGAGCTTCCAACTGCCGCGCTCGCAGACCAGTTGCAGCACATAGGCGTTGGGCGCGGGGGCGCCATCGCCCAGTTGTAGGCTGCCCAGGTAGGTACAGGCCATGGTTTGCCCCTGCGCGCCGGCCAGGGCGCCGACAAAGCGGAAGTTTTCCAGCGCGGGGGGCGGGGGTTGCTTGCGGAAGAGGTCGCCGGGGAAAGCCTGCTTTTGCGAGACAATCATGTTGCGGATTTTGGTTTGGCGGGCGGTGGAGGTGCTGCTGCGCCACGAGCTTTCGTTGCCGCGCTGCATGCTCACCCGCCAGGTGTTGTATACGGTTTCGGCGATGCTTTTGGCCTTGTCTTGCACAGGCAGTTTGAAGGCGGGTGCCGCCTGCGCGGGCTGCGGCGGGGCGGCCGCGCAGCCGAGAGCGAGGGCGAGGAAAAGAGCGGGGTAAAAAAGCGTTCTCATGTCTGCTCGCAGCTTACTACGGGCTTGATTTTTCCGCAAGGAAATTGCATACTGAGCCTGCGTTTATGACGGCTTTCTCCCGCACCCCCCGCTCCGCCGAGGAGCTGCGCTGTCGGCGCTTGTTGCGCCGCGCGCCCGCCGTGGTGTGGAAGCGCTTTGCCGACGGTCACGAGCTGCGCCTGCGGCTCTTTTTGCCTGCGGGGCACCGCGCGGAGTATTTCGCCCCGGCGGTGTTGTTCTACTCGGGCGGCATGTGGGCGGTGGAGAACATGTCGGAGTTTGTGGCCTGGTCGGTGCATTTGTCGCATCGGGGCGTGGTGTGCCTCATCCCCGAGTACCGCACACCCGATCGTTACGATGTGACCGCCGAGGAGATTCTCACCGACGGGCGAGACGCTTGGCGCTGGCTGCACCACAATGCCGCCGGACTGGGCATTGATCGCGAGCGTATCACGCTGGCGGGAGCCGATGCGGGTGGGCTCATGGCGCTGGTGGCGACGATGCAGCCCCTGCGCGAGCAGCGCCGCTGGTGGCGCCCCGGCAGCCGCGATGTGCCTCCCTTGCAGCCGGCGGCGGTGGCGATTTTTCGCGGGGTGGTGGATACGGAGGCTCCCGAGGCGCGCACGCTGCACGTGCCGGAGTCGGTGCCGGATCCCTCGGCGGTCAATCCCTGCGACCTGTTGCGCCGCTGCCTGCCGCCGCTCTTTTGCGCGCACGGCATGCTCGATCCCCTTCTGGACTACGGGATGCGCGAGTGGTTCTGCGCGGAATGGCGGTCGCTGGGCAATCACGCCGAGTGGGTGCTCTGCCCGGCGGGCGATCACACCCTGACCGGGTTCGGGACAAATCCCGCCGTTTTCGAGCAGGTGTTGCTGGCGTGGCTCCATTTTATGGTGCGCGAGGGGATCTGGCCCGAGTCGTGCGCGGCGGGTGATGCTCTCATGGAATGATGCTGCGCGAAAAATTGCGGATAATGACCCGCCTTTCCTTGACTTTTGGGCGCTGTTTGCGCTATGCTACCTGCTGGTAGAATCCCCCTTTGTTATGTCATTCTTCGTTCAAAATGTTGAAATCGGTGGCGCGCAGCCCTGTTTTCTCTTGGGACCCTGCACGCTGGAGTCCGAGGAGTTCGGTTGGGAGATGGCGCGCTCCATCAAGGCCATTTGCGACCGCATCGGCATTCCGTTCGTGTTCAAAGCCTCCTACGACAAGGCCAACCGCACCAGCGTCAAGAGCTACCGCGGCTTGGGTATTCAGGAGGGCTGCCGCATTCTGTCCGAAATCGGGCGTGAGCTGCACATTCCCGTGGTGACGGATGTGCACACCGAGCAGCAGGCCGAGTATGCGGCGCAGTATGTGGATTTGTTGCAAATTCCCGCATTCCTGAGCCGCCAGAGCGACCTGCTGGAGGCTTGCGCGAAGACGGGGCGTCCCGTCAATGTGAAGAAGGGGCAGTTCCTCGCCCCTTGGGACTGCAAAAACATTTGCGAGAAGATGCTGACCTTCGGTTGCGACAAGTTCATGCTCTGCGAGCGTGGCACCAGCTTCGGCTACAACAACCTGGTGGTGGACATGCGCGGGCTGTACTGGATGAAGCAGTTCGGCTACCCCGTGCTCTTCGACGCGACGCATTCGGTGCAGCGTCCCGGCGGCTTGGGCGGCGCCACGGGCGGCGACCGCGAGTTGGCTCCCGTGCTGGCCAATGCGGCGATGGCGGTCGGCATCGACGGCGTGTTCATGGAGGTGCACAAGGATCCCGATCACGCGACGAGCGATGGCCCCAACCAGGTGTACCTCAGCGATTTGGAGAACATTATCACCAATCTTCTGACCATCCGCAGCGCCTACGAGCGGCTCTGCCCCATTCCCGTGCATTGATGCGTCCGCTGCTGCGAGTGCTGTCCGTCTGTTGGTGCTCCCTCCCCCTGTGGGCGGCGAGTGATGCCACGCAGAGCGCCGATGCCGTGGGCGTGGGCGAGTTTCCCGCGCTGCAACTGCTGCCCCCCGGCAGCGAAATCGAGGGTATCTCGCTGCCGCGCTACGAAAACCACCGCATTTCCGCACTGCTGCAGGCGGAGCGCCTGTGCATTGTCTCGCGGCGCGAGGTGGAGCTGCGCGGTATTCGGGCATTGGTGTTCAACGCAGACGGCACGCGGACGGAGATAGACGCGCCCGTGGCTTCCTACGATTTCACGACGCTGCGGGCCAGAGCTGCCGACAGCATCCGCGTGTGCAACCCGCGTTTCGAGGCGTGGGGAGGGCGCATTGACTATGATACGGAGAAGCGCCGCGGCTTTTTGCTCGGTCCCGTGCGCACGACGATTTCAACGAGCCGCCCCACGCCGCCCGAACGCCAAGAAGCCCCATGAACCCCCGCCTGATGCTACCCCTGTGTTGTTCGCTGCTGCTGCCTGCCGCCGCCGCCTTGCCCGAATGGACTGAGCCGGCGCTCCGCGGGGCGCATGAGTTGGCAGAGCGTTGGGAGACGGCGGCGCGCGAGGTGACGGAGGAGTTTGCCCGCATGGAGATTCCCGCACCCGTTGAGAGGGAAGCTGCCGAGGAGCCGCTGCCGGAGCTGTCGCCGGGGCAATCGTCGGTGGAGTGCGACGGCGCACTGCTCTTCGATGTGGAGGGGGCGCGGCTGGTGTACATCGGCAATGTGCGCTTGCGCGACGAGCGTTTGCAGATGCGCGCGCGGCATCGTCTGTTCGTGAAGCTGCCGCCGCAGGACGGTGCTGCCGTGGGGCAGCGGGTGGCGCAGAGCGTCGACAGCCCCCGGGAGGGCTTTACCGAGGCGGGCTCGGAGCCTGCGCCGGAACCCGCGCAGGCTCCTGCTGCTGCGGCATCGTCGCGCGCTGCCCTGCCGCAGGGGGTGGAGCCCCTGCATCTGGTGACAACGGATGCCGAGGTGAATGTGGCGGAGAACCATCTTCTACTGTCTTCGCCGGCGGGGGGGCTGGCCATTGAGCTACGGTCGGGTGCGAGCGGGCTGCTGCTGCAGCCCGGCGAGGACTGCCCGGCGCGTCTGTTGGTCGATGCGGAGGGCAACGTGGTGCTGGAGGGGGCGGAAATTCGGGGTATCTGGGTCGACGCACAGGGGCAGCGCACGGAGCTGAACGGCTCGGGAACAGCCTACTTCCGCGCGTCCTCGGGCGAGTTGCTGCTGGTTGGTCCGAGCAGCCTTGTCCGCCCCGAGGGGCGGGTGAGCGCGCAGCGTTGCCTGCTGGTGCAGCTCGACACGGAGCGCGCGCCCAAGCCGGGCTTTATGCAGCAGTTTGCCGCGTTCCGCTGTCGGGGCGTGCTGGCCGTGCATGCCGAGGGACAGGTGCACGCGAGCATGGCGGCGCGCGGGGAGCTTCCCGCAGCCGAATGTCGCACGGAGGCGTTGGATTACGACGCGCGCAGCGGTCTGTGTCGCCTGTCGGGTGGTGAGGGTCGCTTGGAGCGCGGGGGCGACAGCCTGCGCGGCGTGGAGCTCGCCGAGCTGCGCCCCGATGGCAGCGTGGTGCTGCGCGGTCGCGAGCTGAGCGGCAGCTATGTGCGGCCCGATGCGGCGGGGGGCGCCCCCCTGCACGGCAGCTTCCGCACGGGCGGTGAGATTCGCTTTGAGCCGAGCGAGGGCTGTTGGGTGCTGCCGGAGGGGATTCAGGCCGAGGATGAGACCGCCGAACTCTGCTGCAAGGGGGCGCTGCGTCTGTACTTACAGGAGGCAGACGGCAAGCTACCCGAGTTGCACGGCGCGCAGCTCAACCTGAGTTTGCTGCGCTACCGCAACCCGGCGCGGGCGCAGGCGCGCGGCGGGGTGAGCGCCCGGCTTTACGAGCGGGGCACCCGCAGCCTGCGCGGCGAGCTGCAGGCCGAGGAGATGGATGCCGACCTGCTGAATCGTGCCGCCACCCTGCGCGGGGCGGCGCAGAGCCCCGTGACCGTCGCTTATGAGGGGCATCGGCTGGTGGTGACCCCTGCGGAGGATGCTCCGGCGAGCGTGGTACTCACGCCCGAGGGCGATGCCACGCTGCGCGGTGCCGCCGTGGAGGCGCAGCTGCGCGATGAGCGGGGCAGCATGACGGCTCGCTGCTTGGGCGGCATGCGCCTGCGCCGCGCCGATGCCACGCTGGAGACGGACGGCGCTGCGGAGTTCCGCTCGGAGCAGGGGGTGCTGACCACGCGCGGTGCGCTGCGCGCCCTGCTGCGCACGGCCGAGTCGACGGCGGAAGCGCGCGGGGGCAGGGAGCTGCTGCCCGGTATTCCCTACACCGGCTTGCGCGAGCTGAGCACCGCCGAGGGGGGCACCGTGCAAAGCGCGCAGGGTTCCCTGCGCTGCCGCGGTCTGATGCGCCTGAGCCTCAAGCCCGAGGGCGGGTCAGGCACCGACCTGCTGCAAACGGCGGAGGCCAACGAGGGCGTGTTGCTGGCCGCGCAGGATGCCGAGGGACAGCGCATCACCGCAGCGGGCGACCGACTCAGCTATGATGCCGCCACGGGTGAAAAAGTGCTGACGGGGCGCCGCGTGATTCTGACGCGCGGCAGCAATACCCACACGGCGAGCGGACCGGGCGCCGCCCTGCGGCTGGATGCCGCCAACCATGCCCGCCTGAGCGGAGCCACGCAAAAAACAAGCATCAACAACATCCACAAGCAGGTGGAGCAACAACGAAAGAAAGGACAATGAGCGATATTCTGCTGGAGGCCAAGGGGCTGTGCAAGACCTATGGAACGCGCCGCGTGGTCAACCATGTGAACCTCACCGTGCATGCCGGCGAGATTGTGGGACTGCTGGGGCCCAACGGTGCCGGAAAAACCACCTCGTTCTACATGGTGGCGGGGCTGGTGCGCCCCGACGAGGGGAGCGTCGATTTCGCCGGGCGCGATGTCTCCGGCCTGCCCATGCACCTGCGCGCGCGGTTGGGCATGGGCTACCTGCCGCAGGAGGAGTCCATCTTCCGCAAACTCAGCGTGGAGGACAACCTCATGGCCATTCTCGAAACCCGCAGCGACCTCAACCGCCGCCAACAGCGCGAGATGGCCGACAGCCTGCTGGAGCGCTTCAACATCACCAAGCTGCGCAAGAGCCAGTCCATCCAGCTCTCCGGCGGAGAAAAACGCCGCCTGACCATCGCGCGCGCCCTAGCCGCCAACCCCAAGCTGCTCATGCTCGATGAGCCCTTCGCCGGGGTGGATCCCATCGCCGTCAAGGACATCCAGCACATCGTGGCCGACCTGCGCGACACCGATGGGCTGTCCATCCTCATCACCGACCACAACGTGCGCGAAACCCTGCGCCTGGTCGACCGCGCCTATATTCTGACCGCCGGGCAGGTCATCCGCGAGGGCACGCCCGAGGTCATCGCCGCCGATGAGGTGGTGCGCCGCGAATACCTCGGCGATGATTTTGAGCTCTGAGTCGACACTCGCCTGCCCGCTGCAAGCAAGAAGCCCGCTTCCCTGCATGGGGAAGCGGGCTTCGCTGTGCCGGCTTCGGGAGCTCAGCCCCGGCGGGCGCTGAACCAAGAGTACAGCCCCACCGCCGCCAGCAGCAGGCAAATCCCCGTGCTCAGCACGCGGCGCGCCAGCAGCTCATCGGTGTCGCGCAGCAGCAGATGCAGCCCACCCAGCAAGAGCAGACCGCCCAGCAGCGCCACGATGGACCCTTTGTTGGCTTGCCACATGGTCCGAGCAGGGGGGATATCAATAATTAGCCGCCTCGATGCGGAAGTAGGCCTGAGCATGCGCGCAGACCGGGCAGACCTCGGGCGCCTTCTTGCCGATGACAATGTGGCCGCAGTTGGAGCACTGCCAGACGCAGTCGCCATCGCGCGAGAACACCAGCCCGCCCTCGATGTTGGCCAGCAGCTTGCGGTAGCGCTCCTCGTGGTGCTTCTCCACGGCCGCCACGCCCTCGAAGAGCTCGGCAATCTCGTCAAAGCCCTCGGCGCGCGCCTCCTCGGCAAAGCCTTTATACATATCCGTCCACTCGTAATTCTCGCCACCGGCGGCATCGGCCAGATTCTCCGTTGTGGTGGGCACCGCACCGCCGTGCAGGAGCTTGAACCAAATCTTGGCGTGCTCCTTCTCGTTGTGCGCCGTCTCCGCGAAGAGATCCGCAATTTGCACATAGCCCTCCGACTTCGCCTTGGAAGCGTAGTAGAGGTACTTCGTGTGCGCCTGACTCTCCCCTGCAAACGCTGTCGCCAGGTTTGCAGCCGTCTTGGTTCCGGTAAGATCCTTCATCGCTGTGTGTTGAGGTGTTTATGTTGTGCAGCGCTGCGCGTTGCAATCCCCGTCATTTTAGATTTATTCCAAAGATAGACAAGCCTTTTTTGCGTCTGCACACCAAATACGTTGCGGTGCTCCCTGACGCTGAATTGCAAGACTAAATGCGACAAAGCGAAAACAACTTCATTTTAGGCACTC
>CAMACY010000054.1 GCA_945831585.1 uncultured bacterium | reverse complement strand
TCATGCAAGGATTTAAGATAGCTTTCATACCCGGTGAACTTCATTCAAAATGAAGTTTCTCGGACTCCATAACGAATGGCCCATGACCAGAAATCGGAGATATTGTGCAATCCCAGCGCATATCCGATAGCCCGCATCTCCAAGGGGTTGCTTGCAGCGGTAGCGGAACAGAGCAGAATGCGGAGATGCTGGGAGCGGGCGGCAATGAGGAGTTTCCCATTGAGACTGGTCCGGCCTTTGCATTTCTGACATTCGTCAAAGATGAGAAGTGTATTCTCCGGCACGTTCCAGATGTACCGGTTTCCGCTACGGCGGCAAATTGCCTGCTTGCCCAGACGGATTTTCTCGTAATTGGTTACAAGAATGGGCGTGACTCCGAACCCGGCTGCTACTCTGCTCCAATTCGGAACCGTAGCTTTCGTGGTGATGATAACGACCGGAACCCGCAGCTCCGCTGCGATGGAGCTGGCCACGTAGGTTTTGCCTGAGCCGGGGTCGCTGGCATCTATGGCCGAACGGCTCTGCCTGATGCAATCGGCAAGGTGGTTGGCGTGGGCTTTCTGGTAGTGATGAAGCGTTAACATGGGTGCAGAAATAAATGTGTCCTTACTCATTTCCTCGTAGTGCCGCCAAAATCCCCGCGTACTTTTTTTAATTTTTTTGCACTCTCCCGGATTTTTACCCGCATGAGCTCAATTTTACGCGGTTTCTCGCCCATAATCCCGGCAGCTTCCTGAGTGGTATAACCCTGCATGAGTAGGCCTACCAATTCGCGTTCTCTGCCTGACAAGGCTTCCAGGACATCCCGCACCTGCACACTTCCGACAATATCGGAGCCGGCATCGGTGGAGGGCATGCGTTCCAGAAGCGTGCTTGTCTCTCCTTCCTCGTCCACCTCCTCGTATTCGTATATCTGGTGAAGATAAGTCCGGCGTTTTTCTGCCTGGTATGCCCTCAGCAGGTCTATCTGCAGATGCGTCAGGCGTTCGGTTAAATAGGTGGAGAGAGATATCTGCCCGGGACGGTATTCCTGCTCCCAGCGAACTCCTGCTATCAGCATGGTCTGGAGGATGTCATCCTGTTCGTGCCTGGGTAGCTGGAGCTTGATGACGATGCCATGTGAAAGGTTCTTGGAAACGGAGACGATAATAGGGTTGATTCCGGCGTAAGAAAGTGAGTTTTTCATCACTATCGCACCTCTCGATTAAGCGCGGAGATGGTTTTTGCCGGGAAAAACGGGGACAATTTAGCGTAACCAGCTGATATTACGCTGCAAAAATAAATAAAAAAAGTCCCGCTTAATCGGGGCTCAATTAAGCGGGCTGATTTACTTACAATTAAATTTAGAACATCTGTACAGTATATCTATGAAAGAGATAAATACTCATAGAAAGGAGGTGATACCGTATGGAAAAAGAAAAGATTATAATAGACAGAAGTACATGGTCTGACCTTTGCTACTATTGGTCAACAGAGGCTATTGCGGAATTAAGTGAGAGATACACCATCATCATCACTGATTGATGATGGTTCCGCCGCTTAACCGATGTGTCGGTTAAGCGGTGTTGACCCAAATATTCCTTGACAATCTTTGCCCTCTCCCTTAATCTGAATGTGCTTAAGATACATCATGGGCATGGTAGAGTTTCGGCTCTCCATGCTCAATCTTTTTTTGTACCTGTCTGCCTCCTTTTTGCTCTTGTTAGGTTGTACTCGCGGCTTCACTCCACAAAAATAGACGAAGAGCCGTTTAGTCCGCTTAAAGGATGCCATCTTCTACATTGCGCTCATAGAGAACGAATAGCAACTTTTTTCGAACTTTTGTCTGGATGGCAAACACCGCCAATTCCCAATGGCTTTATGTAAAGCCGGATTTCAAACACACACAGTCAATAGGTTATGGGTGTCTCAGGGCATTGAGGGGGTCTCCATGTCACTGTGGAAGTGCAGAGTGCAACGGAGTGCCAGCATAGCGTCGTTTTAACCCAATTCGGGGTCATTAAGGCACTCTGCAACGGAAACCGGACACGGCGTCGGCAAGCGTAACGCAAACAGGTTAAGGGGGTAAACAAAAAAAAGCGGGGTGATTACGAGATTTTTTCGTAATCCCCCCGCAGGGTGACCAGTGGGATTCGAACCCACGACAACCGGAACCACAATCCGGGGCTCTACCGCTGAACTATGGTCACCGTGTAGAAGATACAGACTATAAGATTCGAACTTATGACCCCATCCGTGTGAAGGATGTGCTCTACCACTGAGCTAAGTCTGCGCTGTTTTTGCAAAAACCCGCAAGGAAGCGGACTGCGGGGAAGATAGTAGCGCTTTTGGCAGGGCTTTGCAAGCCTTTTTTTTAAAAAAATTGAAAATCCGGGGGCGCCAATGCACTCGGAAAATTCCTTGACAAGAGGAGAGGGCGTCGGCACAATGAGTCACCTCCCTGCGGAACTCACTCTTTTCGCCCTGTCTCCGACTATGTTCAAAATCATCAAGCGCAACGGTCAGCCCGTCGATTACTGCCGCGCTAACATCGCTCGTGCCATCGAAAACACCTTCCAGGGGCTCGGTACGGGGATTCTTCCCTATGAGTGCGAGCGCCTGACGCAGGCGGTCGAGGACAAGGTGATGGAGGCGGGGGCGGCAGACGATGCCGTGCCGGTGGAGACCGTGCAGGATTATGTCGAGATTGCGCTGATGGAGGCCGGGCATTTCGATGCCGTCAAGAGTTTTATCCTTTACCGAGGGGAACACACGCGCGCCCGCAAGGCTCGCGAGGAGCTGCTGGGCTTTTTCGGCGGCTGCCCCGTGCTCGATGCTTGCCTGAAGGACATTCAGCGCGCGTTCTCCGACGACATTTATCGTCTCTCGCACCTGACCAACAAGTTCGCCTCGCTGTACAAGATGGGTATCGGGCGCGCCGAGGGGCTGGGGCTGCTGGTGAAGGCCGCCGCCGAGCTGACGACGCAGGAGGCTCCCGCGTGGGAGATGATTGCCGAGCGCTTTGCGCTGCTGCGCTTCCGCGAGGCGCTGGCCGAGCGCGAACAGGATTTGGGGCTTGTGCGCTACTGCGACAAGGTCGACTATCTCGTGCGCGAGGGGCTGTACGGCTCGTACCTGAGCGAGGCCTATTCGCGCGACGAATTGCAGCAAGCGGCGGAGTTCATGCAACCGCAGCGCGATGAGCTCTTCAATATCTCGGGCTTCGAGCTGCTGGCGGGGCGCTACCTCGTGCGCGACCGCTCCGGGAATGTGCTGGAATCGCCGCAGGAAATGTTCTTGGGCATTTCCCTGCATCTGGCCATGAAGGAGGTGAACAATCGCATGGACTGGGTGCGGCGCTTTTACGACATGCTCAGTACGCTCAAGGTGACCATGGCTACCCCCACGCTGGCCAATGCCCGCCGCCCCTTCCACCAGCTCTCTTCCTGCTTCATCGACACGGTGCCCGACAGCCTCGACGGCATCTACCGCAGCATCGACAACTTTGCCATGGTGAGCAAGTACGGCGGCGGCATGGGGTTGTATTTCGGCAAGGTGCGCGCCTGCGGCAGCCCCATCCGCGGGTTCTCGGGAGCGGCGGGCGGTGTCATCCGCTGGATTCGCCTGGCCAACGACACCGCCGTGGCCGTCGACCAGCTTGGGGTGCGCCAGGGAGCCGTGGCTGTCTACCTCGATGTGTGGCACCGCGACCTGCCGGAGTTTTTGGGGCTGCGCACCAACAACGGCGATGACCGCCTCAAGGCGCACGATGTGTTCCCCGCCGTGTGCTACCCCGATTATTTCTGGCAGCAGGCGCGCGACAACATCGGCGGCGATTGGTACCTGATGTGCCCGCACGAAATCCACAGCGTCAAGGGCTACCACCTGGAGGACTCCTTCGGCGACGAGTGGCGCGAGCGCTACCTGAGCTGCGTGGCCGACCCGCGCATCCGCAAGCGCGTTATCCCCATCAAAGACATCATCCGCCTCATCCTCAAGAGTGCGGTGGAGACCGGCACGCCCTTCGCTTTCAACCGCGATACCGTCAACCGCGCCAATCCCAACAAGCACAAGGGCATTATCTACTGCAGCAACCTCTGCACCGAGATTGCCCAAAACATGAGCGCCATCGAATCGCTGGAGCAGCGCATCGAAAGCGTGGACGGTGAGCCCGTCATCGTCACCACCACCAAGCCGGGCAACTTCGTGGTCTGCAACTTGGCTAGCCTGTCGCTCGGGCGCATCGATGTCACCAACGAGGGCGAGCTGAGCGAGCTGACGAGCTCCGCCATTCGCGCGCTGGACAATGTCATCGACCTCAACTTCTACCCCCTGCCCTACGCGCAGGTGACCAACCGCCAATACCGCCCGCTGGGGTTGGGCGTGAGCGGCTACCACCACATGCTCGCGCGCAACGGTCTGCACTGGGAGAGTGAGGCGCATCTCGAGTTTGCCGACAAGGTGTTCGAGACCATCAACTACGCGGCCGTCGCTGCGAGCTGTGCCATCGCGGCCGAGAAGGGCGCCTATGCCCACTTTGCGGGCAGCGACTGGGCCACGGGAGCCTACTTTGAGCTGCGCGGCTACAACTCCCCCCGCTGGCAGGAGCTGCGGCAGCGCGTGGCGGCGCAGGGCATGCGCAATGCCTATCTGCTGGCCGTGGCGCCCACGAGCAGCACGAGCATCATCGCCGGCACAACCGCCGGGCTCGACCCCGTGATGAAAAAATTCTTCCTGGAGGAGAAAAAGACGGGGCTCATGCCGCGCGTGGCGCCCGAGCTGAGTCTCCGCACGCTCTGGCTCTACAAGAACGCCCACTACATCGACCAGAGCTGGTCGGTGCGCGCCTGCGGCATCCGCCAGCGCCATGTGGATCAAGCCCAGAGCATGAACCTGTACATCACCAACGAATACACCCTGCGCCAAATCCTGCGCCTCTATCTGTTGGCCTGGGAAAGCGGGGTAAAAACCATTTATTACATCCGCTCCAAGAGTCTCGAAGTCGAAGAATGTGAATCATGCGCCAGTTAACCAAAAAACCGCTCTTTAACCCCTCGGGCGACACCGAGGTGTCCGCCCGTCGGCTGCTCAACGGCAATACCACCAACCTCAACGACTTCAACAACATGAAGTACGGCTGGGTGAGCCGTTGGTATCGCCAGGCCATGAACAACTTTTGGGTGCCCGAGGAAATCAACCTCGCGGCCGATGTAAAGGATTACCCCCTGCTCTCGCCCGCCGAGCGCCGCGCCTACGACAAGACCCTCTCTTTCCTCGTCTTTTTGGACAGCATCCAGACGGCGAACCTCCCCGCACTGGGCGAATACATCACCGCCAACGAAATCAACCTCTGCCTCGCCATCCAAACCTTTCAGGAGGCCGTCCACAGCCAGAGCTACAGCTACATGCTCGACACCATCTGCGAGCCGCAGAAGCGCAACGAGGTGCTCTACCAATGGAAGAACGACCCCCACCTGCTGCGGCGCAACGAGTTCATCGGCAACCTGTACAACGAGTTCCAGCGCGACCGCTCGCCCGAGTGCTTCGTGCGCACCGCCGTGGCCAACTACATCCTGGAGGGCATCTACTTCTACAGCGGCTTCATGTTCTTCTACAACCTGGGGCGCAACCGCAAGATGCCCGGCTCGGCGCAGGAAATCCGCTACATCAACCGCGATGAGAACACGCACCTGTGGCTCTTCCGCAACATTCTGCACGAGTTGCAGCGCGAGGAGCCGCAGCTCTTCACCCCCGAGCTGGTCGAGGTCTACCGCGGCATGATCCGCGAGGGCTGCGAGCAGGAAATCGCCTGGGGGCACTTCGTCATCGGCGATGACATCCCCGGGCTCTCCAAGCAGATGATCAGCGACTACATCCAGTACCTCGGCAACCTGCGCTGCAGCAACCTCGGCTTCGAGCCCATCTACGCCGGGCACAGCGAGGAACCGCCGAGCATGAGCTGGGTGAGCCAGTACAGCAACGCCAACCTCATCAAAACCGACTTTTTCGAGGCGCGCAGCACCGCCTACGCCAAGAGCTCCGCCTTGGTGGACGACCTGTAAAGCACCATGGATGCCGCTGCCCCGGCCGAGGACACGCTCATCCGCCGCATGAGCGACACGCTGGCGAGCCAGGTGGCCGCGGGCGAGGTGGTGGAGCGCCCCGCCTCCGTGGTCAAGGAGCTGGTGGAAAACAGCATCGATGCCGGCGCGCGCGCCGTGCGCGTGGAGATTCGTCGCGGGGGCATCTCGCTCATCCGGGTGAGCGACGACGGTAGCGGCATGAGCCGCGCCGATGCCGAGCTCTGCCTGCAGCGCCACGCCACCAGCAAACTGCTCAGCGCTGCCGACCTCTTCGACATCCGCCACCTCGGCTTTCGCGGCGAAGCCCTGCCGAGCATCGCCTCGGTCTCGCGGCTCAGCCTCACCACGCGCCGCCCGCAGGACATCAGCGGCAGCCGCGTCATCTGCGAAGGGGGCGAGCAGCAGCCCCCCGCCGATGCCGGCTGCGCCCCGGGCACCGACATCAGCATCGCCGACCTCTTCTACAACACCCCCGTGCGCCGCAAGTTTCTCAAGAGCGAGGAGACAGAGAGCGGCCACGCCGAGCACCAAGTCAAGCTGCATGCGCTCGCCTTCCCCGGCCTGCGTTTCACCCTCGTACGCGACGGCAACACCCTCTTCGACCTACCGGCCACGCAAGACCTGCGCGAGCGCATCGCGGGACTCTTCGGGCGCGAGGCGGCGGATGCCCTGCTGCGCATCCGCCCCACCGAAGCGCCGGGGCTGCGCATCACGGGCTTTCTCATGCCCCTCTCCGCCGCGCGGCGCAACCGCCGCATGCAGTTCTTTTTCCTCAACGGGCGCCCCATCGACAGCCTCCTCGTGGCGCGTGCCGTCCGCGACGGCTACGGCGGCTTTCCTACGGGGCTGCACCCGGCGCTCTTCCTCTACCTCGAGATGGATCCGGCGCTGGTGGATGTCAACGTGCACCCCGCCAAGCGTGAAGTGCGCTTTCGCCGCGAGAGCGAGCTGAGCCTCGCCGTCATGGATGCCGTGGCCGGAACCCTGGCCGCGCACGCCCGCGGCGGCAGTGCGGCGGAAGGCGAGGAGCCCCCGGCGCAACAAACAATGGCACCAGCGACGGCACCGGCAGCCCCCCGCCCTGCCCCAACGCCAACCACCCCATCAGCCCCCCCCGCCCCAACCGGCGCCCCCCCGGCACAGCATGTGCCGCTGGTGCTGCGCCCCGTGCTGGAGCCGCAGCAGCGCGAGCTGCAACTCCCCCCCGCTGCGCCACGCCCCCCGGCGCCAAGCACCGCGAGCCCTGCGCCCTCTGCAGCGGCACCCGCGGCGCCCCCCCTCTCGCCCCTGCCGGCGGCGGCGCCCGACCCCGCGCTGCGCCGCTTCCGCGAGCTCGGTCTGCTCCACGGGCGCTACTGCCTGTTTGAAAACAGCGAGGGCTTGGTGCTCATGTCCCCCCGCGCGGCGCGCGAACGCATCATCTTCGAGCGCCTCATGCAGAGCAACCGCCACCCCCTCACCGCCCAGCGCCTGCTCAGCCCCGAGCTGCTGGAAATCGACCCGCGAGACCGCGGCATCGTCAACGAGGTGAGCGAGCAGCTGCAACACGCGGGTTACATCGTCTCCGCATTCGGGAACAACACCCTGCGCATCGAGGCCGTGCCCGCCATCCTCCCCCTGCAGCAGGCCGCCCCCTTCCTCAGCGAACTGCTGAGCGCCTTCACCTCCGGTGAGCTGCGCTTCCCGCGAGCCAAGGACAAAAATCCCTTTGAGCTGCTGGCCCTGCGTCTCTCCCGTCTCTACGCCCTCCGGGAGGACATCGCACCCTGGCTGCGCGAACCTCTACGCCTGCTCAGCGAGCTGCTGCGCTGCGAAATCCCCTACTGCACCCCGCACGGCCGCCCCACCCTGCTGCCCTTTGCCCTCAGCGAAATCGAACGCCGCTTTCACGCCCGCTGAGCCGCGACCGACACGCTCACGACGCGAACGAGGCTGCGAAGAAAGGTGCCGGAAACCATGCGGTCTCCGGCACCTCACTTACTACCTTATGAAACTCAGCCCTTCCCTTAAATGGCAGCTCGAAGCTCTCTCCTTCCCCGGCTGCCGGGTGCGTTGACTGATATAGGAGAGACACCCCCGTGCCGCCATTTGTTCAAAAATTCAAAAAATAAATTGAAAAACGAACAAAAGAGCCCCGGCAGCACCTTTTCGGGCATTGACAGCGCAGACACAGGGGGGTACAATCCGCGCGGGGTCGTAGGGACCCGGCATCGCTATGTATAACACCGATTTTAAGAACCGTTTGGTCACAGACCTCGCCGGCCTCAAGGCAGCGGGGCTCTTCAAGCAGGAGCGCTACATCGCCACGCCTCAGTTCTCCGAGGTGGGGCTGAAGGATGGCAGCAAGGTCATCAACATGTGCGCCAACAACTACCTGGGACTGGCCAACAGCCCCGTGCTGGAGCAAGCCGCCAAGGAAGCCATCGACAAGTGGGGCTTCGGCATGGCCTCCGTGCGCTTCATCTGCGGCACGCAGACCCTGCACCAGGAGCTGGAGGAGCGCCTGAGCGCCTTCCTCGGCACGGAAGACACCATCCTCTTCGGCTCCTGCTTCGATGCCAACGGCGGTCTCTTCGGTGCCCTGCTGGATAAGGAAGACGCCATCATCTCCGATGCGCTCAACCACGCCTCCATCATCGACGGTGTGCGCCTGTGCAAGGCTGCCCGCTACCGCTACGCCAACAACGACATGGCGGACCTGGAGGCCAAGCTGCAGGAGGCCAAGGCTGCCGGCGCCCGCACCATCCTCATCTCCACCGACGGCGTGTTCTCCATGGACGGCATCATCGCGAGCCTCGACAAGATCCACGCACTGGCCGAGAAATACGGCGCGCTGGTGCACTTCGACGAGTCGCACGCCACGGGTGTCCTCGGCGAGCGCGGGCGCGGCACCCACGAGCACTGCGGACTCTTCGGCAAGATTGACATCACCACCGGCACCTTCGGCAAGGCGCTCGGCGGCGCCTCCGGCGGCTATGTCGCCGCCCGCAAGGAGATTGTGGACATCCTGCGCCAGAAGGCTCGTCCCTACCTCTTCTCCAACAGCGTCATGCCCGCCATCGCCGCCACCACCATCAAGGTGCTCGACCTGTTGGAGAGCAGCAACGAACTCACGCAGAAGGTGCAGCACAACGCCGCCTACTTCCGCAAGGGCATGGAGCAGTGCGGCTTCAACCTCGCCGGCGCAGGCCACGCCATCGTGCCCGTCATGATCGGCGACGCCGCCCTCTCGCAGAAGATGAGCGACCGTCTGCTGGAGCTGGGTGTCTACGCCATGGGCTTCTTCTACCCCGTGGTGCCCAAGGGGCAAGCCCGCATCCGCACGCAGATCTCGGCCGCGCACACCGAGGAGCAGCTCGACCGCGCCATCGCCGCCTTTGCCCAGGCCGGCAAGGAACTCGGCATCATCGCCTGAGCCCGGCACGCGTCCTTTTCCACCTCGCCCCCGGCAGTACCCTGCCGGGGGCGTTTCTTTTTGCGGGGCGGCATGAGATTAGCCTTGCATTTTGGGCGGCGCTGTGGCATATATCTGCAAGTTTACACTGACCATGCCTAAAGACACGTCCATCCGCAAGATTCTCGTCATTGGCTCCGGCCCCATTGTCATCGGTCAGGGGTGCGAGTTCGACTACTCGGGAACCCAAGCCTGCAAGGCGCTCCGCGAGGAGGGGTATGAGGTGGTGCTCGTCAACAGCAACCCCGCCACCATCATGACCGACCCCGAGACAGCTCCCCACACCTACATCGAGCCCATCACGCCCGAATATGTGGAGAAAATCATCGTGCGGGAGCAGCCCGATGCCCTGCTGCCCACCCTCGGCGGGCAGACGGCGCTCAACTGCGCCATGGCGCTGCACAAATCCGGGGTCTTGGAGAAGCACGGCGTGCGCATGATCGGCGCCAATGCCGACGCCATCGACAAGGGCGAGGATCGCCAGCGTTTCAAGGACGCCATGATCCGCATCGGGCTCGATGTACCTGCCTCCGGCACCGCACACAGCCTGGCCGAGGCCTGGGAGGTGCAGAAGGACACCATCGGCGGCTACCCCGTCATCATCCGCCCCGCCTTCACATTGGGCGGCACGGGCGGCGGCATCGCCTACAACAAGGCCGAGTTCGAGGAAATCGTGCTGCGCGGGCTCGACCTCTCCCCCGTCAGCGAGGTGCTCATCGAGGAATCGCTGCTCGGCTGGAAGGAGTACGAGATGGAGGTCATGCGCGACCGCAAGGACAACTGCGTCGTGGTCTGCTCCATCGAAAACGTCGACCCGATGGGTGTCCACACGGGAGATTCCATCACCGTGGCGCCCATCCAGACCCTCAGCGACCGCGAGTACCAAATCATGCGCGACGCCTCCTTCGCCGTCATCCGCGAAATCGGCGTAGAGACCGGCGGCTCGAACATCCAGTTCGCCGTCGACCCCAAGACGGGGCGCATGATTGTCATCGAGATGAACCCGCGCGTCAGCCGCTCCTCGGCGCTGGCCTCCAAAGCCACTGGTTTCCCCATCGCCAAGCTTGCCGCCAAGCTCGCCATCGGCTACACGCTCGACGAACTGCGCAACGACATCACCCGCGAGACTCCCGCCTCTTTCGAGCCTTCCATCGACTACGTGGTCACCAAGGTGCCGCGCTTCACCTTCGAGAAGTTCAAGAAAGCCGATGAGCGCCTGACCACCAGCATGAAGAGCGTGGGCGAGGTGATGAGCATCGGCCGCACCTTCAAAGAATCCCTCCAAAAAGCGCTGCGCTCGCTCGAAACCGGGCGCTGGGGCTTCGGCTTCGACCTCAAGGATCCGAAGGACCCCAGCCGCGATGAGATTGCCGCCAAGATTGCCGTGCCGACCGCCGAGCGCATCTTCTGGCTGCAGACCGCCTTTACCCACGGCTTCACGCTGGACGAGGTGCACGACCTCACCCAGATCGACCCCTGGTTCCTCGACCAGATGCAGCAGCTGGCAGAGGCAGGCATGCGGCTCAAGACCCTCGACCTGCGCGAGGCCAAGCGCCTGGGCTTCAGCGACCGCCAGATTGCCCTCGCCCGCGGCTGCAGCGAGGACGACATCCGCAGCGAGCGCAAGGCCAAGGGCATCCTGCCGACCTACCGCCTGGTCGACACCTGCGCGGCCGAGTTCGAGGCCTACACCCCTTACTACTACTCCACCTACGGCGAGGAGAACGAGGCGCGCCCCAACGACAAGAAGAAAATCATCATCCTGGGCGGCGGGCCCAACCGCATCGGCCAGGGTATTGAGTTCGACTATTGCTGCGTGCATGCCTCCTTCGCGCTCAAGGAGCTGGGCTATGAGACCATCATGGTCAACAGCAACCCCGAGACTGTCTCCACCGACTACGACACCAGCGACAAGCTCTTCTTCGAGCCGCTGACGCTGGAGGACGTGCTCAACATTTGCGACCAGGAGCAGCCCACGGGCGTCATTGTCCAGTTCGGCGGGCAAACCCCGCTGAACCTCGCCGCCGCGCTGCAGGCGCACGGCGTGCCCATCATCGGCACCAGCCCGCGCAGCATCGAGCTGGCCGAGGATCGCAAGTACTTCTCCGCCCTGCTGGATGAAATCGGTCTCAAGCAGGCCGAGGCCGGCACCGCGACCAACGAGGAGGAGGCGGTAGCGGTGGCCAAGCGCATCGGCTTCCCCGTGCTGGTGCGCCCCTCCTTCGTGCTGGGCGGTCGCGCCATGATGATTGTGTACGATGAGCAGGAGCTGCGCACCTACATGCGCGAGGCGGTCGACGCCTCGCCCGAGCGCCCCGTGCTGGTCGACCGCTTCCTGCAACACGCCATGGAGATTGATGTGGATGTCATCGCCGACGGCAACATCAGCGTGGTGGGTGCCATCATGCAGCATGTGGAGCCCGCGGGCATCCACTCCGGCGACTCGGCCTGCATGATTCCGCCCAACCGCGTCTCCATGGGCATGCACAAGGAGATGATGCGCGCCGCCAAGGAGCTGGCCGCCCGCCTGAATGTCAAGGGGCTCATGAACTGCCAGTTCGCCATCAAGGACGAGGAGCTCTACGTCATCGAGGTGAACCCGCGCGCCTCGCGCACCGTGCCCTTTGTCTCCAAGTCCATCGGCGTACCGCTGGCCAAGCTCGCCGCCAAGGTCATGAGCGGCATGAGCCTGGCGGAGCTGGGCTTCACCAAGGAGGTGGTGCCGTCCTACTACACGGTGAAGGAGGCCGTGTTCCCCTGGAACCGCTTCCCCGGCATCGATGTGGTGCTGGGGCCGGAGATGCACTCCACGGGCGAGGTGATGGGCATTGATGCCGACCCGGAAATTGCCTACATGAAGAGCCAGATTTCGGCTTTCAATCCCCTGCCCAAGTCGGGGCTCATCTTCATCTCCGTCAACGACCGCGACAAGGCCATCATCGCCCCCATCGCGCGCAAGCTCGCCAAGGCGGGCTTCGACATCTGCGCCACCAAGGGCACGATGATTCACCTGCTGCAGAACGGCATTGAGTGCGAGCGCGCCTACAAGGTGCTGGAGGGGCGCCGCCCGCACATTGTCGACCGCATCAAGAACGGCGAAATCGTCTTTGCCATCAACAGCCCGGGCTCGCACGATGCCCGCGCCGACGAGGTGGCCATCCGCGCTGCCGTGGTCAACAACAACATCCCCTATTGCACGGATCTCTCCAGCGCCGCCGCCTGTGCGGATGCCATTCTGCACAACAAGAACAAGGTGCCGCAGGTGCGCTCGCTGCAGGAGTTCCACGGCGGCAAGGCCTAAGAGCTCGTACACAGCGTTTTGAACAGCCCCCCCTCTTCCCTGCGGAAGAGGGGGGCTTTGCGTTCTGCGACCTCACTCGGGAGACGCAGAACTACAGCATTGTGAATGCTGTAGCAAGCAAAATATACTATTATGAACGTTTTTCCCGCTCCGTACGCCCGATATACCTACGCACGAAATTCCCGAAAATCAAAGCAATCAAGCTTTTCGGCACCTACAGCATTCACAATGCTGTAAACCGCGCTCAGCAGCTTCGGAGTCGGTCACCCGGTTCCGGGAGAGTTTAGGAAAAAAGGGCATCCTTTCGCGAGCTGCTGGAACACATATCATCCATTCATACACACATGAAAAAGTCAATTCTTGCGCTCATGGCTTTGGCCGGGATGGCGTCCGCTGCTACTGATCTCATTTACTGGGGTGGTGCAGACGGAGACGATCTGTTAAAGAAAGAAGACGGCTGCACTCCGTATCTGGCACAGGATAATGGTACTCGTCTTAATAGGGCTCCCGGAAGCGTTGTCACGACGCTCACCACCGAGAATGATGCCACATACAATCTCGTGTTTGATCCCTCACGAGACAGCAATAAGACCACCCCCTCCTTTAAGCTGAATCAGGCCATCTACCTGCACGAAGTGAATGTTGTGGGCGATGAGAAGACTAACAAGCCGTTCCCCACCTCGTTCACCATCGATTTCGGCACGGCCGGCAGCATCACCACCAGCAGCCATCTCAACTTCGGTCAAAAAGTTACATCCATCACGCTCTCTGCCAGCCTGACTACGGAGCAATTGTCAACATTAGCAGCCGCACCCGGCAATGTGGTCACCCGCACCCTGATGACCGGTAAAGGCGATAGCGGCATTTGGAACTTCGGTGATTCGCATATCAGCAAAACCTTCATCATTAACAACTTGGAGGGTTATCAATGCGTAGGCAAAGTAGCGAATGCCGAGGGGCTGCAGAACGGACAGTTCGGGTACATTTATAATGACACCGCCTATGGTCCCGACTCCGTCCAGTTAGTTATTAAGGCCCCCGAGCCCACCACGGCAACCCTTTCGCTGCTGGCTCTGGCCGGTTTGGCTGCCCGCCGCCGCCGAGCCTGAGGCTTCGCCCGCACCCCTTGGGGAGGAACGTCGTTTTGTTTTTTTCTGCGTTCG